>CAXHNU010000103.1:0-10943 GCA_964017555.1 uncultured Butyricicoccus sp. | reverse complement strand
AGCGGATTAACAACCTCATCCGCATCTACTGAGTCATCCTGTGTCAGCTTCGGAATATCCTCATGATATACAGGATTCTCCGGCAGTTCATAAACAGATTCCGTAGCAGTTTCAGCCATAGTTATGACCATTCCTTTCCGCTGCGCAGAAAGGCACCAAAAAGGATGAAACACAGGTGCCTCTAACGCAGCAAGTCGTAATTTGTTAGAATATATTTGAGGAAACAGGCACACTACAGAGCACGTGGAGGTGAGTAGGCCCAGCGGTAACGTTGGACTGAATAGTTATGTGTGCCGGACGCCCTTTCAAGCACTAATAAATAGGGCTTTGAACCCTGTAACCTTATCTTTGGAGAAACGGACTACTTCAATCTTTCAGTGAGTGTCCAGTCCCTGCCTGTTCTCCTCAAATACTTTTCTGAGGGGATGTGTTATGCTCAAAATCGTTTACCCCATCTGCTGCGGGATGGATGTCCACAAAACTTTTATCGTGGCGTGTATCGCTACTACAAATGAGCAGGGTGTTACAACGTACCAAAGCAAACGGTTTTCTACCTTCACCAATGATTTGCGCCGGTGCGCTGCTTGGCTGGCAAAGAACCACTGTAAGGATGTGTGCATGGAATCTACCGGGAAGTATTGGATACCCGTTTACAACATCCTGGAAACCACCTGTAGCATCGTGCTGACCCACCCCAAGTACGTCAAGGCGATACGGGGAAAGAAAACTGACAAGAAGGGCGCCAAATGGATTGCCGACATCTTCAAGCACGATCTGGTGTCTGGCAGCTTTATCCCTCCGGCAGATATCCGGCAACTTCGGGATTTGATGCGCTACCATTGGAAACTGACCAATTTCGCCTCCGGGGAGAAAAACCGCGCCCAGAACTGCCTGACCGTTTCCAACATCAAGTTGGACGATGTGTTTTCTGATGTCTTTGGCAAGGCGGCTTCCGCGATTACGACCCGTCTGCTGGAAAGCAGTGAGCCTTTTGACGTGGCACCATATCTTAACAAGCATATCAAAACCCCTGTTGAAAAGATCCAGGCCGCTGTGGACGGAGAAATGTGTGCTGAACAGGCTGAAAAGCTCCGCATCATCCGTTCCCACATGGATGCCCTGGAACTGTGCAAGCTCAACCTGCAATCTCTGACCCTGACCACCGCTGAGAAATATCTCCCTCAACTCAACATTGTTGCTACGGCTCCAGGTATCCAAGCCTTTTCCGCAATTGGCATCATCTCAGAAATTGGCGTGGATATGTCTGTGTTCTCCACCTCGAAGCACCTTTGCTCCTGGGCTGGGCTTACGCCGCAGAACAATGAAAGCGCCAGGAAGAAAAAGACCACCAGGATCAGCCGCGCCGGGACTTATATCAAGCCTTTGCTCGTCCAGTGTGCTTTGGGCGCTGTCCGGGCCAAACAGTTTCCTGAAGTCCGCCGCCGTTACCTCGCTTTGAAAAAACGCCGGGGACATAAGAAAGCAATCATTGCCATTGCCAGGATGCTACTGACAGCCATCTACAATATGCTCAAGAAAAATGAACCCTACGATCCTGAGCTTTACCGCAAGGATGACCGTCCTCCTACTCACCGAGAAGTTTCTGTGGAAGAAGCTGTCTACCTTTTGCAGCGCCAAGGATATTTAGTGACTGCTCCATCTTCGTCCTAATCCATCGAACATATTTTCTTTTTCGCCCGCTTTTTGGGGGCTTAGGTTTGTGTACCCTTTTTCGGAATGGCGCTCTTATCGTAATGTTTCAACCTTTAGCCCTCCCCACAGATTTTCTGTACCTGTTCACCGGTGATCCAGCCCTTTTTCGCGGCAGCTTGTACGCCTGCTTTGCTTAACCTACCGGACAAATACAGCCGTTTAATGGATTCATACATAAATGTTTTCCTCCTTTTATGGTTCTAACGCAGAAATAATCAACGCGTCCAACGTGTCCTGTTGGTTTTGCAGGGTACGTTCTGCAAGCGTGCTTTGTGCCATAGAAACCCAGCAAACCTGTTTTTCTTCTTCCTTAACCGTGCCTCCCGCGCCAGACATTCCACGCATAGCAAGTTCTTTGTAGCCTTTGCCCACACCGGTACGAATTGTATAATTTTCATGGATAAACGCACCGGAACCATCCTGGACGGTAATTATTGCGCAGTTTTCAGGCGTGAATAATTTCAGCAAATCATCCAGGCTGGTATTGGGGCTAAACAAAAATGTCAAGCAGTCCCTTGTCACGCCCTGATAATTTACCGGGCTGCCATGGATGCCTTCACAGTCCAGTGTGCAGCCGTTTGTCAGTAAGATTGTCATAATCATCCTCCTCGTTTAAGTTAATTGGTTGTTGATTACAAGTGGGATAGAATGCCCGTCAATGGTGATGTAAGAAGGAAGGGTCATTTCGGTATAGGTGGTCAAGCTGCTGCCGTATCCCGATTTAATCCCTGCAAGAATGGTAAGCGTATTGTCTGTTATATCCGGTACAAACGATCCGGACGCATAGCCATCCACATATTGATTTGGCGCGGTTCCGCAGCAAGCTGCGAGCCAAGAACCTTCAAGGCGCCAGGAGCTGCCGGAGCCAGTTATACTGCACACCCAGTTGGCAGTAAATGAAACGGGTGCACCATATTCCGGAACACGACTTGTCAAATAGCTAAGGTCATGTTCGTGCCCATCCTGAAAATGCGCATAAAAGGATCCGTACAGATTGATTTCTTTCCCAACTGTATTGCAGGTTACACGGAATGTTGTACCAGAAACGTTGACGCTGCCATATTGATTTACTATGGCAAGTCCGCCTCCCATCCCCACAATAGTGGTATCAGAAGTATAGTTAAAGGTATACGTCCGATCCAGTATCAGCTCTACATAACTGATATCATCTAATCTGCCAAAGAATTGCCGCCGGGCGGAACCTACCGCGTTAAACCCCTGCAAAATACTCCGTGTCACACCATCCACGCCAACATAAATGTTATTCGTCCGCCGCACCACACCATTTTCGCCCATATAAACTGGCAAGTTTCATCACCACCCATCAGATATATACAAGCGCGATGCAGCCATTAGACACCGATGAAGGTGTATAGCTCAGCAACTGCGTGCCGCGATAGCGTAGAGAACTGTCGTTAAACACATAACCAGATTGTCCAGTCCCGCCATTGGCTACTGGAAGTGTGCCTGTCACACCAGGCGAAACATCAGACCTCCCATTAAACTTCACAGAAGATGAACTAGATAAATTAACGCGAATCCCGCGTGCCGTTGCCAACCCACGGGCATATTCTGCTGTTCCATTTGTTGCCGGAACCGCACCAATTTGTGCCGCAGTTTCACCATGTGGATTGTTTTTATTTTCTATATGCGCAGCCAGGCTTTTCCCCAAATCTCCGACGCCGCCGCCCAGCAGCGCCCGGATATCGGCATGGGCGTTGCCATCTGAATTATGCTTATCCAGTCCGCCGCCGACCAATGCGCGGATATCTGCATGAGCATCTTTATCTGTGTTATGTGTCCCCAGTTTTTCCAGCACAGCTGCTGCACTGCCTGCCTTATCTGCACCAGTTTGCACATAATCTGTTTGGTGTGGATTGTCTGTATTTGCAGTGTGTGCGTCAAGGATTCTCTTGAGTTCGCCAACGCCGCCACCCAGTAAATCCCGGATATCTTCATGTGCATTTGCATCCACATCATGCGACTCCAGTAGGATTTTTACTGCTAAAATGTTCTCCAAAATCATTTGGATCAGCGGATTAAAAGTATTTTCCGCATCAGCATAATCCCTGCGCTGCAGCCTGCGGATCTCATCATGAAATGCAGGATTTTCCGGCAGTGAATAGGTCTGTTCTTTCATGTTCAGCACCTTTTTTCATTAAAATTCATCATCAAAAGTGAAAATAAATGTCACACCTGTATCCTTGCCTTTGGGCAGCATATGCCGGATTGCACATAACCCGCCGGATTCATCCACCAGCGCCGCTTCACTGATTGAAACCCCTGCCAGGTCGTCTTCCGGGATGGTCACCGTATAACGTGCAGTTGTCGGTTTGGGATAGGTTACACCGTCAATTTCGTAACGCCCTTCCTCTTGGTTCAGTGCAGTTTGTGCGCCAGTTGGCGCGCTGTCCACTCCGCCGCTGCCAAATGCGATATGCGTGATTTTGGGGATGGTATCCACTGCACCGCTGGTAATTTTACAGAGCATTTCCCGCCGGTAATCAGTTACTACAGTCATTATTTTTTCATCAGCCATTTTTTAGATTTCCTCCTTTGTACTTTGGGTTTTGCTAAATGTTATCGTGCCGTCAAATTTGTATTTGCCATTCATTTTCCGGATGCTGCCTTTTTGCAAAGTACCATTCATTGAACCGCAGCGGTTTGCAAACCGGGTATGGTACCTGACTTCCGGCAGCTTCACCGCATGATGATTCCGACTTACAAACTCCAATTGCAGCCGCGCATGATTTTGTATTTCGCCGCAAAGATTTTGGAGAAATGCAAAATACTTGAGCAGTAAAGATGTTGTTTGCAGCACACCATAATCATGATGCACCCGCACACGGTACCGAAGTCCGGCCGGCATTGTGCCATAATTCGCTTTGACATACAGCCCACACAGGAAATATGGAAAATCAAAACCTGGTCTTGCCTGATGCAGCATCCAACTTCCATCAAGCTGCTTTCTGCCATTCAGTTCGACAAAGTCCCCATAAAACGGGATTCGAAACCCCATTTGCAAGGTACGCAGCAGCAAATTCCCCGGCACTTCTGTGAAAATAATACCTGGGAACCGGCAGGCGGCACGCATAAAAAGATGCGCTGGCTTTGCCCGCCATACCGCATTTTCCGCCCGTATTCTGGACGGCGAAAGCCCATACATTTCTAAAATAAACGTGTTTTTCGATACATTTTCGATGATTTTGCAAGGCACGCCAGCGATACTTTCAGCAAGTGCCGCAAGCATATATGGGTTTGCCGGAGGCGCTGCGCCAAGTTTAGTCAAAATGTTATTTCGACGTTCCTCTAATGTTTCAAATGGATCAGGAAAAATACCAAATTCCTGTTCCCAATAAGCAATCGCCCAAGAAACTGTTTGCGGTACGGTTTGCTGTTCCAGCGATTCACCGTAGCTGGCGGCATTGTCCAGCACACGTCCGATTACTTCCAGCAGCCAAAGTGCGGTGAAACTTTCACCATAAACAGGTGCAATAAAGTCAACCATTTGCTGTGCATGACGGCTTTGCAAAATGGCTTCCATCAGTTCTGTACGATATCTCATAGATCATCCACCTCAGCAAACTGGACCGTATCACGACTGATTTGCGGCAATTGTGTGGCAGTCAGTGGGATGTTTTCGGCTTCACCATTAACAGTTAAATTCCGATAGTCGTATACACCTTCTGTCCCAGCAAGGATTTTGCCAAGCTGTGTGACACGGATTTCCCCATCTGTTCTGGCGATTGCAAGATATTTTTGTGCTTCTGCAATAAACAACATCTTCACTGTATCAAGTGCAGCCGCCGCGCCCAGTTCAATTTCTGCGGAAAGGTTCAGTGTGACAGTTTCAGGCGCTTCAACTTTCAGCCGCGCATTGGGCGGAGTGAGTCGTTCAAATGGGCTGTCCGGCGCCATGATATGATTATAAACTGCCTGGCACAGTGCATCATTTGCAGGACCGCCATTGCTGTCTGTAATTACGGCAGTAACCAGTCCACTGTCATCCGGCGTTGGGATGACAGTCACACCACCTACACCGTCAACTTCCAGCGCCCACCTGCGATAATCCGCGATAGAGCCAACACGGGAAGTATCGCGGGAACGGTCATATTCCACAACCCGTGTCCGTAACGATTCATCGTTTTCTGTTTCCGTGCCGCCGGTCATGGCTTCTGGATTATCCACTGATAAAATGCCGTCAAGGGGTGTAATTTTGAATACAACAGTATGCGGCGGCACATTTCCGATCAGCCCAATTTGTGTACACTTAACAGGAACAGAAAAATTTTCAGTTTCTGCACGGCGGTCTTCTGTGGTGCGAAAGGATACAGAAGGTTTACCATCCGCGGATGCTGTTGCGAATTCCGTCCCTGCCGGAATGTCCAAAGGTGGCTTTACAACCAGTGACAACGTGCCTGCTGATGCTGTTGCCGCATGACGGACGATGCCTTTCATTTCTGCATGACAGTCCAGCCATTCGCCATCTGCATACAAAGGGAATATCAGTCGTAAAGCATTGGGCAGAACCTGCTGGCAAAGCTGCGCCGCAATTAGTGCTGTGGGACGTGTCAGGTTCCAGGCGTGCTGCCCTTGGCTTTTGTCCATATTTTCCGGCAACATATTTAACATTTCACTGTGTATTTTATCAACATCCATATTCATTAAAAATGATGGGAAAGGGATTTCACTCAAGGTTTGTTCACCTCCTTGTCAGGTTTGCAGTAACATCAATGCTGACACGGTCAATACCGCAAACTGTAACTGTGACTGTTACAGCATCCGGTGCGTTCCACAAGAACTTCACATCCTCTACATAAGCTGTGCGCCCATATGGATCAGCTTTCAGCGCTTCGGTAATTTGGCGGGTAAGCAGGGCTTCTGCTTTTTCGCGATTCTCCGCGGCAAAGGCTTCTTCTGTTTCAATGCCAAAATCGGTTGTATATGCAAGATGCTGATACCGTTCTGTCATCAGGCAGAATCGGCACCAATCTGCCCATGATTGGGTACCATCCGCATCTTGGATACGATGTTTGCCATCCTGCACAAAATCACCTGTTTCACAGTCAAATAGCAGTCCAGGGCGATATCCGACAGTCTTTTGAGTGTCTGTAATTTCAGCAGTTAAAATGTTTTCTGGGAATAGGTTATCTGCCATAAGCAACCTTCCTTTTGCGCATAAAAAAGAGAAAACACCAAAAGATGCTTTCTCTCCTTAAAACAGTCTTGTATTTTTCAGTTTATGCGGTTATAATAATGGTAATGGAAACAGCCGGGGTAAGGCTCCCGGCTGTTGATGGATTGTAAGCGGCGATTTTATCTGCCGCTTTCTTTTTTATTCTGGTTTAAACTGTCGGATAAGGCTGACGGCTTCTGGAATGGTGGTTGCTTTGCTTTCCACAAGCTGCGCTAACATCTCAAGAAGCACACGAAATTCAGTGTTGGTCATACCGTTTTCCATTTTCCTCACTTCCTTTTTAAAAGGGCATTGCTGTCCTTGCCTTACATGCTTATTATAATATATCTGTGCAGATATATCAATATGCAAACTGTATGAATATTTTTATGAGTTTTTGTTTTGCTTGTATATATGAGCAGATATATTTTATGGTATAATAATAAAAGGAAGGAGCTGAACCGATATGCCGGCAAGCAAAGCGCAACAAAAAGCTACAAATAAATATATGAAAGCGAATTATGATAGGGTTAGTCTTATACTTTCTAAAGGAAAAAAAGAAATTATCCAGCTTCACGCAAAAACACGTGGAGAGTCGCTTAATGGATTTATCAACCGTGCAATTGAAAATCAAATTAAATTGGATGAAACCGGGGAATAATCCTCGGTTTTTGCTTTTTAAAAAACGCCAATAATCACAGGCTGATTGCCAAGCCATGCCACCAGAACCTGTTCCCCACCGCGGAAATTCCCCACATGTCCGCAGCGCAGATATTCTTCCGGTGGAATGCGGTCTTTTAGGCTATGAACAGATAGATACAAGTCTATACCAATGGTTCCAGGCTCTAAAACTGCCTGTTTTTCTGCCTGCACCGTGCGCTGGATCTGCCCGGCAATCAGGCTTGCAAAAGCAGTCATTTCGTTCACGATAAATCCTCCAAAGTTACCTGCATCAGCTTTTTGGTATCGGTAATGCTCCGGGAAATCCCGGTTACAAGAAAAGAAGCAACCATATCCCCGGCAGCTACATTAACCTTATCGCCAGGCGCCAGCCATGGAATGTCAATCGCGCTGACTTCATAAGAAACCATTGGATGCCCTTTTTCTTTTATTGTGGTTTCAGCTTCCCGTTTCGCATCCGCAAGGCTGGTGTTTTCATCTTTGCTTTGGATTTTTTGCAGT
Organism: uncultured Butyricicoccus sp.; assembly: GCA_964017555.1. GTDB lineage: Bacteria > Bacillota > Clostridia > Oscillospirales > Butyricicoccaceae > Butyricicoccus_B. Next base: position 2,872 of record CAXHNU010000103.1, on the reverse strand, counting down.
GTACCATATTTTGCAGTATCCCCTTTTACTGTCGCTTCAATTTTACTGCGCCCGTTGTTGTCCGATTTGCCAAGGATAATAATTTTTGTCACAACATCATCCATACTGGTTTCAGATGCAGTGGAAATAACATTTTCCAGCCGTTTTAATGTGTAAACTGTGCTGTTTTCAGCAACAGGCGCAATTTTCACCACGTCCCCAACAGAGCGCATCACATACCGCTTGCCGGTTTTCTTTTTCACCGCGTTCAGCAGGTCAGACAAAAATATATCAGATAAGCTGCCTTTCAGCGGCATTTTATCATGGGTAATACTGTCATATGTGTAGTCAAGCTGAATACCCCAGCTTTCGCACAACGCCTGACAAATGCTTTTGGTGCTGCGTCCTTTTGGGAAATACCGATTGTCTTCGGACTGCTGTAGGTAAATCAAGTTGTCATAGCAAGTCAGCGTGAGTTCCTTTTCTGTCCGGCTGGCATAATTGATTGTCCAGACAAACCCGCGGAAAACCTCCGCAGCCTGTTCGCCGTCGTCTGCGTAAAGAAAGATGCGATCACGCACAGAAATGATACCTCGCAGCAGTCCATTATCAGTCTTTAAGTTGAAGCATTTGACACGGGCACATGCAGCAAGGCGGGTTTTTCCAGCGGTCATTTCAATTTCCAGCAGTACATTGCTGAGATCATATTTTGCGCCATCCGCAGTAACAAGGACGCAGGTGTATTTCGGATTTTGTTTGGATGCCAATGAGAATCACCTCAATTATCGCGGGATTTGCAGCTTTGTCCCCGGGAAAAGCCAATTCCCATGGCTGCTGGATTTCTTGCCATAAGATATTGCTGCCTGTTCAATAATCGCCTGATTTTGCTCATAAATTTCCGGCCATCGGGAGCTTTTGCCCAAAAACCGCTGGGCAACCATCCAAAGTGTATCGCCTTCCTGCACAGTGTAAGATGTGGCAGAAGATTGTGTTTCGGGGCGTGTTGGCGCTGGCGCACCCTCAGAGGCGGCAGAAGGCGGCGCGGTCACGCCAATCGTGATATTTCGCGCATCCACAAAAGAAATGCTGTATTCGTAATCGCCGAAAGCCCCAGCGTACTTTACATCATAATCTTCCAGATACACTTCATGATTGATTGGTGTGCCAGTGACAAGCAATCGCAAAGGTGTGCCATATTCACGCCAGCCGCTCCAAACCTGCTGCACCCATAGTGGATCCACAACCGAACGCAGAAAAGGTGCGCCATTTGGGAAGTGGTTCAGTCCCGGCAAAATACCTTCCCATGAATAACCATGAATATTTGCCCCAGCCGGAATTTTTACTTCACCGCGGTCCAGGATATCATAGCTGGCAAACCGTGTGCCATTGGATGTGAAATGGATTTCGTCTGGTATCCATGGGATGCGTATCTGCTGTGCGGCAGAAGTTTCTGTGATATAAATATCTGGAATCATGCGGTCACACCTCCACGCACTGGTATATTCCGAAATTCCTCCTCCAGCCCACGCTGGATAGCGTTTACAACTCTTTTTGTGATTTCATCTTCTTTGCCGACAGAAACGGAAACCGCATTGTCTTCGCCGCCATGAATATCAATTTGAAATGTATTGCCTTCAACCTTCACAGTAATATTTCCGCCGCTGCTGACTGGGCGGTTTTCTGCCGGTTCTGGCGGACGGAAAACCGTACCGCTTCCCACAATGCCGCCATCCGCAAATTCCCGCACACCAAGCGCCTTGCCAGCACGTTCCCAAAGTTCCAGACCACGCCCACGGCGTTTTGAACCCAATGGGATAATGGCTTCTGGGCCATCTTCACCAACCCAAGAAAGCAGCGGGCGGTTTACAATCCGCCCTTCCGCACTTTGGGTAATGTTTGCAGTAACCTCAGTGGAAGCGCCGCCGGTATTCAGCGAAAATGATGGATTCATCAGCTGATAATTTGCCCGTACCCGGACAGTTGTCGTAGTATCAAACCCGGATGCAAAATTTCTGTTGATTGCGTTCCCTGTATTGGTTTTCACATTGCTAACTGCATTTTCAATCGGCGACATATCCAGGGTGTTTAAGGCGCCCGAGATTGCCGCCCCTGTCGCCGTGCCGCATGGCGAAAAGTCCTGCGCAGCAATACCGGACGCAAGGGATGTATTGATAAGATTAGAAACGCCAAATACAAAAGCGCTGGTATCTGTATTTGCAAGGCTGCTGCTCATTCCCTGCATCACAGCATTACCCATGTCGTTGCTTGAAAGGGCGCTGGTAATGCTTTCTGCTGCACTTTTGGGCAGGGTTGCTGCTACAGATGCAAGCAATCCTACAATTTCGGTTTGAACTTCTGCACTTAAGCCATCTAAACCCAGCATTTTTGCCGCAGTCGGGATATCAACCTTTGAAAAATCCATCCCATTTGCTAAAGCATTATTCAGTGCGGTTTGCAGTTTTTCTGCGGTTGTGCCTTCAATTTGCGGCAAGATATTTGCCAGTTCCTTGTCATATGCTTCTGCGATGGTTTCTATCTGAAATTTTTCAACAGAAAGTTGTAAATCCGCTATTTTTTTATTGTAATCTGCTACAAGTGCGTCAAATTGTACTTTATTCTTACCTTCATCGAAATCTGGGTCTGTTTTTTGCAGTTCCAATGCAGTCAGTCCAACTTTCAATGCCTTATCGTATGACTCCATGGAGGCTTGTACTTGCTGGGCAAGTTCCGTCTGCAACGCCGCAAAACTTTCCTGATCCAGTGCCGCACCACCATATTTAATTTTCAGCATATCCAAGCTGGCAGTAGCTTCAGCATTCGCAACCTTATCTGTAATTGCTGTGATTTTATCCTGAATATCCTGTATAATTTTCTGTTCATCGACATCAATCAC
>CAXHNU010000102.1:0-11096 GCA_964017555.1 uncultured Butyricicoccus sp. | reverse complement strand
CCAAAAAAGAAAAAGAGATTTGGGTGGTTTTAACCAATGCTGTTAGCAATTGATGTAGGCAATACCAATATGGTATTTGGGCTTTTTGAGCAGGAAAAATTGGTCGGGTCGTTCCGCATTTCCACAAATGCGACTTCTACTTCGGATGAAATCGGGATGCAGATTTTGCAGTATTATCATTTTTTGAACATCCCGCCCGAGCGGACAAGCGCGGTCATTATCGGTTCGGTTGTGCCGCCGGTGATGTATTCGCTGGTCAACGCAATTCGTAAATATATCCGGCTAAAGCCGCTGGTTGTCGGCAAAGATATTGATACCGGTATGGTCAACCGTTACAATAACCCGCGGGAAGTTGGGGTAGACCGGCTGGTCAATGGCGTTTCAGCGGTGGCGCGCTATGGCAAGCCGCTGATTATTGTAGACATTGGCACAGCCATTACATTTGACGCGATTGATAAAGATGGGGCATATTTAGGCGGCGCGATTTTCCCCGGCATCAAAGTGGCGATGGAGGCTTTATTTATGAAAGCGTCTAAGCTGCCGCGTGTGGATATCGCTGCCACAGAATATGCCATTGGGCGCACGACAGTGCAAAGTATGCAGTCAGGCGCGGTGCGCGGCTATGTCGGCGCACTGACCGGTATTATTGAAGATATGAAGCAGGAGCTTGACGGTGATGTGAAAGTTGTGGCAACCGGCGGCATGGGGCGCATGATGGCAGAACATTGCCCACTGATTGACATGGTTGACCCAAATCTGACGCTGGATGGCTTGCGCATGATTTATGAAAAAAACCAAGCGTTTTTCCGGGAAAAATGCACCTGCCGGGAAAGCACAGTCATAGAAGCGACCGAGGAATCGTGAATAATCCGCCGCATTTCTGGATATACTGCCTGATGAGGTGAAGCAGAAATGGCTGATTATTATCATATGAAGGGCAGTATGGGGCAATATTTCCGCACGCTTCCTAAAAATGTACAGGAAAGCATTTTGCAAAGTGGTGTTGTGTTCCACACAGAAACCGATATGCGCCGGGTTGCGGATTACCTGTTAGGGCAAACCCCATCCGCACAGCAGTAAAAAAAGAAACCGCCTGCATCACCGAAAGTTTACGGCAAGCAGGCGGTTTTTATGCGTCTTTTTTATTGAAGCTGGGTGGTTTCTTTTGTTTCCGGGTCGACTTTATAAACATGACGCCCTACAGCGCTGATGAGATAATATCCAACAAACGTATTGGTTTGGGTATTTTCATCTGGTTTATACACACTGAACTGACGGCAGACCGTACCATCCACCAAGCGGGTGCCTTCGGATGGGTAGAAATGATATTCCTGCATACTTTCACCAGGCAAATCCAATTCAGAAGGGCTGAGGCTGGATACATAATCGACAACGCCGCTTAATGTGCCCGCTGTGACAAGCTGTTCGGCGGATTGCGCTTCTTCGATGGTGCCTTCGGGGCAGCTAACTTCTATGGTGCAGTCCTCGCCTTCCCAGGATAGGGCAAGCTGGAAGATATGCCCTTCCACGGCGGAAGCGCGTGCCAGCACAAGATCGCCTTTTTCCTCGATTTCCGGCAGTTCCTCCTGTGCTTTGCCATCCTCATCCAGTGCTGCAAATCCATTTTCTTCATCTGTCAGTGTTTCGGCATAAGTTTGCAGCGTGGCGGGAGCTTCTGCCATCTCGCCGTAGGTGTATGTATAGACATCATCTATGGCGGTTTCTTCTTTTTCGCCGTCTTTGTCCTCTTCGTCCTTGTCTTTTTTATCCTTATCGTCGTCTTTTTCTTCTTCTGATTCCGGCGCGCTGATATCAGTCAGTTTGCCTTTATCTTCTTCCAACAGTGTGTCCAGCGATATGGCGCTGTCTTCGCCGATAGTATATGCTTCTGGTGGCTCAATTTTGTCTTTTTTCCCGCAGCCGCTCAGCAGGCATAATGCTGCCAGCCCAACCGCATAGCATTGGATAACCCTTTTCATTGTCTTAACAGCCTCACTTTTTTGTGATAAAAATTCGTTTTGGCGGTTCGGAAATATCGCCATACCGCCCTTGCTGGACGTCGCCAATCAGTTTGCCGTCCCGGAAGGTAATGACCCGCTTGCGCAGGATATTTACATATTTGCTGGCATGGGTCGCCATAATAATGGTGGTGCCATGAACATTAAGCTCATTCAGCAGATGGAATATATCCCATATATTATCATCGTCCATATTGGCGGTTAGTTCATCCAGCAGCAGCACTGGCGGGCTGCATACAAGCGCACGCGCAAGCTCAATGCGGCGGCTTTGGCCGATGGAAAGTTCGGCTGGATAAACATGCTCCGCGCCGACCATGCCGACAAGGCTCAGTGCTTTGGCAACGGCGGGGTCAAGGTTTTCTTTCAGCCCGCCCGAACGCGCTGCCATGGTCAAGTTTTCCAGTACGGTGCGTTTGCGCATCAGCCGGGGTTCCTGCCAAACGTAGCCAAATGCCCGCCGCAGCCGGAAATTCCATGGGCCAATGAAACGGTTCATATTCACACCATCCAGGAAAGCCGCGCCTTCGTTGGGGGAAATATCACCGCCCAGCAGTTTCAGCACTGTGCTTTTGCCTGCCCCGCTGCTGCCAATGAGGAAAACAAATTCACCTTGTTCCACGGTTAGGTTGATACCGCTGACAGCTGCATGTTTTTTCCTTTCCACTTTGTAGTATTTCGTGGCATTCTCCAGGCGTATTTGTGGCATACCAAGTGTCCACTCCTTAAAAATCCAGCCCTTTGCCAGCCCGATAAATCTTGGACAGGGCGGGGCTGTTATGGTATAATACATAATGATTGGGCACAGGATTTTATATTTGCCCATCAATGATTATACCACAATCCCATGGCAGATTAAAACCCCTGATGATTATTTTATAGAGTTGCATAAAAAAACCTGTATGGATAACCTTTGCTGAGGCGGATAAAATAAAAATACCGGCAGCAAAGGGGAAAGGGAGGGCTTTCATGCGCCGTCAGCAAGAAAAAACGAAAAAAAAGAATATTTTATTGCCGGTTGTCCTGCTTGCCGTCAGCTGCATTGCCGCGGTGGAACTGCTGGTATGTTCTGTGGCAGACCCTGTGCTGTATGAACGCATTATGGCGCCCGTGCGCGCCTGCGCATACCAGGTAATGGATGTGGGACAGGCGGTTTGCGGAAAAATTGCGGAAACCGGTAAAAAGGTGGGGCAGGCGGCAGCCCATACCGGACAAAAGCTTTGCGCAAATGTGGCAAAGGTTGGGCAAAGTATCGGCGAAAGCATTCAGGGGGCAAAAGACTCAGTCAGCGATTGCCTGGGCAGCCTGATGATGGAGCAGGAACAGATTTTAAGTGATGTTGAAAATCAGCTTGCCGATGAAGTGGCGCTTGCACCGCCTACGCCGATTGTTGATCCATCGGTAAGCTGCCTGGAAGTGCGTGATGGTACAGAATACCTGACTGGCGGCGGCATTGAAATCACTTATTTCAACCAGGCAGATCCACAATGGGCATCCCAGCCTTATGGTACCGATTCACTCGGCGGTTATGGATGCGGCCCCACAGCCATGGCAATGGTTGCGGCAACGCTGTCCAAAAAGCAGGCAGATCCGGCACAGATGGCGCAGTTTTGTGTCAGCACAGGCTATTGGAGCCGGGGGCAGGGTTCAGCACATTCCATTGTAGAAGGGGTGGCAGCCGCATATGGGCTGGAATGCACACCGATTGCGGTGGAAACCCTTGATCGGGACAGTTTAATGGCAAGCCTTGCAACAGGCAATTTAGTGGTTGCACTGATGAAAAAAGGGCATTTTACCAATGGTGGGCATTATATTGTGCTGCGCGGTGTGACTTTAGGCGGGGAAGTGTTGGTTGCTGACCCGGCAAGCCGGGAACGCAGTCTAACCGCTTGGGATTTGTCGCTGATTTTGGATGAACTTTCATCCAGCCGTGACAGCGGCGCACCGCTTTGGCTGGTCACATTGCCTACTGCTATATAAAAATAATTTGCCCATAAGGGAAAAACCCCCTTGCAATTTCCCGTGGGTGCGCTATAATAGATTCTGTAAATGAGATACCGAAGCATCTTCAGGGCAGGGTGAAATTCCCGATCGGCGGTAAAAGTCCGCGAGCGCAAAAGTTTGCGCAGGAGCCGGTGTAACTCCGGAACCGACAGTATAGTCTGGATGGAAGAAGATTGCATATGCCTTTGGCGCTGTAGACAGGCAAATTCTGTTTGTCCATGGCAGCTTTTTTGACGTGTGTTTTCCAAATGCCCTGTTATGACAAAACAGGGCATTTTTATTTTGCCGTATCAGCGGTATGGTGGATGCTTTCGGCAGATAGAAAGGCAGGGATTCTTTTTGATGACGGATGAAGCGCTGATGCGGCGTGCCATTGCGCTGGCAGAACGCGGCGCGGGCTGGGTCAGTCCAAACCCATTGGTCGGGGCTGTCATTGTGAAAAATGGGCATATTATTGGGGAAGGCTGGCATGAACGCTGCGGCGGGCTGCACGCCGAGCGCAACGCGCTGGCGGCGTGTACGGAAGATCCGGCAGGCGGCACGATTTATGTTACGCTGGAGCCATGCTGCCATCATGGACGCACACCGCCTTGCACCGAAGCGATTATCGCGGCAGGATTAGCGCGGGTGGTTTATGGGTCATTCGACCCAAATCCAAAAGTCAGCGGCAAAGGCGCTATGCAGCTCAGGCAGGCGGGCATTGCCGTGGAAGGCGGGTTTTTGCAGCGGGAATGTGACGCGTTAAACCCGATATTTTTCCATTATATCACCCATAAAACCCCGTTTGTGTCGCTGAAATATGCTATGACAGCAGATGGTAAGATTGCTTGCCATACTGGCGCGTCAAAATGGGTAACGGGTGAAGCGGCGCGGGATTATGTGCAGCAGTTACGGCATCAGCACCGCGGCATTTTAGCAGGTATAGGCACCGTACTTGCCGACGACCCATTGCTGACTTGCCGCATGGAAGGCGGGCGCAATCCGGTGCGGATTATTTGCGACGGCAAATTGCGCATTCCGATGGATTGCCAGCTTTGCCAAACTGCACAGCATATCCCGCTGATTATTGCAGCGGCTTGTGAAAATCCGGAGAAAACAGCGGCATTGCAGCGCTGTGGCGCGGAGGTTTGGCATTTGCCGGGGCAAAATGGCAAAGTGGATTTGGCAAAGCTGATGCAGCGGCTTGGCGAATGTGAAATTGACAGTGTGCTTGCCGAAGGCGGCGGCACATTGCATGAAGCGTTGCTGTCCGCTGGGTTATGGCAGCGGGTTTATGCGTTTGTTGCGCCCAAGATATTTGGCGGGCAGGACGCGAAAACGCCGGTAGAGGGTATGGGTGTTGCATCCCCAAAACAGGCATACCAGTTAAAATTAAAGGATATTCAGCATTTTGGGTGCGATTTGCTGCTGACCTATGACAGGGAGGATTGATGGTTTTTGTTTACTGGAATTATTGAGGAAGTCGGCACAGTGCGCCGGGTTTCCCCGGCACAAGGTGTGATTGAAATCCAGGCACAAACCGTGCTGGCAGGCACTCGCATTGGCGACAGTATCGCGGTCAATGGCGTATGCCTGACCGTTACCGCATTAAAGGCGGATGGCTTTACAGCAGATGTGATGGCAGAAACCTTGCGCCGGTCGGCGCTTGGCAGTTTGACAAGCGGCAGCCGGGTGGATTTGGAACGTGCCATGCCAGCGGATGGGCGTTTTGGCGGGCATATTGTATCCGGGCATATTGATGGTACCGGTGTGATTCAGTCCATGCGGCAGGAAGGCAATGCGGTTTGGGTGACCATTACTGCCCCGACATCTATTTTGCGGGGCATTGTGGAAAAAGGGTCGATTGCCATTGACGGCATCAGCCTGACGGTTGCGGCTGTGGATGATGTATCATTTTCGGTATCGATTATCCCGCATACCGGCGGACAAACTATCCTGCTGGATAAAAAAGCAGGGGATATGGTGAATTTAGAAAATGATATCATTGGCAAATATGTGGAACGTTTTTTGCAGCCGCAGGCAAAGCCGGAAAGTGCAATTACGATGGAGTTTTTAGCCAAGCATGGGTTTTAAGAGTAGATAGTTTAAGTTTAGAAAGGTTGGAACTTACAGGTGGAATATCAGTATAATACAATCGAAGAAGCATTGGAAGAACTGCGCGCAGGGCGGGTCATTTTATCAATTGATGACCCTGACCGTGAAAATGAAGGCGATTTGATTTGTGCGGCGCAATTTGCCACAACAGAAAATGTGAATTTCATGGCAAAAAACGCAAAAGGGTTAATTTGTACGCCGATGAGTGAAGAAATCGCGTTACGGCTTGGGCTGGAACAGATGGTCAAGGTGAATACGGATAACCATGGCACAGCGTTTACGGTATCAATTGACCATGTAAATACAACAACAGGCATTTCAGCGGAAGAACGTGGGTATACTTGTCGGATGTGTGTTGACCCGGCGACAAAGCCGGAGGATTTGCGCCGTCCAGGTCATGTATTCCCGCTGGTAGCGCGTCCCGGCGGTGTACTCACCCGCAATGGGCATACGGAAGCAACCGTGGATTTATGCCGTCTGGCAGGGCTTGACCAATGTGGGTTATGCTGTGAAATCATGCGGGAAGACGGCACCATGATGCGCACGTCTGAACTGCTGGAAAAGGCAAAGGAATGGGGCATTAAAGTGATTACCATTAAGGATTTGCAGGATTATTGCCGCCGTCATGATAAACACGTCATTTGCGAAGCAAATGCAAAAATGCCTACCCGTTATGGGGAATTTCGGATTTATGGCTATGTCAACGATTTGACAGGGGAACATCATGTTGCGCTGGTCAAAGGGGATATTGGCGATGGTAAAAATCTTTTATGCCGGGTGCATTCAGAATGCTTAACAGGGGATGTTTTTGGTTCCCGCCGGTGTGACTGCGGGCAGCAGCTTGCGGCAGCAATGCAGCAAATTGAGCGTGAAGGGCGCGGCGTATTGCTGTATATGCGGCAGGAAGGGCGCGGCATTGGGCTGATTAACAAACTGAAAGCTTATGAATTACAGGAACGCGGCTGGGATACGGTAGAAGCAAATGTGAAATTAGGCTTTGCGCCCGATTTGCGTGAATATTGGATTGGCGCACAGATTTTACAGGATTTAGGTGCCCGCGAACTGCGTTTACTGACCAATAACCCAGAAAAAATTTATGGGTTAGATGGGTTTGGTGTAGAAATTACAGAGCGTGTACCGATTGAAATTGCCCCGCAGGAAGACGACGCATTTTATCTGCGCACCAAGCAAACCAAGATGGGGCATTTATTGAGTCAGGTGATGTAAATTTGATGAAATATCAAGAAAATAAAAAAATAACGGAGGCTGAATGATGAAAATTCTCGAAGGAAAATTACTTGCTGAAGGCATGAAAATTGGCATTGTTGCGGCGCGGTTCAATGAATTTATTGTATCCAAGCTGCTGAGTGGTGCGGAAGATGCGTTAATCCGCCATGGTGCAAACGGTGATGATATTACGGTGGCATGGGTACCGGGGGCATTTGAGATCCCGACTGCGGCGCAGAAGATGGCAAAATCCGGCAAATATGACGCGGTGATTTGTCTTGGCGCAGTCATTCGCGGTTCGACCAGCCATTATGATTATGTATGCAATGAAGTTTCAAAGGGTGTTGCACATATTGCGTTAGAAACCGGTGTTCCGACGTTATTTGGTGTCGTTACAACAGAAAATATTGAGCAGGCAATTGAACGTGCCGGCACAAAAGCGGGCAACAAAGGTTATGATGCTGCAATGGCAGCGATTGAAATGGTCAGCTTGTCCCGCCTGCTCTGACCTACTTTCTTTTGGGAAAAAGAAAGTAGGACAAAGAAAGCCCTTTCCCGCCGCTGCACGCCGCGGCGGGGGTGCAGCTTTACCCAGCGCGGAGGCGGCTCGTCGCTCGCTCGGGTCAGGTTTCAGCTTATCGCGGCTGCCTGCCCTCGCTCGCTGCCCCATCCCCGCACAAACGCGGGATATAATCTATTTGTGCCCATATCTTAATGATTGGGAGCTTTTTTGTGCATCCCACTCCTTTCCATGCCCTCTGCCACGTCCCGGCAGGGGGCTTTTATTGTTCATAAAGTGTTTACAGTGTAAGGGATATAATAATAGTTGACAGATAATATTATATGCGGTATAGTATAAGCATAAAGCGAGGTGAGCCTAATGCCATTTCCTGTTTCTTCCTCATTGCTCGATGCCATTGTACTCGCAATTGTTTCCCGTTCAGATACGTATGGCTACCGTATTACCCAAGATGTGCGGCAGGTGATGGATATTTCAGAATCAACCCTTTATCCAGTATTGCGGCGGCTGCTGAAAAATGGATGCCTGTCTACCCATGACCAGGCAGTAGATGGCAGAATTCGGCGTTATTACCGCATTACACCGCTTGGGCGGATGCGTTTGGCAGAAGCGCTGAAAGACTGGGCAATATATCGTGATTCGATTGAAAAAGTCTTTTTTGGAGGGTAAAAACGATGGATAAAAAGGATTTTTTCGCTGAACTGAGGCGTGCGCTTTCTGGGCTTCCGTCTGAGGAACGCGACAATGTGTTAAAATATTATGAGGATTATTTTCTGGACGCCGAAGGCGAAAGCGATGCGGAAATTATCCGCGGGTTGGGCGATCCGCAGAAAATTGCAGCCGATATTTTAAAGGAATATCGGGATTTGCAGCCGCGTTCTTGGCAGAAAAACACAGATCCGCCGCCCCGCCGCTGGAAAGGCATCAGCCCTTGGCTGCTGCTTGTGCTGGTGGTGTTTGCCATCCCAATTGGCATTCCACTTGCCATAGGGTTTGCTGCCACGCTGCTTGGCATTCTCATTACCATTATCGCGGTTGTGGTTGCGGCAGCCGTTGCTGCGTTTGCCGTGCCTGCGGCGCTCGCGATAACAGGGCTTGCGCTGCTTGGGATGAGTTTTCTGATATGGGGCGATCCGGCATCCGCCTTGATGATGGTTGGCGGTGGTTTGGTCTGTCTTGCCCTTGGCGGGCTGGCAGGGCTGCTGCTGGTCAAATTATGTTTGTTGTTTGTACCGCCGCTTTTCCGTTGGTTTGTCGCGCTGCTGCGCTGGCCCATTGATAAACTGCGGGTTGCATTTCGGCGGAGCTGAAAAACTTTGATTTTATGGAGGTGTGGTGTCATATGAAATTGATGGTGAAAATCTGCGCGGCAATCCTGGTGGTTGGTTTGGTGCTGGGTGTTGTGGGGCATATGGCAGGCGGACAGCTATATGCGTATATGGATGGTGAACTGACGCCGCTGCGCTGGCAAGGCTGGCATGATGATGACGGCTGGCACTTTGGGTTTATGGATAGCCAGTATAAGCGCTGGGATCGTTGGAGCAGCAATGTGGCAGATCATGTGGAAGCAGCAGTAGAAGATACCATGGATGATGTGATGGATCGTGTGCCATTTTTCGGCGGCTGGGGTTTTCATCATGATGCGCCAAACGTGGCACACCATCTGCCGGATATCGGGGATATTGGTAACGCGGAACTGGATACCCGTGCGTTGGAGTTCGATCTTGCTTATGGCAATTATAAAATTGTTACAGGCAGTGCATACACAATTACAGGGGATTCAGAAAACGTAATTGACAGTTGGTTTGAGGATAGTTGTTGGTATATTCGAGCAGACAGTAAAAAACTGAAAAACAAAGAAATTACCATTGCAATCCCAGAGAATACGTACTATGATGAAATAAACATGAATGTCGGCGCGGCAGCGGTAAAGATGTCCAGACTTGCCTGTGATGAGCTGGATATGGACTTAGGTGTAGGGTCACTGAATATTGGGCTGCTCGATGCGCAAAAGATTAACATTGACTGTGGCGTTGGTGATGGCGGCTTTACGCTTGCAGGCAGCCGCGAGGATTATACCATTGATGCTGAATGTGCCATGGGTACGGTGAATATCGACAAAAAACCGTTTTTAAGCGGGATTGCGGGCACATCCAGCACCGGGCATGGCGGGCGTGAAGTGGATATTGAATGTGGTGTTGGTGTGATTGATTTGTATTTTGAACATGGATAATATCAGGAGGGAAGTTTTGTTATGAATGGCAAACGGTTATACCGCAGTCTGCGGGATCGGATGTTATGCGGCGTGTGCGGCGGCATTGGGGAATATTTTAACATAGACCCGACGCTGGTACGGCTGCTGGCAGTGGTGATTTGTGTATGCAGTTGTTCCAGCGGGCTGATTGCATATATCATCGCGGCAATTATTATTCCCGAAGAAGCATCTTAAAAAAACCAAATGCAGCGAGGCGCTTACGAAGATCATCGTAAGCGCCTCCCTTTATGGACTGGCGAAATAGACAAACGGTTTGTACGCAAACAAACTAAAATAATCACTTTTTCACAAACCTTCATTTTTTCGAAAAAAATCGTAAAAATAAAAAGGGTTTTGTGATGTCCACTGCGTATTGATATTATATAGGTGTTTCCCGAAGACAAGGGAGGGATATCTGCTATGACCATCCGCGAACGGACAGAAGCACAGGAAAAACAGACATTATGCGGTTGGGCAACCCTTGCCGCCGCATCCAAAGGGCGGCAGCGCAGTCTGTCCGATTGCCCGAATCGGACTTGTTTCCAGCGTGACCGTGACCGTATTATCCATTCAAAATCATTCCGTCGGCTGTCTAACAAAACACAGGTATTTATTTCGCCGGAAGGCGACCATTACCGCGCACGGCTTACCCATACCTTGGAAGTGGCACAAATTGGGCGTACCGTAGCGCGCGCCCTGCGGCTGAATGAGGATTTAACCGAAGCCATTGCATTAGGGCATGACCTTGGGCATACGCCCTTTGGTCATGCGGGCGAATCCGCGCTCAATGAAGTTTGCCCGGAAGGGTTTCGCCATAATGAACAAAGTTTGCGTATGGTAGACCGGATTGAAAATTTGAACCTGACCTGGGAAGTGCGGGATGGAATCCTTTGCCATACCGGTGTCCGCAAGGCGGCAACGCCCGAAGGACGGATTATTCATTTTGCCGATCGCATTGCATATATTAACCATGATATTGATG
>CAXHNU010000101.1:0-11345 GCA_964017555.1 uncultured Butyricicoccus sp. | reverse complement strand
TCGGCGTGAAAGGCAGGGCACCAGATCCAGACTGGGAGCGCCGCAAAATTGCTGCTTTGGTGCAGAAGAAAATCAACAGCCTGAAACGGCTGGCTGAAAAAGAAGGGGCGCAAAAATGACAATACGAGAGGAAGATTTACTGTTTGACCTTTGCCGGGAATATGAAAAACGCCGCAAAAAGGGCATGAGCCATGAAGAAGCCCGCCAGTTCCGGGGGCTGCCTCCCGAAACGGATGCCTTTTTGGAAGGGCTTTTCGGACTAACCGAAGAACTCGAAAAGCAAGGAATGCTGAAATTCCCGAAAGCAGACGAATGTGAGAACGACGAATACATACTCACGGAAAAAGGCATTGGTTATGTGCAGCGGATGCGGAGCAGCCGCGCCATATACTGCGCGCTATATGATGCGAAGAAAATGCTTGAGCGCATGAAAAAACGCTGGAAGCCAGCAAAGGCGGCAATATGGCTGGCTGGGCTGTCAATCGTGATGAATATCATAACAATTACCTTGATGCTGGTGATGAAATGTTCTGGAACCTGAAATTTGAGATGCTGAAAAAAGGCATTACTTCTAAACAACTTGCCGGGGAAATCGGCATCAGCGAAGGGGCAATGAACAAGAAAATAAATGGGCATTTCGATTTTAAATTGGGCGAAATACGGAAGATATTGGCGGTTTTTCCGCATTGCGATTTTTATTATCTGTTCGATAATACAGCGGCGGAGTGAACGCCCCGCCCAGCACGAAAGGAACTGGTGAAAATGCGCTTTTTCCGATGGCTGGAAGAAAGAGGACAGCAAAAGACGGAAGATGAATTGATTGAAAAATTCGTGAAAAACGGTGGCGGTTTGAGCTTTAAAGAATTTTTGCAGCGCGAAACGGAACGGCTGAACAGACAGACGAAAACGGCAATCAAAATATCAGTTATCATGATTGCCGCTACGGCGGTTGTGCAGATGCTTTCGCTGGTGTTTGCAATAATCGGAGTTTGCAGATAAACGCAAGGAGGCAACACAACGTGGAGCAAAATTTGGTGAAGTATATGGAATGGCTGAGCCCCGCTGAAACCGGGAAGCATGGAAAAACGTGCATGATGCTGGAATATGCGCTGTTTCGGCTGGAAAGAAAGCTGGATTTATTTTATCCATGCCTGGTGATGCAGGAATGGAACGAAAGCTATCGGAAAATGCTTATAGACGCGCTGAGGGAAGCGGTCAGACACGAAAGGATGATATGGATGAAAAAAGCGGAAAACCGTCCCGAAATCACGGACGAGGAGATTTTGGGTTATGATAATGTGCCCGTGGCTATCGCGGCGGCATATATCGGCATGGGAAAAACAAGTTTGCGCTATGCGCTGCAAGATGGACGCTGTCCGTTCGGGTTCAGCGCGGAGCGCGAAAACCCAAACCGTAACGCTGGCGCAAGTTATGCGTACAACATCAGCCCCGGAATGCTGGTTGCTTATAAAAAAGGTAATTTGCAGTGTATGCGGGAAAGTGATGTTGTAAGGATACTGAAGGACGCTGCAAAAAGTATTGCAGAGGTGGTGTGATGACTGCCGGGGCATATGTAGCGCTTGCGATTTTGCTGTTTTTTCTGGTGGGCGTATATGTTTTGGGCTTTTCTACATGCGGAAACACGAAAGCAAAAATCTGTTGTGTTGGAGTTTCAGTTGTGGTTTTCGCGGCTGCGCTTTTTGGTATATGGTTTTATTATCACCATACAGCCATAGGGCAAATGGTGCTTACGGACTGGAAAAGCAATATCCAAAACGGGCTGAACCGCACGATAACTGTGTATACCGCGGATGGGCGTGCTATTGCACGGTATTCCGGGAAAATTGATATTGAAGGCAATGACGGCGGTTATGTGCTTTTTGATTACGAAGGCAAGCGGTATACATATTATAACTGCTTTGTGGAATCTGTTGCCGATATCAATTAGATTCGGTGAAATACCTTTTCTTTTGGTCGTTTTTGAACCTCTTTGCAAGTGTGAATCACTGTGAAATTGGTAACTTCACAGTAACCGGAGAATAGAAAAAGCCATCGTGATAATACCCTTCAAGTACATCATCCACATAGGATGGCAGGTAAATCGAATTGATTTTCTTATCTGCTTCCAATGGCACAATGCCGCCCGCCTGTCCTTTTTGCCTAGTTACATAACTGGCAATACTATCCGCTGTAGCAAAATAATCTGCCGAATGCCCGCCCAGTGCTGCCGCGTTATCTACAATGCCATCACCATCTTTATCATAGGTAGATGCCTGCATATCCCCATCACCTTTACTGGCAATCTGGTCTGCCAGGACTTTGCCCTGTGCCGCTGCCAAAGGTTTATCGGAGTCCATACTGTCCAGCGCATTTACAATATCATCTGTCGCCACTGCGCCAATTGACATCGGTGTAATTGGGTCTGTACCATTTACACCATGCGTTTCAGCGTGTTGTGTTGGTGTACGTGCATCCGCAAGGCGCTTGTCTGTGGTATCCACTTTACCGCCCAATACAGCCTTAGAGCCTGTTCAGTATCTTTTCAGGAGTAAACGAATAAAGGCGAGCGAAATCATTTGAAAAGAATTCTGCAATTTGCGTTCACAGTTTTTCCAAAGTCTGCGATATTTGTCGAGCCAAGCAAAAGAACGCTCAACAATCCATCGTTTTGGTATCACAGCAAAGGTATGCAGTGCATTGCGTTTTGCGATTTCAACCTCAGCGCCAGAAAGTTTTTTGATTTCGTTGGCAAAATGCTTTCCTGTGTAGCCTCCATCTGCCAGGAGTTTTTTGAGCATAGATAAATAATTGGTTGCATCACAATAATAATCGACCATGTCAATGGCTCCGCTTCGGTCTGTTACATTGGCAGGTGTGATCATGATCGCATGGGGAAGCCCTAGAACATCAACCCCAATGTGCAGTTTTATCCTGGATGTTTTTTTCCCGCATCATAATCCTTTTCTTCAGCAGTATCAGCATTTTGAATGCTTTTAGAGTCCACAATCATCATTGTTATATGGGTTTCGCGCCCATTTTTCTCTCGCTCTGCTTCGACCAATCTGCGTAAGACGCGATCAAGAATGCTGACGCCATCTTCATCTGGACTTGCCCATATATCATAATGATAACGCACATTTTGCCATTTGGGAAAATCATGCGGGATGGCTCGCCATGTACATCCTTCCTTCAACAGATACAGAATAGCACAAAATATATCATATAGGTCGTACTTTCTGGGATGTGTTGCCTTTTTTGCTTTCGCTAATTCCTCTCGTATTTCTTCAAATTGTTCTCGACTGATGTCACTTGGATAACTTTTTCTCATATCCATCTCCCCGCCTTTCATCTCCTATTATACCTCTTCCTGCGATGCTTGGATAGATGCTAAACAGGCTCTAAGGCTAGAAAGTCAGATAACCTGCTGAAACAAAACTTTTATGCAGAGAAACCTCTGGAAAAATGCGTGACCGATCTTACTGAAATTAAAGCGAAAGATGGAAAGTTATACGTTTCGGCAATCTTCGATTGTTTTAATGCCGAGGTTCTTGGTCTTGTTATGGATGACAATATGTGGGCAGAATTGTGTGTACGAACACTAAGGAACCACTGATTTAATCCTCCATGAGTCAGGAAGGTGTGGTATAATAGGGGAAAAGGGGGCGTGTGGCATGAAACAGGAAAGTTTTAGCGACATGGAATACGCTTATCGGAAAAAGAAGACAAAGCGGGAAGAATTTCTGGAGATCATGGACGAGATTATCCCGTGGGACGAATGGGTATCTCTGATCGTACCCCACTATCCCACAGGGAAACGTGGTCGTCCACCCATCGAGATTGAAACCATGCTGCGAATGTACCTGCTGCAATGTTGGTTCAGCCTGTCGGACGAAGGCGTAGAAGATGCTATTTACGACAGCTATGCCATGCGGAAGTTCATGGGGATCAACTTTTTTGAGCAGGACGTGCCGGACGCCACCACCCTGTTGCACTTCCGTCATCTGTTGGAGGAGAAGGGAATAGGCAAACTGTTTTTTGACGCCATCAGCCGCTGCCTGGAGAAGGCTGGACAGATGATGCGTGGCGGCAGCATCGTGGATGCCACACTGATCAGCGCGCCCAGTTCCACCAAGAACGCGGAGAAAAAACGGGATCCGGAGATGCACTCAGCGAAAAAGGGAAACCAGTGGCATTTCGGCATGAAGTGCCACACCGGCGTAGATGCCGGGAGCGGGTTTGTCCACACAGTAGAAGTCACCGCCGCCAATGTCCACGATATCACCGTGGCGGAAAAGCTGCTGCGGGAGGATGACGAAGTAGTTTACGGGGACAGCGCGTATCTGGGGCTTGAAAAACGAGAAGAAATCAAAAATAATCCACAGTTTTCCGCAATTGAATACCGCATCAACCGCCGTCCAGGCAGGCTGCCCAAGGTTTCCGACAACGCCATTGACTGGGAGCGGTACATTGAAAACCGCAAATCCGCTGTACGCTGCAAGGTGGAACACCCCTACCGAATCGTGAAAAATATCTTTGGTTTTCGAAAGGCAGTTTATCGAGGACTGCGTAAAAATCTCAACCGATTGCATGTGCTGTTTGCCAGCGCGAATCTGTATATGCTTGCCAGGGCGGGCGGCTCATTGCGACCCGTTCGGGGTTCTTGCGCCCTTTAGACCGGATGGAGGGTGGAAAATGGGTGTTTTCTCCCCCAATATGGCTCTATACTTAGGTTTTGTATCATGTTTCGATTGCATGTGATTTGAGAGGAGCTTTAATCAGCGGTTCCTTAACAGCAGGTGCAGCATCTACAATACAGCTTGTTTCGTTTGCAGTACACGCTGGGAAAGATCCGGAACCTGTACCATTTGCGCCCGCATTTGTTGCTGGGATTGTCACAGCAAAAGTTTTTGGCCTGTACTTGTTCACCAAATCTCGGATATCGCTATGGGCATCTATATCTGTTCGATGTTCATTCAGGGCAGTTTTCACAATCGCAGCCAGTGCGCTTAATGTATCATTGCCTGCATATTTTTTCATACCTGCCCCTTACTGTGCAGCATCCCAGATTGCCTGCACTTCTGTATTGCTGATTTCGACCATATCGGAAGATGTAATAGCAACATACGCGCTCCCGCCATAGCGGTAAGAAATATCCGTCTGCAAATCCACATAAATCTTTCCGGTTTCACCTGGAATCAGTTCGGTATATGTGTCATCAGCATAGAAAAAGCCATCGTGATAATACCCTTCAAGTACATCATCCACATAGGATGGCAGGTAAATCGAATTGATTTTCTTATCTGCTTCCAATGGCACAATGCCGCCCGCCTGTCCTTTTTGCCTAGTTACATAACTGGCAATACTATCCGCTGTAGCAAAATAATCTGCCGAATGCCCGCCCAGTGCTGCCGCGTTATCTACAATGCCATCACCATCTTTATCATAGGTAGATGCCTGCATATCCCCATCACCTTTACTGGCAATCTGGTCTGCCAGGACTTTGCCCTGTGCCGCTGCCAAAGGTTTATCGGAGTCCATACTGTCCAGCGCATTTACAATATCATCTGTCGCCACTGCGCCAATTGACATCGGTGTAATTGGGTCTGTACCATTTACACCATGCGTTTCAGCGTGTTGTGTTGGTGTACGTGCATCCGCAAGGCGCTTGTCTGTGGTATCCACTTTACCGCCCAATACAGCCTTAGAGCCTGTTCAGTATCTTTTCAGGAGTAAACGAATAAAGGCGAGCGAAATCATTTGAAAAGAATTCTGCAATTTGCGTTCACAGTTTTTCCAAAGTCTGCGATATTTGTCGAGCCAAGCAAAAGAACGCTCAACAATCCATCGTTTTGGTATCACAGCAAAGGTATGCAGTGCATTGCGTTTTGCGATTTCAACCTCAGCGCCAGAAAGTTTTTTGATTTCGTTGGCAAAATGCTTTCCTGTGTAGCCTCCATCTGCCAGGAGTTTTTTGAGCATAGATAAATAATTGGTTGCATCACAATAATAATCGACCATGTCAATGGCTCCGCTTCGGTCTGTTACATTGGCAGGTGTGATCATGATCGCATGGGGAAGCCCTAGAACATCAACCCCAATGTGCAGTTTTATCCTGGATGTTTTTTTCCCGCATCATAATCCTTTTCTTCAGCAGTATCAGCATTTTGAATGCTTTTAGAGTCCACAATCATCATTGTTATATGGGTTTCGCGCCCATTTTTCTCTCGCTCTGCTTCGACCAATCTGCGTAAGACGCGATCAAGAATGCTGACGCCATCTTCATCTGGACTTGCCCATATATCATAATGATAACGCACATTTTGCCATTTGGGAAAATCATGCGGGATGGCTCGCCATGTACATCCTTCCTTCAACAGATACAGAATAGCACAAAATATATCATATAGGTCGTACTTTCTGGGATGTGTTGCCTTTTTTGCTTTCGCTAATTCCTCTCGTATTTCTTCAAATTGTTCTCGACTGATGTCACTTGGATAACTTTTTCTCATATCCATCTCCCCGCCTTTCATCTCCTATTATACCTCTTCCTGCGATGCTTGGATAGATGCTAAACAGGCTCTTATCTTATCTGTGGTATTTATTCCGTCAGAAATCGAATTATTGACGTCAGAAATGCCATTTGTTCCGGAAGAAATGAAAAAGGACAGAATACTGTTGTTTACAGAAATAGACTTCATCTCATCAACAGCAAGCAGCCAGATATCCATGTTTACAGATACGTTCTTCCGCTTTGCTGTTCCGCGATAGAAGCATTCCTGTGCCCAATGGGAGGTAATTACACCGTGCTGGAACAAATCGCCGTCAAACAGACCACACGCAACCAGCTCGCGTATTACATCTTCCACTTTTTCCGCGGATGGAAGCCCTGGACCAACCAGCCTTTGCCGCAGCCAATAAAGCACATCCGCTTTTTCACGCTCAGTTTTATAATTTACAAAATATCCGTTTGTCAGAAAAATCATATCATGCAATGATTTATAAATGACATAGGATAAATATCCATACAGGTTCCGTGCAGAACGAAACCGTGGATCGTCCCAGAAATCCGGTTCTTCCTGATACCATGCAAGTTTGATTTTCTGGTGCCTCCCTGCCACAATGATCACCTCCCGGCAAGGCGAAAGGGCTGCCCACTATTCCGTGAGATCTCAGCAGGCAGCCATGCCCGTTTGCTTATGCCAGGATAATCACATCATCACGCAGTTCCGGCGGGATTTCCTGCGCAAACCAGTCCCGGATACCGATAATTGCATCATTGATCCACGCGTTGCCGTCCGCGGTAAATAGGGCAGCTTCTATGCCTTTATCACCTTTGCGGATGCGGAATACAAAGGAACTTTCCGGCTGCTCGATTTCATTGAATGTGCGGTATGGCGCAAGATCGATCGGGTTTGGCACCTCTTCTTTTTTCACCAGCGCAATGCCGCTGCGGGCTGTTACTTGTTGGGTTTTGCCGTCATCGGTTGTGGTGACGCTGCTCTCATCCACGATATTGCTGACCAGTTTTATGAGGGCATCTACTGCCCAATTGTTCACAAAATGCGACTGCATTTGGATGATAAAATCTTCGACATTCAGCCAATGTCCAAATGGGAAGCGGGATGGCTCGATGCCTGCTTCCAGCAAACATTCCCGCACTTTGTCGCTGTTCAGCTCATGATACAGGCGCACGGTTTTCTGACTTTCAACATGGATAACAAATTTCCGGCTGATATCCTCTTCCTGTTCATCACAGCCGCTGGTGATGTAGTCCAGAATGGCGGTCAAGGTATGTACCTGCAAGGGACTGGCGGTAAGTTCATATGGAATATGGTTCAGTTTTTTATCGGTATAAGCTTCGCAGCCGATGTTTACAATGTGCGGTCCTGCCAAATCTAAAATCCGATCGATCATTGCTTTTAACATTATATTTTCCTCCTGTTACGCCCGCGCAAGGCTGATAATTTTGGGTTCTTCCTGCTCTGTGCCTGCAAATGTACACTGTCCGGGCACCCCAGGCACATATTCCATCACAATAGGTTCATCCTCCGTACCGCCAAGCAAAAGTGTGCTGCCCAGCGCCTTGACAGATACAAGCTTGCTTTTCACACTAATTTTGACGGATAAGCTGTCCCGTGCTTCTGTTGGTGTGAAGGACAGTTCGATGGTAAGTATCCGTGCTTTTTTATGGTCGGTGTTCAGATCTTTGCAGTTTTTCATGACCTTTGCGAGTTCATAATCAATACGTTCCTGAATCGCGCCGTCCATCATTTCAAGGATGTTGATTTCCTTAACTTCACCTGTGTTCATGATGATTCCCTCCTGTTATCCTGAACAGATTTCAACCGGAATCCCCGGAAATTCCTGCGCAAACCGTACTAAAATAGAACGGATATTTGTATGGCGCGAACTTAAATGCAGCAGCCATATTTTTCGCACTTTACTCAAATCCAGTTTGTGAAGATACTGAACCAAATGCTCCAGTTCAAAATGACTTTTGCGGATGCGCTCTGTAAGCCATGTTGGATACACATCTTGCTGAAGTAGTTTTTCTTCATAGTTGCACTCAACACAAACCATTGTCAGCCCATCCACGATCACGTTCAGATTTGCAGTATCAATTGCAAAAAGCATACATTCTTCCGTGCGTGTATCCCAAATTATCCAGCCCAACGGTTCTGCTGTATTATGGAATGTAGAAAATGCTCGTACACGCAATGCGCCAAAGGTTAAGGTGTCGCCTGATTTCACCAGATATGCTTTATCCATTGGCGCTTTATGCGCTGCGGCTGTACCTTCGCTCATATAAACTGGTATACCGTATTTCAGAAGCTGTGCAGCAGAATGCGCGTGATCTTGATGTTCATGACTGACCAGGCAGGCTGTAACTTGTGAAAGTCGATAGCCAAGCCGCTTTTGCAGTTCCTTGATAGGAAGCCCGCATTCCAATAAAAGCGTTATATCGCCGCCTTCAACAACATACGCATTGCCGCGGGAGCTGCTTGCCAAAGATGTAAATGTCAAATTGGGCACTCCTCTCCATCCTCCGGTTGCTGTTCTGGTTCTGATTGCATTTCAGGCGCTTCAATTTTTTCATCAGGAGGATTTCCTGCAAACTGTGTGGATTTTTTGATAACATTTCGAACCCACTCCGGCAGTTTTTCCAATACCGTGAAATCCGGTTCATCTGCATCGAATTTCAGCAGCTCGCTTTCTGCTTTTGGGGCTTCAATGCCTTTCGGGAAGCCTGTAAGCGATTCGATTGCGTTATGTAACCTTCCGTCTTTTCCTTCGCCAACAGATACGCTTAACATAGCTGGCAAGCCAAGCATTTGCCCGATATGGAACCCGCCTTTAGGGTTAAGTTCTGTTTCGCTGAATGGCTTTCCGCGCCATGAAACCAGCATTTTATACATATTGCTGCGCTCATCCAAGGAAAGCGCCATCTTTTTACTTGACAGCCAGCGCGGCTTATCCTCGCCATTTACCTGAACACGTTCGCTTGGAATTTCAAAGATAAAAATCGCCTGTTCAACATACTTTCCCTGTATTTGTTTTTCGTATTGTACATATTGTTCTCCCAAATCAATCACACCAACACATACACCCATATAGGTGCCGCCATCAAGCAATGGGATATCACTTGGCGGTTTACGCTGCATAAGCAAACTCATAATACACAAACCTCCAATTTCTGATTTTCCCGGACGACAAGCTGGATCATCTGCATATCTGTCTGCGGCATATCGGTAACACTTTCCGCCCGGTCGATAAACAGCGGCATTTTGATACCATAAAACCTGCTCAATGTGCTGATAATATCCATGCCGGCCTTGACTTTTTCACCATCAGACAAGCTGCCATAAGGTTTACCGTCCATCATCACATCACAGCAATCATCCAGTCCGCCGTTGACCTGTTCGCGGAACAGCCGGAAACGTACACGCCTAAAATGATTGTTAATTGCATCAGTGATAGACTGTACCTTATAGCGCGTGAAATCCTCACATAATGCAAGCAGTGTGTCAAGCTTGTCCATTTCTGCGACTTGCGTATGGCGTTCCGCCTGCAATTCTTTGATACGATTTTCCGCTGCCGCAATGTTTGATTCTTTGGCAATTTCGGCACGCAGGCTGGATAACTCGGTTTCCAATGATACAATATCCGCCTTGATTTTTTGTGCTTGTGCATTGCTGTTTTCCGCAAGTTCGCGGCATTTTTTGTCCGCCTGCTGGATACTGACTCGCAGTTCTTCCCGCTGCCGGGCATAATCCGGCAAATCCTCAATGGCTGGGACTTCCGGCACAACAGCTTCAGCAAGATTCTTTTCAAGCTGCTGGATTTTTTGTTCCCACTGGGCGGCTTTGGCTTCGGCTGCATCGGCAAGTTTTTGCTGGTCTGCAATGCTGGATTTTATGATATCGCTGTCTGCCAGCAGGCGGTCTTGACGCGCCTTTTTATCCCGCTCAAATTCCGCTTTGGCAGTTTGGATTTTGTCTGGCGGGAGTTTTTGCCCGCAGGTTGGGCAAGTATCTTTGCCATCATATTTTTTGCTGTGGATTGCTTTCCATTGTGCGCGGTAATCTTCCAGCCGCATTTCCGCCATTTGGATTTGCGTTTTCGCTGCACTGAATGCAGATTGTTCTCGTTCCAGTTCCCGGCGGGCGGTATCCAGTTCACGCTGAATTTCCTTGCGCGGATCAGTGACGGGGACTTGCTGGCTGTGCCGATGGGCAGTGTTTTCATTTTCTAAGGCGGTTAGCTGGTTCTGCAAAGTGGCAAGGACATTTTTCGCACTCATCAAAGCGGTATCATGGGTGATATCATATAATTCCGCTTCCAATGTGCTTTTCTGGGTTTCCAGCTGGTCTGCCTGTGTATGTAATGCAGCAAAATCCATACCGCGCAATGCAGAAACAGATTTCTCTACTTCATCAATCCGGACAGGGAGTTTTTCCAAGGCATCATTAACCTTGCGGCGGCTGACTTTCAGGCTTTGCTTGTACTCATTGACTGACCAGCGCCCGAGTGATTCGGACAGCGGTGCGAACCGCACATCCTGCGCCATAATGGTTTTGTCATCCTGTACGCCGCATAACTCAAAAAGCAGCTTGCGGCGGTCTTGCCATTTGAGGGATGCAGGGAAACGGTACACATCGGCAAGAAGTTGGAATACATTTTCCGGAATGATTTCACTGACAATACGCTTGTATTCGCTTTCTTTTTGCGGGATATCATCAATATAATGTTCGGTAGTATGTCCGGCGAACTTAGAGCCTATCCCGAAATTAACGATGAACGCGAATGATCTTACGCCAGACAATCACTGCACAGGCAAACTGAAG
>CAXHNU010000100.1:0-11391 GCA_964017555.1 uncultured Butyricicoccus sp. | reverse complement strand
AAAATCAGCTCACGGATGCGCAAATTGCGCTTTGTGATATTTATGAAATGGCTTTAGGGGGTGATGCAAATGGCTAAAATTTATGCCGAATTGATACGCAAAGGAATAAAAACACTGGATGATGTACCAAAAAAATTGCGTGACGCTGTGGCGGCATTGCTTGCGGAGAGCGAAAACTAAGCAAACGAAAGGAGGTATTCTTCATGGCACATATGACAACAGGAAAGGCGGCGATAATGTCTATGTTTTGTGCGATTGGCGGGATTTTCAGCCATATTTATGGCGGATGGTCTAACGATTTAACAACACTTTTGATGTTCATGGGAATTGACTTTTTGATGGGGCTGATTGTGGCAGGCGTTTTCCGGCGGTCAGACAAGACCACAGGCGGTCGAATTGACAGCCGGGAATGTTGGCAAGGGCTTTGTCGAAAAGGTGTTACGCTGCTTGTGGTGCTGGTTGCTGCGCGTCTGGATATTACATTAGGCACAACGATTGTACGCAATGCGGCAGTATGGGCATTTATCGCAAATGAAACCATCAGCATTATGGAAAATGCCGGGCTGATGGGCGTGCCTTACCCAGAACCGATTAAAAAAGCGTTGGAGCAATTGCAAGGAAAAATCAACAATGCGGAGGAAAAACGATGATTCCTAACAACGGTTTTTTAATGTTTCGACCGGATGAAGCTGAATCTTATCTTAATGAACATATGCCAAAGCGGTCTATTAAGCTGGTTCAACTGCATCATACCTGGTCACCGGCATACAAGCATTTTGACGGCAGGAATCACTTTACCCGACAATCCGCTATGCGGCAAAGCCATTTGGCACGTGGGTTCGCTGATATCGCACAGCATTTCACCGTGTTCCCAGATGGTATGATTGTGACCGGCAGGAGCCTTGAGAAAGACCCTGCCGGGATTGTCGGAGCAAACAAAGGCGCGATTTGCATTGAGAATTTCGGCAATTTCGATGCCGGACAAGACATCATGACAAGCGAACAAGCAGAAGCCATTGAAATGCTGGTTGCTGCTATTTGCTTGAAATTTGCCTTAGACCCTAAAAAAGCAATTGTCTATCATGGATGGTATACAGCAAAAGGACAGGCACTTGGCGATTATCATCCAAGCAAAAGCGCAAAGACCTGCCCGGGAACAGCTTTCTTTGGCGGGAATACGAAAGAAGCCTTTACCAAAAATCTTTTGCCACGTGTCAAACGTGCGATGAAAACACCAAATAAAACAAGTGGAGTTGATGAAGTGCGGTACAAATATTATGATGATATGCCCGAGTGGGCAAAGCCGACCATTGCCAAGCTGGTACGAAAAGGTTTGCTGAAAGGCGACTGTGATGGCGCGCATAACCTTAGTGAGGATGCGTTGAAAGTCTTTGTGGTCAATGACCGCGCCGGGCTATATGATAAGTGATATCTTCCTTTTCTCCTAAGTTGAAATGTGTTATAATGATTTCAGAAAGGGCGTGAAAAAATGGCTGATAAAACAGAAACTAATCATGTGCAGCAAGTCGAAACGGTTCCGCTGGCTTATCATGAAGTTTGTATGGAGCGTTTTAGACGTGTTATGAAATATCTTATCATCGGTTGGGTGGTTTCCGTTGTGGCGATTGTGTCAATCTTTACATATTTGTGGCTGCAATATGACTACACCAGCACAACAGAATATTCTGGTGTTTATAACCTGACGGATTCTCAAGGCAATGTGATTTCAGCGGATATTACACCTGCTGACATGGTTAAAATTTTGGAGGCGATAGAGAATGGCAAAAATAAAACGGACTCGAACCAGAACCCGTAAGAATGGCAAAAGCAAGGGCACGCGTACCAGAAAACCTTAAAAGCCTTTTGCGTTCTGATTGGATTGAAATCATTGAACAAGCGAACTTAGGTAAAGAAGATACGGTTATTGCACATCGGTACTTGTTGGATGCAATCCCTCAAGTTGATATTGCAGAAGAACTCAGCGACTTATTCCAAAAGTCATATGACCGGAGCACTATTTCAAGGCGTTTACCAGGTATTATAGCCAAAATAGAACGCGCTGGAATCAAGCTTGGAAAATTCACATAAAATCACATATTCAACACATAACCTCACTGTAATACACACAGTGAGGTTATTTTTATGCGAAAATATACTTATGAAAAACATTAATGAAAGATTGATTGCAATTGGTTACTCTCCAATTTGCGCAAAGACAATTGTTGAGGATTATCAACACATTGGGAAAACAAAAGAACTTTTAGAGTATTTGCAGTACAAAGAAATGCAAAAATCTATCCGCGAACACGTTATGGAAGTGCTTGGGTAATGGGATACACGAAATATAACCCAAACCCTGCGGGAAAAAGCGTTGGAGATTGCACGGTCAGGGCAATTTCTAAGGCTTTGGAACAGAGCTGGGAACAAACGTATACAGGGCTGTGTTTGCAGGGTTTTGAAATGGGTGATATGCCATCCAGCAATGCGGTATGGGGCGCATATCTGCGCCGCAACGGATTCCGGCGGCACGTCATACCGGACACCTGCCCGGACTGTTACACAGTAGAGGAATTTGCGGCAGAACACCCGCAAGGCACATATATCCTTGCAATATCCGGTCATGTTGTGTGCGTCAAAGATGGGGACTGGCACGACACTTGGCAATCCGGCAATGAAATTCCGTTATATTATTGGGAAAGGAACGAAAATTAAATGGCTTATTTCCCTTATGGAGGTTATCAACCTAATTATTATGGTCAGCCGATGCCAGACCAACTTGCACAGTTGCGACAAAATCAGATGCAACCACAGATGATGCAACCACAAATACAACCGCAAACTCCACAAATGCAAACACAACAGGCGGATACTAGCGGAATTATTTGGGTTCAAGGGGAAGCTGGCGCGAAAGCATATCTTGTTGCCCCAGGGAACACAGTGCAGCTTTGGGATAGCGAATCACAAGTGATTTATTTGAAATCGGCAGATATGTCCGGTATGCCGTCTATGCGGATACTGGATTATACAGAACGCAACGCCGCACAGCCGGTTAAACAGCCAACAACACAAGTTGATTTTACGCAATTTATTACACGTGAAGAATTAGAAACCATACTTACAGAACGCTTAAAAAAACCTACAAAGCCAACAAAGGCAAAGGAGGAAACGGAAAATGGCTAATCCTATTTTTGAAGCACTTGGCGGTGCAGTATCACAGCATGGGGGCACAATGAACATTTCCAATATGTTTCAAAATTTTGTGCAAAACTTTGTTGGAGATCCAATGCAAACCTTACAGCAGCGGATTAATAGCGGCGAAATTACACAACAGCAGTATAACCAGCTTCGCGGAATTGCAGAACATATTGTAAAAACAATTCCGCATTGATTTTGACTTTAATCGTGCGCACGATTATCGAATATACAACTAAAAGGAGAACTTTACAATGGCTCTTGGTAGTGAAAACGGTCTGAGCGCTTCTGACGTTGCTCTGTTGTCTGGCAACAATCGCGGCGGCGGTGGCGCGTGGAATGGCGAATGGCTCATTGCTCTGATTGTCCTATTTATGTTCCCGATGATGTTCGGGCGTAATGGCATGTGGGGCAATGGCGGAAATGATGGAAATGGAGGTGGCGGCGTGGCACCCTCTCTGCTGCCTTATGCAATCGGTGCAAATGGCGCATTGACCCGCGCTGACTTGTGCAGCGAGTTTAATTTCAACGGCTTGGATAATGCTGTGCGTGGTATCCAGCAGGGTATTTGTGATAGCACCTTTGCCCTGAATAACTCTATTAACAATGTAGGAATGCAGATGATGAACGGCTTCCACGGCGTTGATAATGCAATCTGTAACCTTGGATTTACCACACAGCAGGGCTTCAATGCAACACAAGTTGCAATGATGCAGGGCAACAACGCTTTGCAGGCACAGCTTGCAGATTGTTGCTGCAATAACCGTGTAGGTCAGATGCAGATTCAAAATCAGATGGCATCGGATACTTGCGCTATTCAGAATACCATCCAGAACGCCACTCGCGACCTTGCAGAAAATTCCAACTGTAACGCAAGAGCGATTTTGGATGCACTCACTGCACAGCGCATTGAAGCAAAGGATGAACGCATTGCAGCACAGGCGGCACAGATTCAGGCTTTGCAGCTTTCTGCATCGCAGGCAGCGCAGAATTCTATTTTGATGGCTGCTATGGATGCAAACAAGGCTGACATTCTGCGGCGTACTGGCAACGACTGCCCGACACCTTGCTATGTTGTGCAGCCGCCTTCCCCGGTTAGCTTCCAGACTAATTGTTGTGGAACTGCATCCTATGGCGGTAACTGCGGCGGTTGCTGCGCCTAAAATTGCATAACGGTCAACTTATCGATAAATTCGATATGTTCGGCTCTTGCCGATTTTGAAACAAACAGCGGCGGGGTAAGTATATCCTGCCGCTGATTTTTAGAAAGGAATGATATAATGCCTGAATTTACAAGTGCAAATTTGCAAACCGTAGCAACTGGGCAGAATGTGCTTTTTACTGAAACGCCTGTAGGTTGCAATAAAGGTTATGTGCTGCATCGTGAGGGTAGCGGCAATGTTACTTTACGTGGAATTACAAACCAATGCCGGGCGCGTTACAAAGTTAGCTTTGGCGCAAATATTGCTGTACCAACTGGCGGCACTGCTGGGGCTATTTCGATTGCTATTTCCGTGGATGGTGAACCAATGAACAGCGCGACCGCAACAGTAACACCCGCAGCAGTAAATGAATACTTTAACGTTTACACATCTGTATTTATTGAAGTGCCAAAGTGTTGCTGCACCACTGTTTCTGTGGAGAACATCAGTACACAAGCAATTAACGTAGCTAATCCAAACCTAATCGTTGAGCGAGTAGCGTGAAAGGAGCATCAATATGAAAAAACTGTATGAGTTGAAAGAAAAGCTCCAGCGTGAGCTTGATGAAATTGCACGCAAACCGGAAATGTCTGCGGGTGACCTTGAAGCGGTACACAAACTGACCGACACCATCAAGAATATTGATAAAATCTGTATTCTTGAAGAAAGTGGCGAATACAGTCAAGCTGGTGACTATGAAAGCTATGGGCGCGGCAATAGCTATGCAAACCGCGGTGAACATTGGCTACGCGGTCATTACAGCCGTGAAGATGGTATGCGCGGCGGCAATGGCGGCGGTCAAGGTGGCGGCAGTTATCGCAGCGGTAGCTATCGTGGCGGCTACAGCCGTAACGATGGGCGCAGCGAAATGATGGAACATCTTGAAATGGCACTTGATTCCGCAAACGAACAAGACCGAGAAGACATTCGCCGCTTTATCCGCGAAATCGGCAATGCTTGATAGGAGGAAATGCCCATGCTGGATATCAAAGAAGTTGAATGGGCAATTTCCGAACTTGAGAAATCGGAATCATCTTTTACAAACTTTTCAAAACTTGCTGATTTATACGCAATCCGTGACCGCATAATCAATGGTAACGAACAAAACATAAAACCTGCTACAATGGGCTACTCTTTGGCAGCCCCGCAAAACGATGCCATAGAATCTTATGGCGATAGTGAGTTTTTGCAAAGCATTGTAGGCAAGTCGCCTGCTTCTGCATGGGCTGTGATGGATGAATTGATGGATACACTTAGCGTTGTTAATCCACGCGTGTACAATAATGTTATCCGAAAGTTGCGGCAAATATGATAGAATGATTGCAAATATGAAAGGACGGGGAAACCCGTCCTTTTGCTTGACACAGAACAAAATGGATTTCTATGCCGAGATATCCAAGGCGTTTATTTGCGATGAGGATGCACAGCCAGATAAAACAGCAAGGTATTATGACTACATTGCGAAACACTAAGTTGCTTTTTGCAATGTGATTTGTTATAATAATCTTGCATAAGAAAGCCCCGAGGAATAATCCTTGGGGCTTTCTTATGGTGTGTTACTTAATATGAGATTGTCAAGAGTCAACGCTACTATGCTGCTTTAAATGCTGTCGCTTAGGGAACCACTGATTTAATCCTTCATAAGTCAAGAAGGTGTGGTATAATAGGGGAAAAGGGGGCGTGTGGCATGAAACAGGAAAGTTTTAGCGACATGGAATACGCTTATCGGAAAAAGAAGACAAAGCGGGAAGAATTTCTGGAGATCATGGACGAGATTATCCCGTGGGACGAATGGGTATCTCTGATCGTACCCCACTATCCCACAGGGAAACGTGGTCGTCCACCCATCGAGATTGAAACCATGCTGCGAATGTACCTGCTGCAATGTTGGTTCAGCCTGTCGGACGAAGGCGTAGAAGATGCTATTTACGACAGCTATGCCATGCGGAAGTTCATGGGGATCAACTTTTTTGAGCAGGACGTGCCGGACGCCACCACCCTGTTGCACTTCCGTCATCTGTTGGAGGAGAAGGGAATAGGCAAACTGTTTTTTGACGCCATCAGCCGCTGCCTGGAGAAGGCTGGACAGATGATGCGTGGCGGCAGCATCGTGGATGCCACACTGATCAGCGCGCCCAGTTCCACCAAGAACGCGGAGAAAAAACGGGATCCGGAGATGCACTCAGCGAAAAAGGGAAACCAGTGGCATTTCGGCATGAAGTGCCACACCGGCGTGGATGCCGGGAGCGGGTTTGTCCACACAGTAGAAGTCACCGCCGCCAATGTCCACGATATCACCGTGGCGGAAAAGCTGCTGCGGGAGGATGACGAAGTAGTTTACGGGGACAGCGCGTATCTGGGGCTTGAAAAACGAGAAGAAATCAAAAATAATCCACAGTTTTCCGCAATTGAATACCGCATCAACCGCCGTCCAGGCAGGCTGCCCAAGGTTTCCGACAACGCCATTGACTGGGAGCGGTACATTGAAAACCGCAAATCCGCTGTACGCTGCAAGGTGGAACACCCCTACCGAATCGTGAAAAATATCTTTGGTTTTCGAAAGGCAGTTTATCGAGGACTGCGTAAAAATCTCAACCGATTGCATGTGCTGTTTGCCAGCGCGAATCTGTATATGCTTGCCAGGGCGGGCGGCTCATTGCGACCCGTTCAGGGTTCTTGCGCCCTTTAGACCGGATGGAGGGTGAGAAATGGGTGTTTTCTCCCCCAATATGGCTCTATACTTAGGTTTTGTATCATGTTTCGATTGCATGTGATTTGAGCGGAGCTTTAATCAGTGGTTCCTTAGATCTTGCAGATTTTTGACTTTAATGTGTCAACTGATATTGACAATATCACGCATTCATGTTGCGCTTATCAATTTCCCAAAGCTGTTTGCCATCACGGTATGCCGCGTAATAGTACACAACATATTCGCCGGAAGCGTCAGGTGCGGTGAATGGCGCAACACTCCCCATAGTGGTTGTTTTGGGCATACAAATGACAACGATTTTATCTGCCCAACTACCGGCTTCGGCACCTTCGTTTTCCCACCACTCTTCGGCGATACGCAATTCAAGCTGATGCTTTGTCGGGGCGCACAACTTCGCGGCGGTTTCTGTCATCGTCCGGAACTCAATGCCCATGGTCATATTGTCCATCATACCCATGATTGGCACTTCAATATTGCCCATAAGCCCTGAGCCGGAAATTGCAGTCGTCAGGAATGGGATATTTGGCAAAGTAACTTTCGCAAGATCTTCGTAGCTTTCGCCGCTTTCATATAACGCAAGCTGGATATAACCCGCAGGTTGATAATTTGGCATAATTTACTCCTTTCCCATTACGCAAATGCCGCCGCGACATAGTCTGCGTCATATTCAAGTGTGAAATCACATTGCTGCATCGGACTTGGCGGCGTCATATAGATATGGACACGGATAATCCCTGCCATCAAATCTGTTGTCGGGTTTTCGTCGCTGATGATTTCCGCACGTGCGCCCAGCAGATATCCGGAACCAACCAAGCCATTGAGCCAGATGTTGCAGGTATCCAGCACATTATCAATTAGACGCGGCATCATCGGCTTGTCCAACTTGTGCCAAAATGTGCGGATAACTGTATTGGCAACCCAGTCGAACATCCGGGAAACTGGGATGAAATAATCCTTTACATCTGTGTTTGCTGGATAGCAGGCAGTATAATTGTTGCGGCAAGTCCAACCCATACCCATGAAGTTGAGGGCAGTGACAATACCATAGCCAGAAATCATATTTGTCTGTTCAAAAGTCAGGTTGACTTCCGTTCCATCTGCCAGGCAGCAGCCATCCATCTTATAATTTTTGTTGGATGGACTTTCGTAGGGGACACCTGCATTCCCTGCATCCACAGAAGCCATCAGCCCTGCAAGTTGAGTGCTCATATGGAAAATATGGTCGCCCATTTTGACCATAGGCCAGCATAAGATTTGATTTTCATCCACAACATTATTGTTGTTTTTCCATGGTGTTAAATCGGAATATTCCGTTACTCCGGATGCGCTGCAATCGACATCAATGATTGCCTTTGCGCGGAATAAACCGTTGATACCTGCGGCTTTGGTTGCCATAATCGCTGCCACTGTGGAGATATGCGAATAACCTGGGGCACAAATCAAATCCGGCACAAGTCCCGCCATACTCATGCAGGAATCAATCACACCTAAACCCTCTACAATATCTGTACTGGAAATTGTATCAGGTGTAATAGATGTGCCTGCAATATTCAGCGTTTCGGCATTGTACGCTGTGCCGGCGCTTAGAAGTTCCACAACACAAGCACCATCATCATAGAAAACCGTCTAATCTTCATCTGCCGTAAGGGTAGATTCACCGGATTTTACAACAGGATTTGTCAGCTCAAAAGGCAATGTCGCCTTATGATTTGTGACTGTGTAATCTTTTGCGGCAGCATCGGATTTTGCCTTTGTGATATCCAGCACATTGCAGAAAATAACCGGCTGGCAGCCGTAAAGTTGGAAATGCGAATACATAAATTCGCACAACGTATAGGTTTTCCAATCCTCGGAGTAACCTAACTTCTGTACAGCTTCTTTCCAACTTGTCACCAGCACAGGCACATTTGCTTTTGCAGGATTCTCTGCAGTATGTACTGGCGCGGTACCTACAACAAATGGGATGCCGACTTGCGCAACCGCTGGCGTGGAAACCGCAGTTGCCTGTTCATATACGTGTACACCTGGATTTGCCATAAATTATACCTCCTGCTTTCCGGCAAGTTTTCTGTAATTCTCATACAAGGCATTGCCAGGCTTCTTAATTTTCAAACGTTCTGCGGGCAGTGCGTCACCGGAAACAATCAAGCTCTTTACCAGCGGGTATTTTTCGATTGCCGCCGCTGCCGCTTTCAGCGCATCGTCCCACGAACCGCGAAAGATTGTGCCATGTTGGATAAGTCCCGCAAGATTGGGGCCAATGTAACAGTAAAATCCAGAATGGTTTACGGGACGTTTTGCCTGTGTTTTTACCGGCTGTTCCGGCAATTCAGCTGCCGCGTTCAAAGGGCCTGTTTTTTTCATAATGAACCTCTCTTTCAATGACGGGAAGCCGCCAATTTGTAATCATTTCGCCCATATAAAATGGGGCTGTACCATCAGGATAGACAAGGGTTTCTATACCTTGTTTCACATCAAGAATAAACTGGTTTCCGATTTTCACTTGCCGCAGCAGCGCAATGCGGAAATGTTCCATCAGCTCCAGCAGCGCCAAACCGCCTTCCTGTTCGTTGCGGCTGTATGTGCAGAAAATAGAACGGATAACCGCAGTTGCCTCACCAAAACTGCCGGGCGGGTAAACATCCTTACCTGTAATCGCTTGATGCAGGATATACGGAACTTCACGGTCTGCAACTTTGCTGTCTGGCAGACGCATCAGGTAGATTTTTGCCGGACGTGGTTTGGGCTTGGGGGCACGTTCATGCGGCTGTATTGGCAGCAGGATAGTTTTGGTCTGTTCCTGTGTAAATTCGCGCAATTGTTCCAATAAAACGATTTTTGTCACAGTTTAACCTCCCCAGCCATTCAAAAGGCGTAGGATTTCATGGTCAAGGCGTTCTTCAAACTTGCCCATACTTTCTTTGGTCAGTTTTTCGGCAACTTCATCCTTGCCAAGCATTTGCGGCACGGACAGCCCCTTGACTTCTTTGATTTGGTTACGCCCATTCGATGTAACGCCGCCGGTATTTTCGAAAATACCCATGTGCCCGGAGGAAAAACCTGCAATAAAAGCATTGCGGAAACGGTAAGGGGAAGTCATGTTCAGCACATGACCGATACCTGTCGGCGCAGGCAAAACGGTTTTCCAATCGTCACCGATCTTTACAGGTACACGTTCGGTTGGACGTGCTCCGGCACCTGAACCGCTATAACGGTAAAGCGGGATTTTCCGTCCGGCAAAAGTTACAATTGCCTGCACGCTGCTGCCGAAAGAATACCGCACCGTGATATTTTCATTGGCGCGGATATTCCCGGCGGCAATTGCATAGCGTTCCCGGATTGCCTTGGTGCTGTTTGTGCGTAAATGAGAAATTGCCCGCTGCATTGCGCTTTTTGTCGCTTTTTCCACACCGTTTGGGATACCTGCAAGCAGTTTTTCCGCACGGGTTAAGGCTTCCTGTCCAAGGATTTCAGTTTTTACAACGCTCATTCCGAAACCGCCTTTAATTCTATGCGCAGCATACCCATGTCTTTGCTGATGGATAACACATAATAATCCCTGAAAAATTCGCCGCTTTCACAGGTATTTATCGCAATACGACTGCCTTTTTGGGGCAGGAAGTCACCTAAATCCTGCACCGCACAATGCAGCACAACGACATCCTGGAACAGCCCCTGCGCATGATCATCCGCAAGTTGCTGGCGGGCTTTTTCTTCCATGTTGGACAACACAACATGGACATCTGGATAAGTTTCACCGTCATATTGGATTGTCCGTTTCTCGGCAAATTCTTCGGTATTCAGAAAAATACTGTGGATATCCTGCGCAATTTGGTCTTTGAAACTCATAAAACCGGATCTTTCGCACCAAGTTCAGGGGCATCTTCCTGCGGTGGGATCTCCACTTTCAGCAGTGCGTCAACAATTTCCGTTTTGTTTTTGCAGCCGCTGATGTCAACCTTCAAATCCTCCGCAAGTCCAGCCAGTTCCGCTTTGGTCATCTGCATCAGGCTTTCTTCGGTGAAATGCCCGTCTGAAATGTCGATGGTGTCGTTATCCTGTGTCTGGACAGCAATTGCAATGCCCATTTGGATAAGCCGCGCGGCTTCATCATCTGGAACAGAAACTACTGCTCCAGCCTGGACGGGAGTAATTCTGCCCCCGTCCCGATGCCCATAAATGCCGTTTATAATTTGAATTTGTTTCATATTCGCACCTCTTACACAACATTTGCGGCATAAATCCATGGCGCTTTTTGATGCGGCGCGGCAAGTGGGCGCGCACCCA
>CAXHNU010000099.1:0-11420 GCA_964017555.1 uncultured Butyricicoccus sp. | reverse complement strand
ATTGCGCAATATCTCCCGCAAATCACAAGTATCGGATGCTTTGCACGTGTGACCGATATTACACGCAAAAGTGATGCAGAATTATTACAGCTGCATCATCTTGGCTATGACCGGATTACAATCGGTGTGGAAACTGGAGATGCTGAGGCGCTTGCTTTTATGCACAAAGGTTATCAGCCACAAGATATTATTGAACAAGCCGCACGGTTAGATACCGCAGGGATTGCATACCACTTCTTTTACCTTGCCGGGATATCTGGCGCGGGACGCGGCATCCATGGCGCATTGGAAAGCGCAAAAGTTTTTAACCAGACGCATCCCAAAACCATTGGTTCATCAATGCTGACCATTTTCCCAGCGTCTGAACTTTATCAGGAAATTCAACGCGGAAAATGGACGGAAGAAAGCGAACTGGAAAAGTTTGCAGAACTGAAAACCTTGATTGAAAATTTGAATATCCATACTGAAATTATGACAGAAGGCGCCTCCAATTTGGTGCGGCTGCATGGGAACTTGCCCACAGATAAACAAAAACTAATCTGTTATCTGGAACATTTGCTGCATACGGCTGATGAAAACACTTTGCGGGATTATCGTACCCATTTGCGGCATTTATAATAAAATTACCTTGCATTCTGTCGGCTTTGGAATTATACTATGGCTGTCTACATTTTTCAAAAACAGAAAGAAGGCATCCATCATGTGCAAAATATTATTGCTGGAAGATGATTTCAGCTTGATTACTGGTTTATCTTTCGCGCTTGAAAAAGCCGGGTATGAACTTGACATCGCACAAACTTTACATGAAGCTGATATCTTTTGGCAGGATGGGAAATATGATTTGCTGATCTTAGATGTTTCACTTCCGGATGGATCTGGTTTTGAACTATGTAAAAAAGTCCGGCAGATTTGCAGGGTACCCATCATTTTCTTAACCGCTTCGGATGAAGAAACCAGTATGATTATGGGGCTGGATATCGGCGGTGATGATTATATTACCAAACCGTTTAAACTTGCTGTTTTTATGTCCCGTATTAATGCTCTGCTGCGCAGAAGCAAGCAATTTCAACCCCCACAAATACAATTACAATCGAATGGCATTTCTATGAACCTCCCAGAACATCAGGTTTATAAAAACGGAATGCCTTTGGCACTGACTGCAAGCGAATATAAATTATTGCGCTTTTTTATGGAAAATCCAAATATCGTCTTATCATCTGAACAAATCATGTCAAAATTGTGGGATTGTGATGGGGATTTCATTGACCCGAATACGTTAACTGTATATATCCGGCGACTGCGTACCAAAATTGAAGATAACCCTAACAAACCATCATACATTGTCACTGTGCGTCGGATCGGTTATAAATGGAATGCTGTCAACTGAGGTGCGAAATGAAATTATTTGCAGACCCAAAAATCAAAACATTATTCCTTCGGATTGCTTTATGTGCGGTGATATTTCCTGCAATATCAGTATTGTATATTGCCCTATGTCCAGCATATCAAATTGTATTTTTATTTATCCCTGCAATTTGCATGGCTGGTATGGTCATTCTCCTTTGCAATCAATATTTACAGCAGCGGGAGCAGCTATTTGAAAATGCTGCCGCACAAATCAAGGAGTATCTGTTGGGCAGCCAACAAGGGCATATCGAATGCAATGAAGAAGGGGCAATCTATCGGCTTTTCCATGAAGTCAATTCTTTAATCACAATCCTAAACGCTCATGCCAACAGTGAACGTAAAGCAAAAGAATTTTTACGAAATACAATATCCGATATTTCGCATCAGCTCAAAACGCCTGTTGCCGCATTGGAAGTTTATTATGGCATTTTGCAGCAAGAGGCTGCTGACTCTGCCACAGTCCAACATTTTGCTGCCCTTTCTGAACAGGAACTTGAACGGATTGAAAATTTAATCCAAAACCTGCTGAAAATCTCTAAATTAGATGCGGGAATTATCACTTTGACACAACAGCCTGAGGATTTATCCGCATTATTAACCCATATCCAGCAGCATTATGCTTTCCGGGCAGAACAAGAAGACAAAAAGATTATTCTGGAAGGTGAAACTGGCATAATCCTTTGCTGTGACTGCACTTGGCTGACAGAAGCCATTGGCAACTTGATCAAGAATGCTTTAGATCATACCAAAGCTGGCGACCGGATTCATATCCAGTGGAAACAAACCGCTTCGCTGATACAAATTATCATTCAAGATACCGGTTCCGGCATTCATCCAGAGGATCAATATCATATTTTCAAGCGGTTTTACCGCAGCCGGTTTTCTAAAAATACGCCTGGCTTAGGGCTTGGCTTGCCGCTTGCCAAAGCCATTATTGAAGCCCACAAAGGCACCATTGAAGCGGATAGCCAGCCAGGGCATGGGGCAACCTTCACCGTCAATTTTTTGATTCCAACAAAATTGTAGGCTGGCATTCATCTTGCTGTAAGAGGTTTGTGCTATGGTATTAATACAGTCAAATCATGAAAGGAGATAAAAAACGTATGACCTTAAATACCATGAGCTTGTTAACCGTAGAATGTCTTTCCAAGACTTATGGCAGTGGGGAAACTGCTGTGCAGGCGCTGAAAAATGTCAGTTTTTCTGTTCCGAAAGGGGAATTTGTTGCAATTGTTGGGGAATCCGGTTCTGGGAAAAGCACCCTTCTCAATATGCTGGGCGCACTTGATACACCGACCTCTGGCAAAGTTTTCATTGATGGCAATGATACATTTGCGATGAAAGAACGCGCATTGACCATTTTCCGCCGCAGGAATATTGGATTTATCTTTCAGGCGTTTAACCTAATCCCTGAACTTACGGTGGAACAAAATATCATTTTTCCTGTGCTGCTGGATTATCAGCGTCCCAGCAGAAAATATCTGGAGGAATTATTATGGGTATTGGGGTTGGAAGAGCGCCGCAGCCATTTGCCCAGCCAACTTTCCGGCGGACAGCAGCAACGGGTTGCCATTGGCAGGGCATTGATGACCCGCCCTTCCCTCATCCTAGCGGATGAACCAACAGGCAACTTGGATTCCCAAAACAGTCGGGAAGTGATTGCGCTGTTAAAAGAAACTTCCCAAAAATATGAACAAACCATTGTTATGATTACCCATAATAACAGCATTGCCCAAACAGCTGATCGGATTTTACAGGTATCCGATGGTGTGCTGCGCGATTTTGGGAGGTATGCGGGATGAGAAGTTATTTGAGTTTAATCCCGATTTCCGCGAAGCGTCGCAAGCGGCAAAATCATATGACGCTTTTGTGTATTGTTTTCGCTGTTTTTCTGGTGACTGGGATTTTCAGTATGGCAGATATGTTATTGCGGGCAGAAACTGCCCATGCCGTGCAAGAACACGGCAACTGGCATATCAAACTGAAAAATATTACTGAAGAAACCGCAGCTGAACTTGCAAGCCGTCCGGATATTGCGGCAGCATCCTGGTATGATTCTGTCAATCTGGATATGGACAGGAATTATACCATTGGTGGTATGCCAGCGGCATTATCCGGTACACAAACTGCGTTTCGGACAGATATTATGCACTATTTCCCAGATGACGCCAGTTTATGCCCGGATGAAATTATCCTCACACCAAATGCCAGGACACTTTTTGGTGTGACAACTGGTGACAGCATCACACTGAACACACCTGCCGGGTCATATATATTCCGGATTACAGGATTCCGCAGTGATAACAGCCTGTATGCAACCAGCAGTGGTGTTGGTGAAAGCACTGCACTGCCAGTGAAAGAAAGCCAGCAGGTCGGCGCATTTTTGGATATAGCTTCTTTTCAAAACATCCTTCGTGACAATCAAGATGCCGGCAATCCGCTTTATTATATACAATTCCATGAGAAAGCAAATATCCGGAAAGCACTTGCAGAAATCAAAGAACACTATCATATTGCTGATGCTGACATTGATGAAAACTTTATTCTTATGGTGGCAAAAGGGCTGAGCAGCAATCCTTCCGCCCAGAACCTATATCCCGTTGTTGCTGTGTTGTTCCTGCTTGTTTTATTGGCAGGTGTGTTGATGATTTCCGGCAGTTTAAACAGCACCATTGCGCAGCGGACGCAGTTTTTTGGCATGATGCGGTGCATTGGCATGAGCAAGCAGCAAGTGGTTCGTTTTGTCAGACTGGAAGCCTTAAACTGGTGTAAAACCGCAATCCCAATCGGGGTTTTATTGGGCATTTCTGCAACATGGATGTTATGTGCAATGATGCGGTATTTTGTACGCGGCGAATTTGTTGATATGCCGATTTTCGGTATAAGTAGAGCTGGTATCCTCTGCGGCACAGCCGTTGGCATTTTAACCGTACTGATTGCGGCGCAATCCCCAGCAAAGCGCGCGGCAAAGGTTTCACCTGTAGCAGCAGTATCCGGCAATGACAGCGCTGTAAAAAGTGTGCATCGCCCAACACGGGCACGGTTTTTTCATATTGAAACTGCACTTGGCATTTCCCATGCCTGTACATCCAAAAAGAATTTATTTTTACTGGCTGGCTCTTTTTCACTCAGTATTATCCTGTTTTTGAATTTTTCAATCCTTGTGGAGCTATTGGGCTATTTGTTGCCAACCAAGTCTTATGGCGCAGATATTAGTATTTCCATGATAGATGGCGGGGCATTC
Source organism: uncultured Butyricicoccus sp. (assembly GCA_964017555.1). Taxonomy (GTDB): domain Bacteria; phylum Bacillota; class Clostridia; order Oscillospirales; family Butyricicoccaceae; genus Butyricicoccus_B. Next base: position 6,769 of record CAXHNU010000099.1, on the reverse strand, counting down.
ATGAATCATGACCTTCTTGCGCAAATTCGTGAGGCATCTGGTGTTAAGCGGGCATTTGGGCGAATGCATACGGCTGAAATCCCAGCGGGATTCAGCTCACCAGAAAGTGTAGATACAGTTGACCTCATTTCTTATGATGATTTTCAGTTAGACTGCCTGACGAAAGATGATGATTTGCGGGAAGGCAGTGATTTATCGAAGGTTTATGGGGATCAAGGTTGTATTCTCGCAGTCTGGGATAAAGATATTTCGCTTTCTACAGGCGATACTGTCACAATCAATTCCAACTCAGTAAACGTTGCTGGTATGATACGGTATAATCCATTCTCTAACAGTGGTCGGACAAATGGGGAAATTATTTTAATCTGCTCGGAACAAACTTATACCCGGCTAACTGGTCAGCAGGATTTTTCCATTATTGATATCCAATTAAACCGTGATGCTGCAGAAACTGATATTGAAGCACTCCATGATTTAGTGCGGGGAAAATATGAATTTGTTGATCGGCGTGAAGAAGGTGACCGAAGTACTTTTTGGGCATTCAGCTTATTTATCTATGGTTTTTTAGTCATTATCGCATTGATTACAATGCTGAACATTGTCAACAGTATTTCCATGAGTGTATCGGCACGGACGAAACAATATGGGGCAATGCGTGCTGTTGGCATGGATGGCAAGCAATTAACGAAAATGATTGCGATGGAAGCTGCCACATATGCTGTAATTGGCTGCATAATTGGATGCGCAATTGGTTTACCACTGAACAAACTGATTTATGATACTCTGGTTACTGCACATTTTCCGTATTTCACATGGCATTTACCGATACCATCAATTTTGATTATTATTGGATTTGTTGCAGCCGCAACGGCTATCGCAGTTTATACACCTTCCAAACGGATGCGGAATATAGCAGTTACAGATACGATCAATGAATTATAAATAACCTATCGGTACAAAAGATAGCAGCTAATGGTGCAGAAATAATGAATTGCTTTTTACGAAAGAAAGGTATATCCAATAAAACTGCACCATTCTGCGCAAAAAGGATTTAATTATTGTATATATTGCACAAAGCCAAAGGCGCATATCATATATGGTTGTTCAATCTGTTGAAATAGAAAATTATCTCGAAAATATCTTGACAGTATAACATAGATGTGATATTATAATTAAGCGCTGTTCGAGAACAGTTAATTGCATATCGCAGGGTAGAGCAGCTGGTAGCTCGTCGGGCTCATAACCCGGAGGTCGTAGGTTCAAGTCCTATCCCTGCACCCACTAGAAAGCACTGATTTTTAACGAAATCAGTGCTTTTTCGTTACTTTTTAGGTGGTTTGGAAAAGCGCCTAAAACCGTTTGACCCCTAAGTTGACCCCTTAAAAGGATGTGATGTCTAAAACTATGCCTAAATCGGCTGTTTTGATATGATTCTGCAACAAATTGATGAAAACCAGTTATAAAAAATTTTATCGCCCTGCTCTCTGTAAAATAAAAGCAGGGCGATTTTTTATTTTCAGCATTATATAGGCCAAAGATATTTGTTAAATGATGCCAGCAAGGAAAAGATCTTTTGATAAAGATAAATCCCTGTTTGTATACAGAGTTCCGCCATGATTTCATTAGACAGCATATCTGCGGCATAATCGAAACTCTTAAATTTGGTTTTACTGGTCTGTATCTTCTGATATTGCGATAAGCAAAATTCCAGCATCTTTTGTGTTGGCATTGGCTGTGGAAGAATATAGTTCTTTTGCAGTTCCTCCAAAAAGGTACTGACTATGTCCCCATCACATTTGGATGCAATCAATGATCGTACTTTTAAAATATCGTTTCGCAATGTCTGTGAGCAGGATAAATATTCCGATTTTGATATATCTGCGCAATATTCTTCTGTACAATCATTCCAAGCGGAACATAACAGCCGATACACTAGCGAATAGAAATCCGTTTTATTTGTGTCAGTATGAAGGCAGTTTACAGGCGGGATATACCCTGTAATGAGCCAGAACGCTTCCAGATTGAATGCGTATGTTGACGCAGCATATTCTGTTAAGACCGCGTGTTTTATCTGTTCATATTCTGCGGGGGTATACTTATCAGCATGGTATGAGATCTCTGGCAGCTCCTCAATTCGTTTTGCCTGATAGAGCAGCCGCAGCGACTTTTCAAAGTCACGGGGATGAATCCCACCCGTTTTCCCGGTTTCATACGCCTGCGCTGCGAATACATCAAAAAACGCCTTAAGTATTTCCCCTAATGGCTGATTGTGTATCGTAAACGGGAATTTCACAAGTTCCTTTTTAACTGATGGCTGTGCAAAACAAGTCAAACAAAGATTAGCGATTTCAGCCAGTGTGCTATCAGAAATTTCAGGGGTAATATCTTTGCGCAAACGCATAAGCAGCGCAAACGGGTCAAATAGCAATGCGTCCGGCTGTAATGACACATCCGGATTCCACCATACCGCATTTAATAATGTATAAAACAAACTGCAATCCTGAATGGCGCACTTGATTTGTTTTGGCTGTTTTTGAGTTGGAAAGTGTTGTATATTGATTTTCAATGCGGTTCTAAAGTCCTGTGCAGTATAATGTGCATCACCATTTTTAATTGCAAAGAACAAGTAAAGCGGCGCTGTGATTTTTAACAAATGGTCATTATTCATTTGAGTTAAGGCATTTTTCAGGATTTCATCTGTTACAGATACGTTAGCCTTGCGCAGCATCTCTTTCAAGTGTGAAAGCTGCAATATTTCAAATCCAGCTTGCGTCTGCTTTTTCGATTCACCATAAAGATATTGCTGATTGCTATGGATATCAAACAGGTTTTTCAAAGATTGTATCTCCAGATAGGCAAAATTGCGCTCCCGCATCGCAAGCGCCAGCTGATGATAAGTAGATGCCGATTGTTCCCAACAGTCAATGTCAGGTGATTCATACAAATTACCCATACTATCAAACAACAATCCCTGGTCACCTAGCGCGTAAATAAATAGCTAAAATACATCCTGAAATGTGGGAATCGGTTCTTTTGCTGGACCTTTCCACAGGTTTTGTTTCTGTTTAGCCATAAGCTGCTCTAGACAATTACAACAATCCAGCATGGCAATAAAACGGTTGGATATATGGATTCCATAATGGTTAGCTTCAGATAACACTGTTTTCATAAAACTGTTTAGAAGTTGACTGGCAATTTCTTTTGAGCAGTTATGCGTATATCGAGGAACTGGGTCGAACATTTGCATTACCTCCTGCGTTTTTCGGAAAAATGGAGCGAATTTCGCCGCTATTGGACAGAACAATTTTCCTGCATAATCATATTATACTCAATAATACGATTAACGCAACAGCAGGAGGTTTTATATGTGTCAGTCTATTCAGGATTTACCATTAATTCTAAACGCCAAGCAGCTTGCTACCGCACTGGGAATTTCCAGAAGTTTGGCATATCAATTGTTTAAGCAACCTGATTTCCCCACTGTAAAAATAGACAGTCGGCTGGTTGTATCGCGTGAATCGTTTTGGAATTGGTTCCAAAACCAAGAGAAAAAGGAGGATAATAATGCCGAAAAAACGACAAAATGAAGGTTCCATTCGCAAACGTGCGGATGGGCGTTTTGAGGTACGAATACAGACCGGTATTGACTACGATACCGGTTCTCCTATCCGAAAATCTGTGTATGCTTCCTCTGAACAAGGGGCAAAACAGTTGCTGCATCAGCTGTTGGCAGACCCAACATTGATGAAAAAACTGGATGCAGACTGCACGTTAAATGAATGGCTGGAAAATTGGCTAAAAACCTACGTTGCAGGCAGCGTTAAGCAGTCAACATATAACAGTTATCGCACGTATGTGCGCAATCATTTTGCTCCTGTTCTGGGCAAATGCAGGCTTTCCGATTTAACACCGCGAAAATTGCAGGAATTTTATAATTTCAAGCAGAAAAACGGCAAATTGAGTCCCAAAACTATCATTAATATGAACCTTTGCTTGCATAAAGCACTAGATCAGGCTGTAAAAGAAGGTTTGCTGAAAAGCAATCCAGCATCGGCTTTAAACCTCCGCCGAGGATAGAAGCCGCAAATCGAAATTCTCACGCGAGATCAACAGGTAAAACTGTTGCAAGAATCCCACAAACATCGCTATGGTGTATTTATACGCTTAACTCTGGCGACAGGGCTTCGGATCGGTGAGCTCGTAGGGCTTCAATGGGATGACATCGACTTTCGGGCAGGTATACTGCATGTGCGCAGAACCCTGGGAAGGCTAACCAAAATGGATGACCATGCGAAAGGCGCAAAAACCGAATTGGTAATTTCAGATACCAAAAGTGAAAACTCCATTCGCAGCATCCCCCTGCTGCGCGGAGCACGTGAGGATTTGATTTCTTGGCGAGCCATTCAGGAGCGGGAGAAAAAACGCATTGGTGCAGAAGCATTTGCACATCCGGAAATGATTGTCACAAATGAAATCGGTCAGTATGTTGAGCCACGAACTTTCTTTGACCACTACCAAGCCATACTTAAAGCAGCGGATTTGCCACATTTTACATTTCATGCACTGCGACATACATTCGTTACAAGAGCACTGGAACAGGGGATGGATGCAAAAACATTATCATCCATTTTAGGTCATTATTCAGTTTCGTTCACCTTGGATACATATACCCATGTTTTGGATGAACAGAAACGACAGGAAATGAACCGAATGGAAGAACTTTTCGATATCCCAAGTCAGTCTGATATTTATCCAGCATTGCTGACAATAAACAGTGAACAGGTGTATGGCAGCTTGCCGGATTTCCCGAAAATAAAGGTATCGGCTGAAAATGTGGAAAACTGCATCCAAGCACTGATCCATCGGCTGAAAGATGAAATTTCGTTGGCCGTATATCCACCGATCCCTTCAGATCCTGCAAAAGTGGAAAAGAGGGCTGGTCAAATCGTTGTAATGTTGGAAGTGTAAAAGTGAAGAAAAAGAGAGATCTTCTCTCTTTTTTCGCCAGAAAGGAGCAAAAAAATGAACAAAACAATCAAAGCTTACACTCGCAGGAGCGAAAACATTATCCGCAAGGTGATTGGTACCGAAACTTTTCAGTTTAGCGCACTCAAGCAATTTAGCTGCACATTTACGGTCGAGGAACTTGGAAGGAAAAACTGGAAAGCCATCAAACGTTTCAACAAATACAGTAAGGATGCAATAAACAAAAGAGGAAAATTTATGGTGAAAAATCACACAGTTTCTGATAATGCAGTGACAACGCTGGAGATGCTACCGCTGCCAGCACCCAATGTAACAATTAGGCGAAAAAGTGATGTGATCCGCTATGAAACAACTTTTTTCGTTGTCAAAAACGGCGTTTTAGTTTCGATGAAACAAGCGGCACTCAGCGAAAAAGGCGTTGGGATTGCAGGTGTGAACCTCTCTGGAAAGGAACGGAAAATCGTGCAAAGCGTTCGCGATTTGCTGGGTCGGAAAGTTTTGAGCAGTCCAATTTTTGTTAATCGGGTGGTGGATTTGGAAGAGAATATTGACGATAAGACTTATGCCGCAAAAATGCCTCCAGAATCCGATTTAGCGGAGGCACTGATCAAGCTACCGCTGCCGATTTTCTGGGCAGGTGTTCATGCCTTTATGGCAACACTAATGACATTTTTGGGTGAAGATGCCAAACCATTCTATTATCCTGCGCTGCGGCTCAGCGAAGAAGAAAGTACAAAACAGGCACAATATGCACATTTACGCAATATTTTAGGTGATTTCTGTTTTGCTCGAAATACAAGTTCAAACGCCATTAGGCTGCCAGAACTAACCTTGCAAGATGCTGACAGTATTACCACTCTGAAAGCAATTACTGGTCTGCCAGTGCTAGCACGAATAGACCGTGATGCCGTTCAAAAGGATGTAACCGAAATGATGCAGCGGGCGCATTGTGAAATTATAGCAACAGGCTTCGCGAAGCATCCGTTCCAAACCATCCCATTGCTGGTGGGCGAACGACTTCCAGCAGACAATGCTATTTTCGCTTTTGATTGGAATGCCTTTGAAAGGGCGCATCCGGAGGATATTACCGTCCTTCGTGCGGCATTTGCTGCGCTGCTGCAGCATCTGCCAGACGTTGTTAAAACTATAAATTGGGAAATCGGTCGCATGACCTTAAATGGAATGAAGTATTCAGAATGCTATTTTCTGATATTTTGTAAAGTACTGGATTCCATGCTGTTTCACAGCCTCGAAACAAGAGATATCTTTTCCGGCAAAGCACAGGACATGGTATCAGCCTATTATTCCCAGGAAGCTGAGCAGGCACAGCGCTTTGAAACCGCTGCACAATTGCTTGCGAATCCTGCGCAATGGAAGGATCTAGTCGCTGAATCTGCAAAAGATATGGAACCCCATCATCTGGGTTTCTGTGTTAAATTGGATGGGAATATGGAGGGAATTGCATTTGAACTCAATGATGATTTCCCCAAATTTATACATAATCGGCTTGGGTTGCGCCAGGGAGATTCGCTACAATTCAGGAAATACCTGCGTACGCATGGACAGCTAAAAGCGTTGGCTCAAAACAAGCGAGGACGAACCGGACAGCCTATCTCACATGTTGTTTTTTCACTCCCTATAGGTTGTGAGGAAACTAAAAATCCAGTGAACAACTGAATTTTCGTCACTTTCAGCAACGTCAAAAGTTAAGGAGCCCCTGATTTAATCCTCCATGAGTCAGGAAGGTGTGGTATAATAGGGGAAAAGGGGGCACGTGGTATGA
>CAXHNU010000098.1:0-11428 GCA_964017555.1 uncultured Butyricicoccus sp. | reverse complement strand
TCAATAATTGCCATTTCTGCACAGTCGCCGCGGCGTGGACCCGTCTTGATAATGCGGGTGTAGCCACCGTTGCGTGTCGCATATTTCGGCGCAGTTTCAGAAAACAGCTTGGCAACAACTGCTTCTTTGGTGATGTATGCCATCGCCTGACGGCGGGTTGCCAATGTGTTGCGCTTGCCAAGTGTAATCATCTTTTCACACATGGGCGCAACTTCCTTTGCACGGGCCAGCGTTGTTTCAATGCGGCCATTCTCCAGCAGGAAAGTGACCATCGCACGCAGCATTGCACGGCGATGATCGCTTGTCCTGCCGAGTTTACGGTTTGATGCCATGATTCGTGTACCTCCTGATAAGGTTCAGTCAAAATATTCAGATCAGCGGCATGGAACGCCGCTGATAGTGCTTCCAGAAAACAGGCAGCGCCCCCTCTGGCGGTATGGCGTGCCCTGGCTGGGAACGCCTTTTATTCCTCAGCCCTTGCAAGACCAAGGCCCATTGCCTCCAGCTTGCCGATTACCTCTTCCAGGGACTTACGACCCAGGTTGCGGACCTTCATCATATCCTCCTCGGAAGTGTTGATGAGATCCTCCACAGTATTGATGCCTGCACGCTTGAGGCAGTTAAAGGAACGGACAGAAAAATCAAGTTCTTCAATCGTCATTTCCAGAACCTTGTCATGCTGTGCTTCAGCCTTTTCTACCACAGTGGATTTCGAGCCGATTTCCTCGGAAAGGTCAACAAACAGATCGAGATGGTCGCGCAGGATTTTTGCGCCGAGTGAAACAGCATCCTTTGCCGCAATGGTGCAGTCAGTCCAAATCTCCAGCGTCAGCTTGTCATAATCGGTCATATTGCCGACACGGGTATTTTCCACCGTATAATTCACTTTATACACCGGCGTGTAAATCGAATCCACCGGGATAACGCCAATGGCAGTCTGATACTGCTTATTGCGCTCTGCCGGGATATACCCGCGCCCAGAAGACAGGGTGATCTCCATAGATAAGCGCGCATCGCTCATCAGCGTGGCAATATGCAAATCCGGGTTCAGGATTTCCACTTCGCCATCTGAATGGATATCGCCTGCTTTGACCTCGCCTTCGCCAGCGGCCTCAATATATACTGTCTTTGGACCGTCACAATGCAGCTTGGCAATAATGCCCTTCACATTCAGGACAATTTCGGTGACATCTTCCTTTACCCCCGGAACCGTAGAAAACTCATGCTGTACGCCGGCAATTTTGATGGAACTTGCCGCGGTACCCGGCAGCGAGGACAACAGGATACGGCGCAGGGAATTGCCCAGCGTCGTGCCATAGCCCCGTTCCAGGGGTTCCACAACAAACTTGCCGTAGGAACCATCTTCAGCAAGTTCTTCACAGTCAATGCGCGGCTTTTCAATTTCGATCATATATAGTACCCTCCTTTACGTTCGGCCAATAAACTTAAATGAATGGATGGAGCACACCGGAAGCCCGGCAGGGAAAACAACTCTGCCATATGGAGCCTCCTGGTGCATCCAGGGATCCATAAATGAGGGTTCCGCTTACTTGGAGTACAATTCGACGATCAGATGCTCTGCAACCTCGTAATCAATATCATCACGGGCTGGCATTGCAACAATCTTGCCCTCGAACGACTCGGCAGCTTTATCAATCCACTTTGGCATTGGCTTTTTGCCCTGTTCTTCAAGCAGCGTCTTGAACTTGGTGGCAGAACGGGACTTTTCGCAAACCGCTACCGCATCGCCCAGGCGAACCTGGTAAGATGGAATATTCACGCGCTTGCCATTGACCGTAAAATGCCCATGGTTGACAAGCTGACGCGCTTCGCGGCGGGTGTTGGCAAAGCCCATGCGGAAAACAACGCTGTCCAGACGGCGTTCCAACTCTTGGAGCAGGATTTCACCGGTGACGCCCTGTTTGCGTTCCGCTTTTTCATAATAAGCATGGAACTGCTTTTCCAGCACGCCATAAATAAATTTTACCTTCTGCTTTTCCGCCAACTGCATACCATATTCAGACTGCTTGCGGCGGGACTGCTTTGGGTTACGTTTGGTTTCCTTGGAGTAACCAAGGACAGCCGGGGACAAGCCCAGGGTCTTGCATCTTTTCAGGATGGGCTGCATATTCTTAGCCATTGGTTTGGTTCCTCCTCTATCTTAGACTCTTCTTCTCTTGGGTGGACGGCAGCCATTGTGCGGGATTGGGGTAACGTCTTTAATCATCGTTACTTCCAAACCCGTTGCCTGCAAAGCGCGGATGGCAGCTTCACGCCCAGAGCCAGGGCCTTTTACATAAACTTCAACCGTTTTCAGCCCATGTTCCATTGCAGCGCGCGCAGCGGTTTCCGCTGCGGTCTGTGCAGCAAACGGCGTGGACTTACGGGAACCGCGGAAGCCCATCTCACCGGCAGAAGCCCAAGAGATTGCATTGCCATGCAGATCCGTAATGGTAACAATGGTGTTGTTGAAGGAGGAGCGGATATGCGCTGAACCTTTTTCAATATTTTTGCGTTCACGGCGGCGGGTGCGAACCTGCGCGCCTTTTTTCTGTACTTTAGCCATTTAACTCCCCTCCTTACTTCTTCTTGTTTGCAATGGTCTTCTTCGGACCCTTGCGTGTACGCGCATTGGTCTTGGTGCGCTGACCGCGGACAGGCAAGCCACGGCGATGGCGCAAGCCGCGATAGCAGCCGATTTCAACCAAACGCTTGATATTCAGACCGATTTCACGGCGCAGGTCGCCTTCTACCGTGTAGTTATGTTCAATGCACTCACGGAGCTTTGCTGCTTCCTCTTCGGTCAGATCTTTTACGCGGGTATCTGGGTTGATACCAGTTTTGTCAAGGATATCATTTGACAGCTTCCGCCCAATGCCGTAGATATAGGTCAGACCAATTTCTACGCGCTTTTCACGGGGAAGGTCAACACCGGCAATACGTGCCATAGTTTAATCAATACCTCCAAGTATTCCACTGGGGCGTATTTGCAGAACCAGTATAGGGGCCGCCCCCGCCCCTGCAGCGCCGCAGCAATGACTGCGTGCTTGTCGGTTCCGTTGTATGGTACAAAATGGGCAAACCCTGCCCAGGATCAATAAATGCTCAGCCTTGTTTCTGCTTGTGCTTCGGATTCTGGCAGATAACCATAACCCGGCCCTTGCGGCGGATGATCTTGCACTTTTCACAGATCGGCTTTACAGATGGCCTTACTTTCATCGGTTTTACCTCCATCATTTTTTATGGTGGGATGGGACGCAGGCAGCACACCTGCCGCGCCCACTGGCTGCCCAGTCACAAAGGAAGCCTCCGCCCGCTTTTTTTACTTGGAACGCCAAGTAATACGACCGCGGGTCAAGTCATAAGGCGACATTTGCACGGTGACTTTGTCGCCGGGGAGAATGCGGATAAAATTCATGCGGAGCTTGCCGGAGATATGCGCCAGGATCTGGTGCCCGCCGGGGATCTCCACCTTGAATGAGGCGTTTGGCAGCGCCTCTATGACGGTACCTTCCAGCTCAATTACATCATCTTTTGCCATAACGTGATCTTACCTTCCTCGGTCAGTTTGAATCGGAAACGGGTCCCGCCCCCTGCCAGGCGGCAAGGGCTTTGCGGATCTCGCTGTTGCTCAGGCGGCCGGTTTCCCGGATGCGGTTACACGTCCAATCGTCACACCTGCCAAGCCGGGTGGTATGCTTACTTTTTTTGCGCTTGGGACATTCCGCCCTGCGCGCCTTGCCGTTGGCAAGCCAGAGCCACTGCCCTTCTTGCCGCAGGACAATAAAACACATACCCTTATCGCGCCCAGCCAGCGAAAGCACAATATCAGAAACCACAATCAAAGTACCTCTCCATCAATATTTGTGAGGATTTCGGGATCTCCGTCAGTAATTGCAACGGTGTTTTCATAATGTGCCGATAATTTGCCGTCCTTTGTGCGGACAGTCCAGCCGTCAGACAGGCGATGCACCTGATAAGTGCCAGCATTGACCATTGGTTCAATGGCAAGCGTCATGCCCCGCTGCAAGCGGATGCCATGGCCTGGTTTGCCAAAGTTTGGCACCTCCGGGCTTTCGTGCAGCTGGGCGCCAACGCCATGCCCAACATAATCGCGCACGACTGAAAACCCATTTGCCTCGACATATGCCTGCACTGCGCTGGATATATCAGAAACGCGGTTGCCCTCACGGGCAAACCTGATGCCCTCATAGAAACTCTGTCGGGTCACTTCGATGAGGCGCTGTGCTTCATCTGACACTTTTCCACAGGGAATGGTGCAGGCACAGTCGCCATGGAAACCGCCAATATAGGCGCCAACATCCACTTTGACAATATCGCCCTCATGGACAACCCGTTTTTTTGAAGGGATGCCATGGATGACTTCATTATTCACCGATATGCAGGCGCTTGCCGGGAAGCCGCCGTAACCGAGGAAGGAAGGCACAGCGCCTGCCTTCTCAATCACACGGCGGACAGCCCAGTCAATCTCGTCTGTTGTGACCCCAGGGGCAACAGCATCTGCCGCCGCCTTGCGCGCAAGCGCAGTAATGCGGCAGGCGATGCGCATAAGCCCCAGTTCTTTTGCTGTCTTAATATTTATCATAACTTAGTTGATGCCAAGCGCTTCCGCTGCTGCCTGTTCGGTCATGCGGATGCCCTTTGTGCCATCAATTGCTTTCACCTTGCCTTGTTTTCCGTAATAGTCTTTTAGCGGCTCGGTCTGCTTATGGTAGGTTGCCAGGCGCTGCCGAACAACCTCCGGCATATCATCCTTGCGAATGACAACCGCGTCGCCGCATTTGTCACAGACGCCGTCTGTCTTGGGCGGGTTGTTTTCAATATGGTAGGTCGCGCCGCATTTCAGGCAGACCCGCCGCCCAGACATACGCCCTTCAATGACGTCGTCCGGCACCTCAAGGGAAAGCGCGCAATCAATCTGCGCGATTTTGTCCAGCGCTTCCGCCTGGGGGATGGTGCGCGGGAAGCCGTCCAGGATAAAACCGCCCGCACAGTCTGGCTGCGCGATGCGTTCTTTCAGCAGGTCAATGACCAGCTCATCCGGCACAAGCTGCCCGGCGTCCATAAACCCTTTGGCTTGCTGGCCAAGCGGGGTGTTGTTTGCAATGGCTTCGCGGAGGATATTGCCGGTCGAAACCGACGGTATGCCCATTTTTTCAATAAGGTAAGCAGCCAGCGTGCCTTTGCCGGCACCCGGCGCGCCAAGTAGAATCAGGTTCACTTAAAATGCCTCCCGTCTTAAAAAAACGAAAACCAAAAAAACGGTTTGAAGCCCCTTTTATAATGTCACTTATTCAAGGAAGCCCTTGTGATGGCGCATCATCAGCTGTGCTTCAATCTGCTTGACGGTTTCAAGCGCAACACCAACAACGATGATGACCGATGTGCCGCCAACAGCGACATTCTGCAGGCTGTCCGAGAATGCGCCGACGATCAGCGGCAGCAGTGCGACAACGCCAAGGAACAGCGCGCCGACAAATACAACCTTGGCAAGCGCCTTGGTGATAAAGTCCGCGGTAGGCTTGCCCGGGCGGAAGCCTGGGATAAAGCCGCCGTTCTTCTTCAGATTATTGGCAATTTCGATAGGATTAAACTGGATTGACGCATAAAAATACGAAAAAGCGATAATCAGAATGGCGTAAAGCACAATATAGAACGGGTTATTCTGAGAAAACAGGTTTTTCACAACACTGCCGATGCTGCCTGGCTGCGGGGTATAGAACATAAACACCGTAGAAGGCAGGGACAGGATGGAGGACGCAAAGATGATTGGCATAACGCCAGTGGCGTTGACCTTAATCGGCAGGAAGGTGGACTGCCCGCCATACATTTTGCGGCCGACAACCCGTTTTGCATACTGGATTGGGATGCGGCGTTCCGCATTGGACATATAAACGATAAATACAACCAGCGCAAGGCCGATGATAATCATCAGCACAGCCAGCAGGGCGCCCCTGCCGCCGCTCCGAATGAGGTTCAGCAGGCTGTTTGCCAGCGATGGACCGCGGGAGATGATGCCCGCAAACAGGATGATCGAGATACCATTGCCAACGCCGTTTTGGGTGATGTGTTCGCCCAGCCACATAATCAGCGCAGTACCCGCGGTAAACGTCATAACGATCACAAACGCAGCCCAAATGCCCCGCTGGGTCAGCAGACTCTGGCCGCTGAAGCCATTGCGCAGCATGACATAGTAGGAAAAGCCCTGCACCAGCCCAAGGATAACCGCCAGGTAGCGAGTCCAAGAAGCGATTTTCTTGCGCCCTTCCTCGCCGCCGTCCTTAACCATATTTTCAAGGGCAGGGATGGCAACGGTGAGAAGCTGGAGGATGATGGATGCGTTAATATAGGGCGTGATCGACATTGCAAACAGGGTCGCGTTCGCAAGTCCGCCGCCGGTAAATACATTGATATAGCTGAGCATACCGCCTGCCTCATCGAGGGTCTTGAAGTAATCACTCAGCAGTTCCGTGTTGATAAACGGCACCGGAATCGAAGCGCCCAGACGGAAAATAAACAGAATGAACAGCGTATAAAGTAGCTTTTTACGCAGTTCCGGGTTCCGCCATGCGTTCTTCAGTGTCTCGAACAACTCAGATCACCTCGGCCTTTCCGCCAGCTTTTTCAATCTTCTCTTTTGCGGAAGCTGAGAAAGCTGTTGCCTTGACCGTTAATTTCTTGGTGATTTCGCCATTCCCAAGGATTTTCACGCCGTCAAGCGCTTTTGAGATAACACCGGTTTCGAGCAGCAGTTCTGCTGTCACTTCGGTGCCGTCCTCAAAGCGATTGAGGGTTTCTACATTGACAGGCGCATAAGTTGTGCCAAAAATATTGTGGAAGCCGCGCTTTGGCAGGCGACGTGCAAGCGGCATCTGGCCGCCTTCAAACCCCGGACGGACACCGCCGCCCGAACGTGCCCACTGGCCCTTATGCCCGCGGCCTGCGGTTTTGCCGTTGCCGGAGCCTGCGCCGCGACCCTTGCGGTATGCCGGGCGGGTGGAGCCCACAGAGGGCTGTAAATCCTGAAGCTTCATGGTTTTACACCTCCTCTACGATTTCGAGCAGATAACCGATTTGTGCCAGTTTGCCGCGGGTGCAGGCATTATCCGGCTGTTCGGTTACATCATTAATTTTTTTCAGACCCAGAGCATGAGCAGTTGCGATATGCTTTTGCAGGCGCCCTGCCAAACTCTTCTTCAGGGTAATTTTAATCTTTGCCATTTTGCGATTACCCTCCTAATTACAGTTCATTTACAGCTTTGCCGCGCACAGCAGCAACCTGTGCTGCATCGCGCAGGCTTTTCAGCCCTTCGATGGTGGCAGTGACAACGTTCTGCGGGTTGTTGGAACGCAGGCACTTGGTACGGATGTCCTTAATACCAGCCGCTTCTACAACAGCACGCACAGCGCCGCCGGCGATAACGCCGGTACCAGGGGCAGCAGGCTTGAGCAGCACGCGCCCTGCGCCGAACTCACCAATAATCTCATGCGGGATGGTTGTGCCCTTGAGAGAGATCTTTACCAGGTTTTTCTTTGCGTCATCAATGCCTTTACGAATGGCATCCGGCACTTCGGAAGCTTTGCCAAGGCCAAAGCCCACAGTGCCCTTGCCGTCGCCTACGACGACCAGCGCCGCAAACTTAAAGATACGGCCGCCCTTTACAGTTTTGGATACGCGGTTGAGGGAAACGACGGTTTCCTTGAACTCGTCCTCTTTCTCTCTCCTGTCGTTACGGTCAAATTTAGCCATGTTTTACCTCCTCCCCGGCTTAAAACTGGAGGCCGCCCTCACGGGCGCCTTCTGCGAGTTCTTTCACGCGGCCATGGTACAGGTAGCCGCCACGGTCGAATACGACGTTTTCAATGCCTTTTGCTTTGCAGCGTTCTGCAATCATCATGCCAACCTTTTTGGCTGCTTCTTTGTTGCCGCCATATTCTGTGAAATCCTTCTCGCTTGTCGATGCGGAAGCCAGAGTCACGCCGCGGGTGTCGTCAATGACTTGTGCATAGATATTCTTTGCGCTTCTGAACACATCAAGGCGGGGGCATTCTGGAGTGCCGGAAACCTTGCTGCGTACCCTCTTATGGCGCTTAAGCCGCGCCTTGTTTGAATCCTTTTTGGAAACCATACAGCACACGCTCCTTCCTTACTTCTTCTTCGCGCCGGTCTTGCCTTCCTTGCGGCGGATATGCTCGTCAGCGTACTTGATGCCTTTGCCCTTATAGGGTTCCGGCGGGCGCTTTTCGCGCACTTCTGCTGCAAACTGGCCAACCTTCTGCTTGTCAGGACCGGAGATGATAATTTTGTTGGCGCTTGGGCATTCAATGGTAATGCCTTCGGGTTCGCTCATCACGACCTGATGGGAAAAGCCAAGGTTCATGACAAGATCTTTGCCCTGTTTCTGCACACGGTAGCCAACGCCGTTGACTTCGAGTTCTTTTTTGAAGCCTTCGGTCACGCCGACCACCATGTTGTGGATCAGGCTACGAGTCAGACCGTGCAGCGCACGGTTCTGCTTCTCGTCGTTCGGGCGGGTGACGAGGATTTCGCTGCCTTCGACCTTTACGGTCATATTTGGATGCACGTCACGGGTCAGGGTTTCTTTTGCGCCCTTAACCGTAACGGTTGTGCCGTCTACGGTGACTGTTACGCCGGCCGGGATGGCAATGGGAGCTCTGCCGATTCTGGACATGGTTCATTACCCTCCTTACCAGACAAATGCCAGGACTTCGCCGCCGACATTGAGTTCACGCGCTTTTTTGTCGGTCATAACGCCCCGGGATGTTGAGATGATTGCGATGCCAAGACCACGCAGAACTTTTGGCAGTTCCTGTGCGCCGGCATAGACACGCAAGCCAGGCTTGGAAACGCGCTTAAGACCAGTGATTGCCTTTTGGCGATCCGCACCATATTTGAGGGCGATACGGATAATGCCCTGGGTGCCGTTGTCTACAATCTGGAAATTCTTGATGTAGCCTTCATCGAGCAGGATTTGCGCGATAGACTTTTTCATCTTGGATGCAGGCACGTCGACAGAATCATGGCGTGCTGCAGCCGCGTTGCGGATACGGGTCAGCATATCCGCGATGGGATCAGTAATTTGCATTCTTTTGCTCCTTTCAGAAGTTTGGCGGTACTTCGTGGAGGTACGCCCCCGGGTTGCCGCCCACTTTTCTTACTACGCCGCCGTGACCCTTCGATTTCCACAGCGGGTGCATGAGTTAAAAAATAAAAAACGCTGGTTCTGGAAACGACCAGACCAACGATAATTATAACATGGCTCCACGCTGGCTACAATGGAAAAAAAGCACGATTTTCGGGCAGATTTTCCCCCATTTGCAGTCAATATGCTTGAAACCTACGTTATAACGGCAGGTCAGCCGTTTTTTATCTGTATGAAGACCACACTGCGGGATTTGAGATCATCCACAGCTATCAGCCAACATACGGTTTTCTGTGCAAAGCACAGTACATCACGCAGTTGCGCGATTACTTATTATGATACACCATTTCGGCTGACAATGCAAGCATTTTTTTCACATTTTTAATGCTATGCGCATGGCACCAAAGGATTATCCCGGCTGAACCGTTACCGCTGGCATACATATTGCAGGAGGTTGAAGTGTTTGCCTGGGGCAAAGCAGCTTATAATTTGTATTTTTCTATCAATTTTTCATAACCTGCTGTATCCCGTAAAAACTGCATTTCCGGGTCTGTTTGCATTTGGTCAAGCAAGGACTAGCGTAATGTTTTCCCCACTTCACTGGCACTTCCTTTTGCAGGCAAATGTCGGTAAAGCGGGCAAATGTCAGTAAAGTGGAGATGCGTTCATATCAACGCCCAGCGTGCGGGCAAGCGTGGGCAGCAGCGTGATATCTGGATAGTTCAGTGCTTTTTCCCATTTGTTAATTGCCATGGCGGATACCCCAGCCTTTTCTGCAAGTGCTTCCTGTGTCAACCCCAATGCCTGCCGCCGGGTGCGGATAATCTCATGAACTTTCATAAAAAATAACCTCCTGGTTTACGTTTTATCCTGATTCCATCATACCGGCTCGCGCCCCCATGCACAAGCGAGCGCTTCGACAGCAAATCAGTACAAAAATTAACCATAGGTTATTTTCCCTCATCAAATGGCAATAGCAAGAGAACATTTGTCAAAGGGGATTTCACTCAAAGATGAAATCCCCCCGATAAACTGGAAGTTGTCAACCTGTTTTGTCCTTTGCTAAAACAACAAATTAACATCTCCATGAATACAGATGCGAAGCACTCCAATGATAATCAAATGGATTGGATAATATAGATAGAAAAACCACTTCATCCATTTCGCTTTCCCTTTTTCGCTATTGTACAACTTCAACACAGGATAGACCAACAAAACGCCAACCTGTACCAAAGCATAAACTTTACTCACAAAAAAGAACGATACCACTGCATATAGTGCAACATACAGAAGTATTTCTTTCATCTGTGGCTTTAGGTTTCCCCTTTTCCTATAAATTTTCAATATTGCAAGTACTGCTATGCAGCTCCAATCCGCAGGGAAAGCGCTCCAAATCAATACAAAGATAAGAATATTCTTTCCCCAATTCTTCATTGGCAAATCATTGTCCTGCATCCACAAAACCAAAACCGCAACAAAAAGCGGATACATAACACTGGTCTGATTAAAAACTCCCGTACTAAACGGGATTGGATTTATTCCGAATGCAAAGCAATATGCGAAATGTGAATCACAGCAAAAATTCCCATTCGCAGGATATACCGGTTTACATTATGCGTGTAACAATATCCTTCACACACGAAAAACCACATAATCGGAGCTGTTAAACACCCGACGATATGTAATGCCATCGCCCCCGGTTCAGCGCGGGAAAACCGGGATAAATCAAGTCGCATACATGGTTTATCGTCATAGCAATAACTGCAATTAATTTTAAATGATTTGCATTCAATTGTAGTTGCAGCTTCATATTGCCCCTTCCGCCAATCTATACAAATTATTCTCATAAATTCCGATTTGTCGAATTATCATGAGTTCAGTATACCATAAAAGCGAATGACATTCAACCTTCGTATAGGCACTAATAGTAGTGACAGGTATATACCCTGTGCTGCTTGTTGGTGGCCAAAAAGCCCCCAAGCCCCCGGTGAGCGGCGCGGCTGCGCCCAATGCACAGCCAGTGGGTCTATACCGGGCAAGAAGGGAGACGAACAGAGCCCCGCCCAGGTCATCACCGGAAGCTCCTGCTTCAGTTCTCCCCTGCCGGTCGTTCACCGCCCTCCAGCCTGTTCCATTTTGCCACAAATGAACCGCAGTCAATGTAATGTAGTGGCTTGGTGAAACCACCCTTTATACATTACATCTCACAATATCCTTTTTATATTTTCTATCTGCTTTTTGAT
>CAXHNU010000097.1:1677-11453 GCA_964017555.1 uncultured Butyricicoccus sp. | reverse complement strand
GTATAGCACGTTTTAACGTGCTAGTCAAGCATTTATTTAAAATTTATATAAAATATTCTAAAGAAAGAGGTGTAGACCGTGTATTACGGAACCGATGAATATCATCTGCTGCTGATGCGGGCAGGCGCTTGGGAAGATATCACCAGCCAGACCTCAAACCTTTCCAGCAGCGATGAAATGAATACATTGAGTGTGGAAGTCAGCTTTTCCATTGATGCAAATCCGCTGGATAAATATATCCCCAAACTGGCAGTACAGGTTGGGGATAAAATCAAAATCATGAATAAAGATAAGGAAATTTTTCAGGGTGTTGTGACCGAGGACAGTCTTGATTTTACTTATACTGCGCATGATTTTGGCTGGTATCTGAATAAATCCACGTTGACTTTTCAGGCGAACAATGCGCCCGCGGATGATGTGATTACCGGGCTTTGCAGCCGTGCTGGCGTGCCGCTGGGCAATGTGCCTGCAATGCCGCAGAAAATCACAAAATTATATGTTGGTGAAACTGTTTCCGGCATTATGACTGATGTTTTGTCGCAGGTAACAACCTTGACCGGACGGGAATTTTTATATCGTGTGGAAGCCGGGAAGCTTTGGATACGGGATATGCCGGATGATGTTGTTGTCCTCAAGCATTATCCGGCTTGGAACATCTCCCCTTACCCGGCAACCTGGGCGCTTGGCAAAGTTTCCGGTGGGCATAGTTTGGATGATTTTGCAAACGCTGTGCAGCTTGTTAATGAGGGCGATAATGTCGCGCATATTGTTGCATCGGCGGAAAATGCCGCAAGTATCGCGAAATTTGGACGGGTGCAAACGACATTAACTGTTTCAGATGATATGAATGGCACGCCTGCTGCCATCGTAAAAGCTGCTTTGGAAAAGTCAGACCGCCTGCCGGGAGAATTTACAATCGCGCAAATGTATGGCGCGGATATCGCGAAATCCGGGCGGGTTGTGCAGTTTGGATCAGATGCGTTTGGGCTGTCTGGGCTATACCGTATCAAATCTGTGACGCATGAATATGGGCATCCGCATACCATGAGTTTAACTGTTGTGCCGGTCAGTGTGCCGCGTGCTGGGGATGGTGTGGTAGGTATTCCTGGCAGTACAGTTACAGCGCCGCCAGCAGCATCTGATGGTGGCGCAACACCCAGTGCACCGACGCCTGGCACAACAGATACGGTGACTGGTTCTACAACCCAAACCGTAAAAGAAATGCTGGAAGCTGGGACAAATAAATCTGATGCGGTATCTATCATTACTACAGGCGGCGGCGCGGCGCTTGTGGCTGTTGCGAAAAAAGAAGTCGGTACAAAGGAAAGCCCATTGGGTTCCAACAAGCAGAAATATGGCGCATGGTTTGGTATGAATGGCGTGCGCTGGTGCGCGATTTTCGTTAGCTGGTGCGCCAATGCCGCCGGGATTCCGGCAAGTGTTATGCCGCATGGCGAAGCTTCTGTTTCCGGTTTTCAGGACTGGTATGCAAGCCGGAAACTGTTCCGGAAAAAATCATCTGGATATATCCCACAGCCTGGCGATTTGATGATTCAAAAAAGCGCGGGCGCAAGTCATATTGGCATTGTGGAAAAAGCGGACAGCGACAGTTTTTCTACGATTGAGGGTAACACCCCAAACAAAGTTGGACGGCGTACATACCAATATACTGATGCAAAACTAACTGGGTTTTGCACACCCAAATGGTAGGTGACAATATGAGCAGTTTAAGTGAATTTGCGCTTCTTTTGCAGCAAATGCGGTCAAAAGAAGTATCTGGGTATGAAATCGGTACAGTGGTAAAACTTATCCCGTTTACCGTATCGCTGTATGGCGGCAGTATGATGGCGGCTAACCCGTTGCTGAAGCTCACAGAAACCGCTGCTGCAAAGGATTGGCGGGTTGGTAATCAGGTGCTTTGCCTGATGCAGCCAAGCGGTGTTGTGCTTGTGGACAGGATGTGATTAAAATGCAGTTATTCCCTGATTTTACGGAAACCACGGTGTCCAATTTGGACACCAGCCAACCTGCCGCAGAAATACAAACCAGCTTAAAATATGACCATGAAAATAAACTGTTTCACATGATAGACGGTTCACCGGTCACGTGTACTGGCAAACAGGCTGTGCGGGAATGGATTGCATTGATGCTGCGTGTACAGCGCGGTAAAGATCCTGTTTTCGCGGAAGATTGCGGCATTGATGTGGATGGGCTGCTGGGCACGCGGGCTTTCCCGGACGGCTTTACACGGTCGGAAATGATACGCGAAATCCGCGAAACTTTAGCCTTATGCCCTGCCATCAGCGGCGCGGAAGGGTTTGAGGTAACACGCATTGGCGCGAATATGGCAGTGCATTTCACTGCCTTGCTGCGAAATGGCGAAACATTGGAGGTGAATGAAAATGTCGGTGGATAGCATTCATGCGGCGTTGCTGGCGCAGATCCCGGACAGCTATCAGAAAACAACAGGGTTTCCAACCTGGATGCTGACACGCGCCATGGCGCATGGGCTTGCCGAAGGGGAAACAGTTATTACAAAAGCACAGCAAAATCTTGATCCGGAAAATCTGCATGGCGATGATTTAACCCATTATGTGTTTACGCGAACC
Organism: uncultured Butyricicoccus sp.; assembly: GCA_964017555.1. Taxonomy (GTDB): domain Bacteria; phylum Bacillota; class Clostridia; order Oscillospirales; family Butyricicoccaceae; genus Butyricicoccus_B. The sequence continues at coordinate 8,844 of CAXHNU010000097.1, read as the reverse complement.
GGACAGGAACGGCGGGAAGCTGTGTTTGCCAGCGGAATGCTGACCGTTTCCGGCGAAGGGATTATTCAGGCTGGGGATTTGTTCGAAACCGAAGGCGGCATTCAGTTCCGTGCTGCCGAAACTGTGATTGTTTCAGGCACGGCAAATGTTCCTGTATTTTGCGTAACGCCTGGTGCGGCTGGCAATGTCGCGGCGGGTACAGTCTGCAAAATGCCTGTGCAGCTCCCCGGCATTGACAGCATAACCAATCCCTTGCCGATGACAAACGGTTTTGACGCGGAAACAGATGCGGAATTATTGGAACGGTTTTTAGAACGGTTGCAGCAGCCTGTAACCGGTTCTAACAAGTGGCAATATCTTATGTGGGCAAAAGAAGTTTCCGGCGTTGGTGCGGCGCGTGTGTTCCCGTTGGGGCACGGCGATGGCACAGTGGATGTGATTATCATTGACAGCGATGGACAGCCCGCAAACCCTGCACTGGTGCAGGCTGTACAGGAATATATTGATCCGGAAAGTGCCGGAAAAGGTGAAGGACAAGCCGGAATCGGGGCGCATTGTTATGTATCTGCCGCGGAAGGTGTTGCTGTGGATGTGGCTGTTACAGTGAAATGTTTGGACAGCACTGGGATTTCGGAAGCGGTGCAAAAATCCATTGTAAGCTATTTGGCAAGTATTGCATTCCAGCAGGATTATGTATCTTATGGCAAACTGGCTGTTGCTGTGAATGAAACAGCAGGTGTGCTGGATTATCGGGATTTTACCATCAATGGGTATACAGCTAATATTCCTGTTGGTGAAAGGCAAGTTGCCATTTGCGGGGAGGTGACTGTTGCTTGTGAGAACACGTAAACCCGGCACCGGGCTGGAATGGGTACTGCCCAAAGAATACCGGCGGGATCAATGGGTATGTGATATCCTTGGGACTTGTGATGGGAAACTGTCTGAAACCATCTTGGCACCTGCTTTGCAGCTTGCGCGGGAACTATTGCTGGATGACATGAGCTTGCAGCAGCTGCAAATCGAAGAACGGCTTTGCGGTATCGTGCCGCCGTCAGGCGCGGCAATCGCAGATCGAAAAGCCGCTGTGGCGGCACGCTGGAAAACGGGCGGTAGCATGAGTCTTGCACAGCTCCAGGCAATCTGCAATAGTTGGAAAAATGGTTATGTGAAAGCAGATTATATAGATAACCGGTTAAAGATGCAGTTTGTTGGGGAATTTGGTATCCCGGAAGATTTGGACGGGCTGAAAGCCGCGCTGGAAGATGCCCGCCCGGCACATATCCCAATTGATTATCTATTTCGGTATTTGCTGGTGCGGGAAGTCCATGGGATGCCGCTTGCTGAATTGGGAACCCATACAATCCATGATTTTGCATTCCGAGGTGATAGCTTTGAGTAAACAAACAAAAAATCTGGGGTTGTTCCAGTATGACCCGCAGGAAGATGGTGCGCAAACATTTAATATTGATGTGGCACTAAATGAAAACTGGGATAAGATTGATGATGCGATGGAACGCAAAGCGGACTTGGATGAGGGTGGGAAGATACCGGCAAATCAGTTGCCGGATATGGATGTAAGCGGCGCGATTAATGCCCACAATATTGATGCGGAAGCACATCCGGATATCCGGCGGCAAGTCAGCGCGAATGCTAAGGCAGCAGCAACCGCGCAGTCAACCGCGGAATCAGCGTTGCGGGAAATTACGAAAATCAATAATACCATCCATGTTGTACCAACGCAGAACGGCACGCTGACCTATAACGGCAGCGCCCAAAGCCCTGCTTGGAATAGTTATAATCCAGATATTATGACGCTGGACGGCGTAACATCTGGCACAGATGTTGGCACTTATACTGCAACATTTACCCCAAAAGACGGCTATTTTTGGGAAGACGGCGGCACCGATGCAAAGTCTGTGACGTGGGTGATTGTAAAAGCTACTGTTTCACTTCCAACGCAAAATGGCACGCTGACTTATAACGGCAGCGCTCAAAGTCCAACTTGGAATAACTACGATGCCGCAAAGTTGACCATTGGCGGCACAACATCCGGCACAAACGCAGGCACATACAACGCGACATTTACACCAACATCCAATTATCAGTGGAACGATGGTACAGTAGGGGCAAAGACTGTAACGTGGGTGATTGCAAAGGCAATGATAACACTTCCAACGCAAAGCAACACACTGACTTATAACGGCAATGCCCAAAGTCCAACTTGGAATAACTACGATACTGCAAAGCTAACTATTAATGGCACAACCTCTGGCAAAAATGCGGGGAGTTATAATGTATCCTTCACGCCAACCAAAAACTATCAGTGGAATGACGGCACAACAGGCGCAAAGACTGCGACATGGATAATTAATAAGGCTGCTTTAAAGGTTCCTAGAGCAGGTGGCTATTTGACGTATAAGGGTAGTAATCACTATCTCTCACCGGCATGGTATGACTATGACGATACGAAAATGACAAGGGGTGGGGATATTCAGGCTACCTATCCTGGCAACTACGCAACGACATTTACCATCAAGGATAGAGATAACTACCAGTGGAGCGATGGTACGACCGGCCTCAGGAGTATAGGATGGACAATTTACAAAGGCAGTCAAACGATATCATTAAGCAAATCATCTGTGTCTTTACATATAGGCAATATAGTTGATGGTTCTTGTTATGTGACTCATACAGGAAATGGAGCTTTGGCGCTTAAGCACGAGGGCGTAACATACTCAAATAGTCCATGTAATCTCACCGATCCAGATGGAAATGTAGTTGCAACGGCTGAGATAATGAACAGTGATTATATTGATGTTAGGCTTACAGATGGGTTTTATACGGCTAATTTCCAAATCCTCAATCTGACAATATCTGTTGTAGCGTTAGCGACATCATACTATAACCAGGCAGAAGCAAAACTTCAAATTTCAATTAGTCGGGTCTAAACGAGGGAGATATATGTATAAAATCATTAAAAATACTACTTGTATCAATATGGCAGAACAAGTGATTTTTGTTCAACTTTCACCGGAAGGATTCTATTTGGAATGCAGCGCAGAAGATGCTTATGGGTTCTTATGCGCAGGAAAGGCATTCCACTTGAAAGGGCGTCCAAAATTGAAGGGGAACGAAGAAACCGTATTGTTGCTGGAAGTTGATGCTGGAAAGGAAATTAAAACAGCAACCGAAACAAATGAAATCTTATTTGTTACGCTTGCCGAAGCCGGAAGCATTGACGACACGACCGCAGGAGAACACGCGGATATGTTTGCGCCATGGATTGTTCCGGTGAATTATCAGCCTGGGAACATCCGCAGATATGGCGGTAAGTTATATCGCTGTTTGCAGGCGCACACGTCACAGGAAAGCTGGACACCAGATGCCGCACCTGGCTTATGGGTGGCAATTGCTGACCCGATGGAACAATTCCCTGCATGGAGTCAGCCTATTGGGGCGATGGATGCCTATCAAAAGGGGGCGCAGGTTTCCCATAAAAATAAGCATTGGATAAGTGATGTGGATAGTAATGTTTGGGAGCCGGGCGTTTATGGCTGGACGGAACAACAGGAATAATTTTCGTGGAGTTGCCCTTTTAAAGGCAACTTGATACATTTCCTGTGCATAGGGTATGGAGGTGATGAAAAATTATGCAAGTGACCATCAGCGCGGATACCATCATTAAAGCAGCTTCCTTATTGACTGCACTCGGCGTTATTGGCGGCGTGGTGCTTTGGGGTTTTAAGTTTGTGGCGCGGATTAAACAGCAGGAAAAGGAACTTGCTGCTGTCCGCAAAGAACAAACACTGATTTGTTATGGTATCTTGGCTTGTCTGAAAGGACTAAAAGAACAGGGCTGCAATGGATCAGTGACAGATGCGCTGGACAAGCTGGAAAAACATTTGAATCTGGCAGCACATGAAGATGAATGAAAGGAAGATACATATGGAGAATTTAGGTTTTACAGCAATCCCGGCAATTACGGTTATTTGCTATTTGATCGCACAGATTGTAAAGGCAACTGCGGTGGATAATAAGTGGCTGCCGATTGTATGCGGCATTGCTGGCGCGGTGCTGGGCGTTGCCGCGATGTATATCATGCCAGACTTTGCAGCGACAGATTATATTTCCGCTGTGGCGGTTGGTATTGTATCTGGGCTGGCTGCAACGGGTGTGCATCAGGTGGCAAAGCAGTTAGGCGGTGGACATGATGATGGTAAATAACGGCTTTTTGATGTTTCGACCAGATGAAGCGGAATCTTTTTTAACGGGGCGTATGCCCAAACGGAAAAACCGGCTGGTGCAGCTGCATCATACCTGGTCGCCGGAATATCGGCATTTTGACGGGAAAAACCATTTTACCAGACAGGCATCCATGCGGCAAAGTCATTTGGCACGTGGTTTTGCTGATATTGCACAGCATTTTACTGTGTTCCCGGATGGGCTGATTGTCACCGGCAGAAGCCTAGAGAAAGACCCTGCTGGGATTGTTGGGGCAAATAAAGGCGCGATTTGCATTGAGAATTTCGGCAATTTTGATAAAGGGCATGACAAGATGACCGCCGAACAGGCGAATGCGATTATTACCTTGACTGCCGTGCTGTGTAAGGTGTTTGGATTGGAGCCGGAAACGGCAATTACTTATCACGCATGGTGGACAGCAAAAGGACAGGCGCTGGGCGATTATCATCCAGCAAAGAGCGCAAAGACCTGCCCTGGGACGGCTTTCTTTGGTGGGAATACCAGGGATGCTTTCTTGGAAAATCTATTGCCGCGCATAAAAGATGCGATGCAGACGAAGGAGGAAATCGAAGTGAGGTACAAATATTATGAGGACTTGCCCGATTGCTGGAAACCTCTTATCGCAAAATTAGTCCACAAGGGGTATTTGCATGGTAAAGGCGATGGCGTGCTTGACCTTACCGAGGACATGATTCGCGTTTGGGCAACCCTTGATAATACTGGTGTTTATGACCTGAAAAAATAATTTTCCCATTCGACAAAATTCGGCACACAAAGGTCGAAATATGTGGTATATTGTAATTGCATAGGATACCCCAAACCCTATGCAGTTCAAGCTTTTATTTACCATAACGCAAAAGCCCTGCTGCACTGATCATGCGGCAGGGCTTTTGTTATTAAATTTAAAGTGAATGCTCCGATTTTAATTTGATGTTACACCTATGGTATTGTTGCACTTACTGTTGCATTATAGGGAAAATCCCTCGGATTTCGGGACAACTTCTACTGCACATCAGACAGGAGAGCTGCCCTTGGGTTGAAAGCAGTAAAGACCCTTGGAATATGCCCGCGGAGGCTGCCAGCCTGCCCGAATTGTTCCCATTTTCATCGGGGGTGCGTGCTGCAAATACGATGAAACCATAAAATTTGAGAGGAAATATCTCGAATGACCACAAAAATCAAGGATGCTCACAAAAGGTTAGAGCATATTTTCAAAGACTTGCTGCCAAGGCATGGTCTGCCGGAACGGGCAGAACAAATGCGACTCAGTCATCGGATACTGGATGCGATGTTCGACAAAAAGATTGCATTATGTGATGCAGGAACCGGAATTGGCAAAACTTATGCGTATTTGGCAGCAGGGATCGTATATCATATCAGCGGCATGGAAAGCGGACAAGCTTTCCAGCCACTGATTATCTCCACATCCAGCATTGCGCTGCAAAACGCGATACAAAATGAGTACCTGCCGTTTTTATCAAAGGTCTTGCTGGATGATGGCATGATACATAGCCCGATTCGGGCAGTTGTCCGCAAAGGAAAATCGCACTATGTGTGCGATGAACGGTTAGAACGCCACTTGTAAAGGATTCACTTCAAAGAAAAGAACAGGAGAGCAGCAAAAACGCTGCTCTCCCTGCGGACGAAGTTGGATATTGATGCGATAAAGCATATTGGCAAGCACAATTTGGAGCAAATCCATGTTCCGGAACATTGTGATTGCAGAGGTAATAATTGCAGATATCAATTATTTGTGAAATCTTGCGAGTTAGATCGATATCTGTTTCAAATATGCAATCATAATCTGTTGTTGGCAGATGCGATTCATCGTACCAGTGGACGTAAAACCATCCTTCCAGACAGTGCAGCTTTGATTATTGATGAAGCGCATAAACTGCCAGAAGCAGCACAGCAAATGTTCGGAATATCACTTGAATTAGATGATATCCAAGCGATAATCAACAGGTTAAAGAAAGAAAAATGTTTTGCAGAAGCGAAGAATCTGCAAGGGTTCCTGGGAATTCTACAGAAAAAACTGTGTGTGAAAACAGGAGAATCAGCAACATCTTTAGATTTTCCAAACTTCCTTCCGATACTGTCAGCGATTTATCGAATCTTGCGGAATATCAATGAAAAGGCTGGGGCATCATTATCTAAATCTACGCAGCAAAAGTTGAAAAAACTATTGTCCACGACAGAAATTTTATGTTCTGATTCAGATGAAATGTACCGATATATTGCAATGGATGAAGATGGAACCCCAAAATTCTGCGCGGTAGTTTTGAACTTATCAGACCAGCTAAACCGTATATTTTGGAGTAGACACCAGCCGATCATATTAACATCTGGCACACTTTCTGTGGGGGAAGATTTCAGAAGATTCAAAGCGGAAGTCGGTTTGTTAGGCAATCATCGTGTAACAGAATCTGTTTCTCTTTCGCCCTTTGACTATGAGAAAAACTGCCTGCTGTACTTACCCAATTCACCGCCAAAACAGAAAAATAAGGCTTACTTCAACCAAATATCGCAAGAAATTGCTGGTTTACTGTACGCGACACATGGACATGGACTGATATTGTTCACATCCTATGCAGCAATGTCAGCGGTGCAAATCCGGTTGAATGCTGAAAAATTACCATATCCACTGTTCACCATGAGCCGCAACGCAAAGCATATCCTGAAACAGTTTAAATATTGTTCAGGAAGTGTACTGTTAGCGGCTGGCGCAGCATGGGAAGGATTCGATTTTCCGGGAGATTGCGTGTCGTTGCTGGTGATTTCACGTCTGCCGTTTCCGTATCCGTATCCGGATGCAATGCAAAACCATTTGCGGAACAGCTACTCGACCTTGCAGGAGTTTATCCGCACAATTGTTGTTCCAGATATGCAAATCAAATTAAAACAGGGTTTTGGACGGGCAATCCG
>CAXHNU010000097.1:0-1667 GCA_964017555.1 uncultured Butyricicoccus sp. | reverse complement strand
TTGCAGGAGTTTATCCGCACAATTGTTGTTCCAGATATGCAAATCAAATTAAAACAGGGTTTTGGACGGGCAATCCGTACTGAAAATGATAGTTGTGTGATTGCGATTCTGGATGAACGTGCAGCAAAGGGGCAGCGTTATTTTGATGATGTCCGGCGGACTTTGCCGAAAATGAAGATCACATCTAACTTGAAAGATGTGCAGGAATTTATTCGTGAAAAGAAAACTGGAGATTATTTTATGAGGTTGTGAAAATGTTAAATATCAAGAATGAAATTGCCTATTATATTATCTTAGAATTGTTAAAGAAAATGTTCAAGCGTGGCTTGCTGACGGCAGAAGAATTTGCTGTCGCAAAAGATCTTGCCACACAGGAATACCGTCCGGCAAGTGTTTGGGAATAGTTCTGGATATTTGCGAAAAGGTGTAGTAATGTTGTTGTAAAGACAGGAAAAGAGGCGATTTTATATGGGAAAAGTGAAGATTATCCCGCCAACCAGTATGCAAAATAAGATTTTGCGGGTTGCGGCATATTGTCGGGTTAGTTCGGATTCTGACGACCAGCTTCATTCCTACGCAGCGCAAATCCGGAGTTATACGGCAAAAATTGAAGTACATGATGGTTGGGAATTTGTAGATATCTATGCGGATGAAGGCTTGACTGGTACAAGGATGGACAAGCGTGAAGATTTCAACCGCTTGCTTCGGGATTGCCGAAAAGGCAAGATCGATAAAATTCTGGTGAAATCAATCTCCAGATTCGCACGAAATACCCGTGACTGTCTGGTCGTATTACGGGAACTGATGGCACTTGGTGTCACGGTTGAATTTGAAGAAGATAATATTCAGACGGAAACACTTTCCACAGAACTATTGGTGAGCGTTTCCGGTGCATTGGCACAACAGGAATCCATATCCATCTCACAAAATTTGCGGATCAGCTATCAGAGGCGGATGCAGCGTGGGGAATTTATCACCTGCAATGCGCCATATGGATATCGCTTGAAAGATAAAAAATTCCTTGAAATTGTGCCGGAAGAAGCGGAAATTGTCCGCTGGATTTTCCAGCAATATGTACAGGGTAAAAGTATTCGGCATATAGTTGAAATGTTAAACGGCAAAGGGATAAACCTGAACATTGGGCAAATCAAATATATGCTTGCCAATGAAAAATATATTGGCGATTCCTTATGTCAGAAAACATATACATCCGAAATGTTACCCTTCACCGAAAAAGATAATCATGGTGAAAAAGAGCAATATTATATCCGAAATACGCATCCGGCAATCATAACACATGAAGTTTTCGCGCAAGCGCAAAAACTGCGGGAACGCAGAGCAAAACGAGAAATGCAGGATGAAAAGGTATATCCCCTGACACGGAAAATGGTTTGTGGAAGCTGCGGAACACCATTTTGCAGGCGACATACCAGGAGTGGATATGTTGCATGGGTTTGCCGAAAACACAACGATAATGCTTCGGAATGTCCAATCGGCAGAATCTCTGAAACAGAAATTTATGCTGCATTTATCCGAATGTATCATAAACTAAAACAGCATCAGGATGTCATTTTAACACCAATGTTTCAGCAACTGGATGAATTAAACAAGGCATTACAGCGGAATAATTCTGCAATGCTGGAAATCAACAAAACGATTGCTGAAGC
>CAXHNU010000096.1:0-11558 GCA_964017555.1 uncultured Butyricicoccus sp. | reverse complement strand
GGCATTACCGCGTTTGCCAGCGTTTTGCGCCGCTGGTTAAATGCTGCCCGCACAATCGCAAAAAATAGTTTTTCATCCTGCACTGTTACTGCTGGCACCTGTCGCGGCGTTAGCCGGATCACAGCAGAATCCACCTTTGGCTGTGGGATGAAACAGCCTGCCGGTACATCAAACAAAACCTCTGCCGCTGCATGGTACTGCACATAAACCGAAAACGCACTGTAATCCGGCGAACCGGCAGGGGCACAAATGCGTTGTGCCACTTCTTTTTGCACCATCACCGTAATGCCCGCAAAGGCATGGCTTTCCAAAAGAGCGGAAATTGCCGGGGTTGTGATATAATATGGCAGGTTCGCACAGGCATACACGGTTTGCCCGGCAAATTTTTGTCGGCATAATGCGGCAAGGTCGGTTTTGAGCACATCGCCATGGATGATTTCCACATTTTCACAGCCTGCAAGTGTTTCTTCCAACACGGGGAATAATGCGCGGTCAAGCTCCACCGCCGCCACCTGACCGGCGGTTTTGGCAAGCTCGCGGGTCAGACAGCCCATGCCGGGCCCGATTTCCAAAACTCCGCTTTTGTGATCCGCGCCGCATTGCGCCGCAATGCGCTCGGGCACCCATTGCGCTGTTAAAAAGTTTTGCCCCAGTGATTTGCTGAACCGGAACCCATGCCGTGCAAGGGTTTCTTTGATTTCCTGTATGTCACAAAGTCCCATAAATACCTCCAAGTTGTGATTTTCGTGATCGGCTATCCATACCTATGCGCTGCCCTTCCTGCTAAAAGCAGGCGGGATAGCAATAATATTGCCACGGTTTACGGCGGTGTTTCGGCAAATGTCCCGGTATTTTCAAAATAGATTTGGCAAGTATGCCGTATCAATCCTTACGGCGTTTATGATATCATTTTTGTATCCCACCCGCAAAGGAGGCTTTTGGTTATGAAAATACCCGACTATTTTGAAAAAAATGGCTGTCTGTATGTCCAGTTTGGCGTGCCCGCCCCAGTCAGCCCATCGCCTGATATGGCGCCCGGCTGTGAAATCCTGCTGGCTGATTTTATGCAGCAATGGCTTGATATGATGAAAAGCCAGGTGCGCCCAAATACTTTGGACAGTTACCGTTATATGTTTCGCAAACATATAGATCCATTTTACCGCAGCCGCGGCATCACTCTGCAATCGGCAAAACCCTCTGATTTCCAGGATTTTATCAACCTCAAATATGAAGAGGGTTATTCCCCAACGTCTATCGTAAAATTCCATTCCATTGTGCATAAATGCCTGCGATATGCGGTCACCTTGCAGCTGATCGAACATAACCCCTCTGACAATGCCCTGCTGCCCCGCCGCACCAAATACTTGGGCAAAGTATATGACCAGAACCAGCTCAACCGTTTTTTGAAAGAGGCGAAAAACTCCCCCGCGGAACCCGCGTTTGTGCTGGCGGCAACCTATGGACTGCGCCGCAGTGAGGCGGCTGGACTGCGCTGGTGCGCGGTGGATTTCCGTGCGCGGACAATCACCATTAACCATACCGCGATTTCAAACCGCGGGCAGGTGCTTTATACCGACCAGGTGAAAACCAAATCCAGCTACCGCACGCTGCCGCTGACGCCCAATATGCGCAAATATTTAAGCGAACTGCGCCGCCATCAAAAAGAAATGAAACGCATTTATGGGAAGGATTATTATAAAAGCGATTATGTCTGCCGCCGTGACGATGGCACACCACTCCGTCCGGATTATATCACGCAGGAATTTTCAAAAGTGTGCAAACGCGCCAAACTGCCCCATATCCGGCTGCATGACTTGCGCCATTCAGCGGCAACGCTGCTGCTTAAAGAAGGGTTTTCGCTGCGGCAAATCCAGGAATGGCTTGGTCATGCGGATATCAGCACCACAGCCAATATTTATGCCCATGTGCAGTACAGCGATAAAGTCAATATGGCGCGGCGTATGGGCGGATTATTGGATATCAATTAAGGCATTTCGGCTTCTGTCAAGCGGTCAGCTTCGGTAATTGGACGGAGCACCTGACAGGGATTGCCCGCGGCAATCACATTTTCCGGAATATCTTTTGCCACAACACTGCCCGCGCCGATAATGCTGCCGCTGCCAATGGTGACGCCGGGCAGGATCACCACATTGCCGCCAAGCCAAACATTGTCCCCAATGGTGATGGGAGAGGCTTTTTCCAGCCCGCGGCTGCGCGATGCGGCATCTTTGGGATGGCTTGCGGTATATAATCCACAATACGGTCCCACAAAAACATGGTTTCCAAGTGTGATTTTTCCACCATCCATAAAGTAACAGTGATGATTTACCGAGCTGTGTTCGCCGATTTGAATATTCCAGCCATAATCACAGGTAAAGTCTGGCTGGATCGATACGCTTTCCGGCAAACCGGGAATAAGCTCAGCTAAAATTTCCCGCCTGCGGACAGCATCCCCCGGCGGAGTATGGTTAAATGCAAAATATAACGCGGCAGCTTTTTCCCGCTCACGCAATAGTTCTGTGTCAAAATTTGCATCATACCAAATGCCATGCAGCATTTTTTCACGTTCTGTCATATGGTTTTCAGCCCTTCATGAAAAATATTGATAGCTGTAATACAGTATAACAATCAGATGCAAAAAATGCAAGGCATTTGCATATGCCTTGCATTTTTATGTTAGCGGACAGCGGCAAAAGCCTGTTCCAAATCCGCCAGGATATCATCAATATGTTCGGTACCAATGGATAGCCGCACCGTATTTTCATGGATATCCTGGTCTTCCAATTCGTCTTTGCTTAACTGAGAATGAGTTGTCGTTGCCGGATGGATGACCAAACTTTTCACATCCGCGACATTTGCCAGCAGCGAGAAAATCTCCAAATGGTCAATAAACGCATGAGCTTCTTTTACGCCGCCTTTGATATCAAACGTAAAGATAGAAGCGCCGCCATTGGGGAAGTATTTCTCATACAGCGCATGGTCTGGGTGTTCTGGTAAAGATGGATGGTTGACCCGTTCCACCTGCGGATGGTTTTCCAAATACTGTACAACCTTTTTGGTATTTTCCGCATGGCGTTCCAAACGCAGTGACAAGGTTTCTACCCCTTGCAGCAGTAAAAACGCGTTAAACGGTGAAATGGTCGCGCCGGTATCCCGCAATAGGATCGCACGGATTTTGGTGACAAATGCTGCCGCGCCTGCCGCTTCGGTAAATTTCACGCCATGATAACTTGGGTTCGGCTCGGTGATGGACGGGAATTTCCCGGATGCTTCCCAATCAAACTTACCGGAATCCACAATAATGCCGCCGAGGGTTGTACCATGCCCGCCGATGAATTTGGTTGCAGAATGGACAACAATATCAGCGCCATGTTCAATTGGACGGATAAAATAAGGGGTGCCGAATGTATTGTCAATGACCAGCGGGATTTTATATTTATGTGCCAGTTCTGCCAGCGCGTCAATATCCGGAATATCACTGTTTGGGTTGCCCAAGGTTTCAATATACAGCGCACGGGTATTATCCTGTATTGCGGCTTCCACTTCCGCAAGGTCATGGATATTGACAAAGGTTGTTGCAATGCCATACTGCGGCAGGGTATGTGCTAGCAGGTTATAACTGCCGCCATAGATGGTTTTCTGTGCAACGATATGCTGTCCGGCTTGGGCTAAATTCTGGATGGTATAAGTAATTGCGGCTGCGCCGGAGGCGACAGCCAGCGCGGCTACGCCGCCTTCCAACGCCGCAAGGCGTTTTTCCAAAACATCCTGGGTGGAGTTTGTCAGCCGCCCATAGATATTGCCGGCATCTGTCAGCCCAAACCGCGCCGCCGCATGGGCAGAATCACGGAATACATATGATGTGGTTTGATAAATCGGCACAGCGCGGGAATCTGTTGCCGGGTCAGGCTGTTCCTGCCCGACATGAAGCTGAAGAGTTTCAAATTTATAATTACGGTTTGCCATGGTGTGATTACCTCTTTCGTTTTAAATTGATATTTTTTTATGACAGTGGACGGATTTGGCGTGGCTGCATTGCCTTGCCCCTAATAACCAACTACCTTGCTAGGTTGATTAGAGTATATCAGCATAATCCTACTTTGTCAATAGGAATTTAGGGTTATTCGGTTTATTTTTTATCGCATGGAAAAACCCTGCCCATTTATCATATGGGCAGGGTTTTCGGCAAATTTTTGCTTTAGTAGCCTTGGTCATCAATGCGCCATGCACCGTCTTTGCTATCCCGGATGAGAATCATACTCCAGTTGGTATGTTCATTTCCATCCACTTCAAAATCGCACGACAGCACAATTACATTTTCCGGTTTCACACCATTGGTTGCGCCGCGCCCATTGCTCAAATAGGAATTGCGCATCCATTGGCACCAATCATCATTATAATACAGGCGGGTTAAGGTACGTGAGGTTGCAACGGTGCCAAAATATTCAGTGACAACCTGTTTTGCCGCTTGGATTTCCGCGTTTTTATAGCGGACAAGCGGTTCGCCATTTGCTTTCAGATAAGATACGATAAAATCCTGGAACCCTTCGGGTACCGCGTAGCAAGCCCAGTTCCTGCCATTCATTATGATGCAGATCGAAGGATCTTCTTTGTATAATGTCATGGTGTGGTCGCCGCTGCCTGAATAGGTGAGGGTTAAACAAGGTGTAAGGCTTGGTATATTTGTGATATCCTCGCGGAATGTGATTGTATTTTCATATTGGTTCAAAAACATCATTGATTTTGTGAGATAACCGTTATCAAGCGCCTCGCCTGTGGCGCGGACAAAGGTTGGATATGCCGAGCTGAGTTCCCCCCAGGCGATAAATGAGAACAGCATACTTTCCGGGTTGGAAACGCGTGTGATCTCCGGCACTTCTTCAAGCTGCCCGAAAATCGATTCAAGTTCCTCCGGCGCCATCGTGAGCACATCAACAGGAGTAAACGCGTCGGTATCCGAATAAAGTATTACACTGCTGGGCGTATCACTGTCGCCAAAGGCGGCGGTAATATGGATATTCAAATCACCGGCATCGCCATATACCGGATACTGCATCACATCAATAAATGGATTATCCGGGGGCTCCCATAGAAAATGGTCAAGCGCAAACGCAGGCGTATGCAGGTTATCACTGCGATAAAAATAACCAAGGTTCAGCACGTCACTTTGCTGCATCAGTGTTAAAAAGTCCCATTCGCCGCTGCCTGGGGCAATTTCATGCCAAACTTTATGACTTGCCTGTGTGCTGAGCGTCGGCAGGAAATCCAGTTCATTTTCCGCGTCCGGCATGGTCAAAGACGCATTGCCAACGGGATAAATCCGGCTGCCGTTTTCGTCCTCCTCGATATAGGCATAGCCTTCCAAATCCGCCATGCAAAAATCTTTGCCGCGTTCTCTTGCAATGGCAAGCAGTTTTTCTGTGGTCAGCCATTCTGTGCCGTCAATCACATCGGTTAAGGTCAGCGGCACCGCATCCCCAACGGTAAAATAAGTGGAAACCTTCACCTGTTCGCCGTCATCACGGGTGAAAAATGCGGTAAATTGATATTGTCCATCCGCAAGCGTACTTTTTTCGCCATAAGGCGGCTCCCATGCAATGCTTTCCCGCGGCGTAAGCAGCGGCAAATCCGCTTCGCTGGCATAACTTGCGTTTACCGCTTTCACATCTCCGGTTGTCAGGTTTGCAAGCTGATAATTGGCATTCAAATGATGGTAAGAATGGGTTTCATCCAGGTTTATGATATAATAGGCTTCATTTTCATAGAACATATAAAGCGGCGGCAATCCCACAGCCTGCCGCAAAGCGGCAATGGCTTTTGCGTCCTCCACAAAATAGGATTCCCTGACCTCCGAATTTTCCCCACCCGTGATTTTCTGGACGTACAGATATTGGTCGCCTTCAAAAATCAGAGAAACACGGTCTGCCGCGCCGAGCGGTTCAAAGATGATTTCCCATTCCGCGATATCGCGTCTGATCACGCCTGAAGTCACGCTGGTATCTTTGATATTCAGGAAAATATCCCATACTTGTTTTTTCTGTTCATCAGTCAGCAGCATTTGACTGCCAGCTTTGCCATCTTCGTTATAATAAAGGGCAAGTGTATTGAACCTTTCGCCTGACTGCAAATACTTGCAGACTTTTTGATGCGGTTGTGTATCGGTAAATGCAAATGCCATGCTGAGCAGCATCCCGATGACCAGCAGGAACACGGCTGCCGCACGGGTTTGCGGTTTGTTCGCAATGCGGCGCACACGCTGCCGGATGCCTTTTTTACTGTCTGTCATTGTTGTCACCCCACAAATCATATCATTTGGGCGCCCTGTTGCCATCAGCCCAACCAAAGTATGCCCATAAGCCAGACGTTCTGTTTCGCCAAGGGAACGGATTGCCGCTTCATCACACGCCTGTTCACAATCCCGCTTGCTGAAAAATGCCATCACCCAAACAAGCGGATGGAACCAATAAACCGCAAGTAAAATAACCCGTATGATTGCCCAAATATGGTCATAATGGCGGTAATGCGCCTCCTCATGGGCAAATACATGGCGTAGCCGCACTGGATCGCCTGCGATTTCCCGCGGGATATAAATCCCGGCTTTGCCGCGCCGGAGATATAAGCAAGGGGATTTCAGCCCATCCGCCACATAGGCAGGCAGTCCACACGGGGATTTTGCATAAAATTCCTGCCTAAGGTTTTTGGCATACCGCCGGTTCACTAAAATGCACCACAGGATAACTGCTGCCATACCAATTAGCCATAGGGCAAGCAAGATTGGCTGCCAATCGATTGACGCCGCCCGCTGGAGCAAATCCGGGTTTGCTGTTACCGTCACCTGTCCTGTTGTCATATTGGTCAGCAAGGGCTGTGCAGCCGCTGGCGCGGCTGGAATTTTGGGCAGCTCCATCATACTGAGATTGCTTTGCGGCATTAGGTGCATTGCGTGCTGTAACGACACCGGGAAACACAGCCGCAGCATGGGCAACAGCCATAAGCTGTAACGCAGCCATGCCGGAATCCGTGTGCCAAGCAGGGCACGCAGGATGAGGACAAGTGCAATCAGCAATGTACCTGTCCAAAGCGTTTCGAGAATGAATGTCATGTTGCACCCCCTTTGCCAGCCTCCCGCAGGATCGCATATAATTCGTCGATTTCATCCGCGCTCAGCGCGTTTTCATTTGCCATCGCGTTGACCAGCAGCCCAACCGAACCATGATATACTTTGTCCAAAAAACTGCGGGTTTCCGCGGCGCTTGCCGCTTCGCGTGAAATGGTGGGATAGTATTGCCGGGCACGCCCGCCGCTTTGCCAACGCACTGCGCCTTTGGCTTCCAGCCGGGACAACATCGTAATAATGGTTGCTTTTGCCCAGCCGGTTTGCTCTGCCAGCGCATGGGTTAGCTGCATAATGGTGCGCGGCGAATTATCCCATAAATGCTCCATCAGTTTCCATTCGTTGTCTGACAAGCTGATTGGTTTCATCCAGATCGCCTCCTTTTGGTTTACGTTTGTCTACCTTGATGATAACACACAGGAAGACATTTGTCAACCGATTGTTGAAGGCTTCTCTTTTTTATATTTTGCGTTTTTATTGCATAGATGCGTCATTGGGGATATAATAAAGACAAACATATATTTTTGAAGATTCGGAGGGCTTTTTCCCTATGAAAGATGGATTTTTGAAGGTTGCGGCAGCAACACCCCGCATTCGGGTTGCTGATTGTGCCTATAATGCGTCCCGCATTGAAGCCATGGCGGCGGAAGCGGCGGAACAGGGCACAGCTTTATTGGTGTTCCCAGAATTATGTGTCACAGCATACACCTGCGGCGACCTCTTTTTACAGGAAACATTATTGCACGGCGCGGAAAATGCGCTTGCCCGTATTTTGGCAGCCTCTGCCCGCCATGCGATGGTCATGGTTGTTGGGTTGCCTTTCCAGTTCCAAGGCGGGCTTTATAATGTTGCGGCAGTCATGTGCCGCGGCAAATTATTAGGGTTGGTGCCAAAACAATATATCCCCAATTACGCAGAGTTTTATGAGGCGCGTCATTTTACTTCTGGTAAAGGGATCAAGCCGGTTCATGTCAAGGTTTGCGGACAGGATACGTTATTCGGAGAAGGATTACTGTTCCATTGCACGGATATGCCTGATTTTGTGCTGGGCTGTGAAATCTGTGAAGATTTATGGGTGCCTGCGCCGCCTTCTGTCACCCTGTGTGAAGCGGGTGCAACCGTGATTGCAAACCCATCCGCTTCTGATGAGATCATCGGCAAGGCAGGTTATCGCCGTGAGCTGGTGCGCAGCGGTTCCGCGCGGATGCTTTGCGGCTATGTTTATGCGGATGCCGGTATGGGCGAATCGACACAGGATTTGGTCTTCTCTGGGCATGATTTGATTGCGGAAAACGGCGGTATTTTGCAGGAAAGCAAGCGTTTTTCGACCGGTATTATTTATTCGGAGCTTGATCTGTCGCGGCTGGTGCATGAACGCCGCCGAATGAATACATTTGTACCACAAATGGGTGCTTGTACTGATGTATGGTTTGATTTGCCCATCCGGGATACCGTATTGACCCGCCCCTTTGCACAGACGCCCTTTGTGCCGCAGGATCGGGCAGATTTAGAGAACCGTTGTGAAGAAATCCTGCAAATGCAGGCAACTGGACTTGCGACGCGTATGCAGCATTCCCGCTGTAAAACAGCGGTCATTGGCTTATCCGGCGGGTTGGATTCCACATTGGCGCTGGTTGCGGCTGTCCATGCGTTTGATATTTTGGGCATAGACCATGCGGGGCTTCATGCAGTAACAATGCCATGTTTTGGCACAACAGTCCGCACCAAGTCCAATGCTATGCGTTTAGCGGAAGCCTATGGCGCAACGCTGCATACCGTGGATATTAAAGCGTCAGTTGAACAGCATTTCAAGGATATTGGGCATTCCTGGGATAATCAGAATGTGACCTTTGAAAATGCCCAAGCGCGCACCCGCACATTGGTGCTGATGGATTTGGCAAATGAAATTGGCGGACTTGTCATTGGCACAGGGGATTTGTCCGAACTTGCGCTTGGCTGGGCGACTTATAATGGCGACCATATGAGTATGTATGGCGTCAATGGGTCAATTCCCAAAACACTGGTGCGGTATTTGACTGCTTATGAAGCGGCGCATTCGCCGGATGGTTTGCGGGATATCCTGCTTGATGTGCTGAATACACCGGTTTCCCCTGAGCTTTTGCCACCCAAGGATGGAGAAATCAGCCAAAAAACCGAAGAGCTTGTCGGGCCATATGAACTGCATGATTTCTTTTTATATTATATGGTGCGGTTTGGTTATTCCCCGCGGAAGATATTCCGCATTGCGCGTGCCGCGTTTGAGGGTGTTTATGATGATGCTGTCATCAAGCAGTGGCTGGTCACTTTTGTCAGACGGTTTTTTGCGCAGCAGTTTAAGCGTTCCTGTCTGCCGGACGGCCCAAAGGTTGGTTCGGTTACGTTGTCACCGCGCGGCGATTGGCGTATGCCATCGGACGCAGTCAGCGAGCTTTGGCTTAGCGAAGCGGAAAGCCTGTAAACGTAAAAAAATCCCTGCCAGGAAAATTTCCCGGCAGGGGATTTTTTTTTCGGTTCAGGCATAGCCAATACAGGAAGCCAATACAATTGCTGCTGAGGCAATGAAAAAGATCGCGGCAATGGCTTTCCATTGTGAGCGGAGCCAATCGCCCCATTCCAGCCGTGCAACGCTTAACACGCCGATTAAAATGCCAGAAGTCGGCATCAGCAAATGGGACAGACTGCCGCCGAGCTGGAAGGCAAGTACAGCAATTTGTCGGCTGATACCGAGCTGGTCGCACATAGGCGCCATAATTGGCATTGATAAAGCTGCCTGCCCGACGTCGCTTGGCACAACCAGGTTAAAGCCGAATTGAAACACATACATCAGCCAGGAGGTAAGCAGGCGCGGCAGTTCTTCAAACGCACGGGATGCCCAATGCAGCAGAGTATTAAGGACAGAAGCATTTGTCGGGCTAATGCCGCCTAAGATCAGGATCATGCCCTGTGCCATACCGACAACCAGGACAGCGCCAACCAAATCAGATGCGCCGGATTGGAATGCACGTGGGATATCCCGGAACTGCATCCCGTCCAGATGGAATACAATACCGATTGCGCCTGTGATAAGCGCCATGATTAAAAATACGGTTGAAATTTCAGATAAAGAATAGCCTTTTTCCAAAACACCCCACAGCATCCAGCACAGTGCGAACAAAACAACAACAATAATACTCCGGCTGCCGAGTGAGAGGGGTTCCCGGTTGTTATGCAGCCGTTCAAAGCGACCGCGCAGGCGTGCATCCCCCGCGTGAGATATCGAATAATGCGGGTCATTATGCACTTTATAAGCATAATAAGTGGTATATGCTGCGCCGATGAAGGTTAAGACTGCCCATAACAGCATCCGGAAGCGCATACCGGATAAAATGGGGATACCAGCGATGCTTTGCGCCATGGTCAAAGCGTTTGCGCTTGACCAGGAACAGGAAATGCCAATTTGAGTTGCTGCGAATGTAGCTAGTACCCCTGTGACGGCATCGAAATCCATAGCAACAAATAGCGGAATAATCAGCATCGCGAGTGGGATTGTGCCTTCGCTGAAGCCAAACACAGCGCCAGCCAAAGAAAAAAGGGCAAAGAAGCCAGGCGGCAGCAGCATAGCGACATCATCCAGCCGGCGGGATATCCAGAGCAATCCGCGGTCTATGGCGCCGGTGCGCATGAGCACGCCAAACGAACCGCCGATCACAAGCATATAAGCCATTAAGCCGACGGTACCGGCAGCTTGCCTGCTGCCGTCCAGCCCATCAAAGAGAAAATTCATCACGCCCCGTTCGCCGAGGGCAGTTAGTCCAAAGAAAGGGGCTGGATAGACAACCCGTTCGCCTTTTTCATCAGTGACATAGCGGAAGCTATCCGGGTCAACTGCTGTGGTGGTGCGTTGGACACCATTTTCGATATAGGCAACTTCACGCAGTTCATAACGCCCGAGCGGTACCAGGTGGGTTAATATAACAGCGCACAGCATCACGAGAAAAATCATGACAAATGGATGTGGCGGCTGCAATCGTTTTTTATTCCCTGACATGAAAAAATCCCCCCTTTTTTTCTGCCCGGTCTTTTGTGATAATTCTATTTTACCCAATTTCGCCCCCATTTTCAAGGCTATTCGCATAGAAGCTGTTCGCATAGAACTAACGAGGGGAAGGGAGTGCCCTTCCCCTCTCTGGACTCTCCTCATCCCCGGTGCCCAGCCTTACGCCTTTTTTCCGCAAGGAAAAAAAGGCTACCCAGGCTGGATGCTTGGTGCGGATAAATGGCATTGGTTTTTGGTGCAGAGTGCTTCATTTGGATGGATAAGATTTGAGTGCTTTGTTGTTTTCTTACAGGCTTTGCTGTTTGGTGGGATATTTGCATTTGGGGGATGGTTTGAAGCTCTTGCCGCCGTGGGTGTTCGCATGGCAGCTGCGGATGGAAGTTTTCTGGCTGGGGCTGGAAGGGGGTG
>CAXHNU010000095.1:855-11688 GCA_964017555.1 uncultured Butyricicoccus sp. | reverse complement strand
GCATTTGCAATGACACACATATTGGTCACAACACCAGTTATGATAATTTCATCCACATCGCCAAGGTCTTTGCGCAGCCGGAGGGCATCTTGTGGGTCCATACCAAACGTGCGCTTATAAATCGTGTGGATTTGGGAATTTGCGCAGGTTTCACAACAAAGCGCTTGTGTTTTGCCATAGAGCTGGGCGCCAAAAGAACCCGCGATACAATGGGGTACAGGTAGGGCTTTGCCTTCACGAGTGTTCAGATAATCCTCCCCATGAGTATCAAAAGTAAACAACACATGGTCACCCATTGCCAGATAGCTTTGTGCCAGGTTTGCAATGCCTTCATCCAATGTGTCCGCACCTGGGAACCCTAATGCGCCATCTACAAAATCATTCTGGTAATCAACGACAACAAGCAGTTTTTTCATTTCCGCATCACCTCAACGCATCATAATATGGTACAAGCTGTTTTCATTTTAGCATAACCCTTGGCGCAATGCAATAAAGCAATACCAAACATCCCTCTGTTAAAACACGGTGGGATATGGTATAATCCATAAAGGAAACCGCATATTTGCCCCTGCCTGCACATACATTTGTGAAAAAGGGAAACCCAGGGGAGGCGGTTTTTTGAAAGGAAAATGGATGTGTGCCATTTTATGTGCTGCAACAGGTGTGTTTTTTCTGTTTGGGCTGCTTACTTCGCCCGCAGTGGTCCATGTGTTTGGCAATGGGGAAAGTTTGCCAGTGCTTGTGGTCGATGCTGGGCATGGCGGCTTTGATGGCGGCGCAGTCGGCGCTAATGGCACGTCAGAACAAGACATCAATTTAAGCATTTCGCGCAGTGTGCAGGCACTGAGTGGATTTTTCGGTTATCCTGCGGCAATGACCCGCCCGGATGAACAGGCGCTGGATTACCAGCAGGGGCGCAGTGTGCGGGAAAACAAGGTTGCAGACATCAAAGCGCGTGAACGCATTACCAATGAAATAAAAAACCCCATTTTTCTAAGCATCCACCTGAATAAATTTGAGGATCCTAAATATTTTGGCGCACAGGTTTTTTATTCAAAAAACAACGAACAAAGCCAAACCCTGGCGGAGAAAATGCAGGAAACCTTGATTTTTGGCATTCAAAATGATAATATTCGGCGCGCAAAGCCTGCTGCCGCTGGTATCTACTTAATGAAAAAATTACAGTGTCCTGCTATTATTGTAGAATGTGGTTTCTTATCCAATCCGCAGGAAGAACAATTGCTTTGTGAAGCCGGGTACCATAAGCGGTTGGCAGTTTGTATCTTCCATGGGTACCAGACCTATTTGAACGAAAACCCCATTTGAACGGAGCATCTATTTATGAAACAGAAAACACGGTTTTTATGTGATGATTGTGGGTATGAAAGCCCTAAATGGTATGGGAAATGTCCTTCTTGTGGGGCATGGAACACCATGAAGGAATTTACCATCAAGCCAGAGGTTGCAACCCGCAGTGTATTGCCGTCTGCATCACGAGTATCGGCAAAACCAGTGCGCATGGATGAAATTGAAACCGGCAGTGAAGAACGCTTTTTATCTGGCATTGGCGAATTGGACCGCGTATTGGGCGGCGGCGCAGTGCATGGGTCTTTTGTACTAGTGGGCGGCGAACCAGGCATAGGGAAATCCACGCTTTTGCTGCAAATGTGCCAGCAGATGTGCCGCGGTGCAAAGGTGCTGTATGTTTCTGGCGAGGAATCTCTGCGCCAAATCCGCCTGCGTGCGTCGCGGCTTGGCATTTCTTCCGGCAACCTTTATGTGCTTGCCGAAACTGAAATGGAACATATTATCAGTGAAACCGATACATTGGAACCGGATATCTTGATTGTGGATTCGGTTCAAACCGTGTACCGCGCCGAATTACAGTCAGCGCCTGGCGGGACGACACAGATTAAAGAATGTGCGATGATGCTGATGCAGTATGCAAAACGGCGTAATGTAACGATTTTCATTGTCGGGCATGTCAATAAAGAAGGAACGCTTGCCGGGCCTAAAATATTAGAACATATGGTGGATTGCGTGCTATATTTTGAAGGGGAACACGCGGGGCCGTTCCGCTGCTTGCGTGCGGCAAAAAACCGTTATGGGTCTACCAATGAAATCGGTGTCTTTGAAATGAGTGACAGCGGATTAAAAGAAGTCCAAAATCCATCCGCAGCCATGCTGGCAGGGCATCCAGTTGGCGCACCGGGCAACTGTATTGCCTGCGTAATGGAAGGCACACGCCCTTTGCTGGCAGAAGTACAAGCATTGGTTGCAAAAACATCGTTTGGTGTGCCGCGCCGCACAGCGGCTGGGGTGGATTATAACCGCATGGTATTATTGCTGGCAATCCTTGAAAAACGGGCAGGGCTTTTTTTATCCAATAGTGATGCTTATGTTAATGTAGTTGGCGGGATGCGGCTGGATGAACCGGCTGTGGATTTACCCATGGTTTTTGCGATTGTATCCAGCTTCCGGGACAAGCCTATGCCGGAAGGCATTATGAGTTTTGGCGAAATCGGGCTTACCGGGGAAGTCCGCGCGGTTAGCTGCGCTGGGCAAAGAATTTGGGAAGCATACCGCCTTGGGTTCCATACCTGCATTGTTCCAGAACAGGATATTGGTGAAAACATCCCAAAAGAAATGAATGTTGTAAAAGTGAAAAATATCATGCAGGCAATCAGGGCAGTGCTGTAAGAAAACATTAAGTTGGGTGGTGAAAGAGAAGGATTTCGTTGCAATTACAAAATTACTGGTTTAACGCGATTTTTGCATATTTTTGTCATGCAAATTATTATACTTTGTTTTATGCAGAAAGCATTGACGTTTCCGTATTATCGCTGTACAATATGTACAGCGAAATATGAATAAGTTCACGATATACTAAAATAAGTAACAATTTTCGCAGTGAAAAACAATTAAAACTTATCAAAAAAGAAAATACCGAGGTGACGATATGGATATTCCAGAAACAGTTGTACCCGTAACTGATGAAAAAATCCTTTATAAAAATAGCACTTATGATGTTGTTTCTAAAATTGCTTATCTGATAGGTGTTCCAAAGCGTATTTTTGAAAATGATTATGAACCGCCCAAAATGGAAGTGTTTGAACAGCTTGAAAAGGATAAAAATGCACGTATTATCCGGCATTTATGTATCCTTCGAACAGCGATTGAACGCGGTTATAAGCAAATCAATGAAAAAATGAAGTTTGAATTTAAAACCATCTTGACAATACCGGAATGTATCCCGATGGATAGTGTGAATCAGCTTTCTGATGATGGGATTAGTTTTGTCAAACGGTCAAGTACAAAACCAAAGCACCATGTCATTGAAATTAACCGTATTATTTCTGATCGAATCAATAACTGCAAAGATATTTTTCCGCTTTGGATAAATTGGCAGTATATCCGAGAACTATTTATCATGCCCAATGGCCTCACAGAAGCGGGAACAAAAGAAGCTGCTGTTCTTTATTATTCCAATCTTTCGGTATACCCCTATCAGGTATATATTAACTGGCAGCCACGCGATGCAGGTAATATCCTTTATAATGATAAAAAGTTTGCTTCTTTGCTTTATGCTTGGCATGGCGATTATTTTGCGGAACAAAGCAAAGTATCTGATGTCGGGAATTATATCAAGGGCAGTATTTATGATTACATCAACAGCAGCAATAAAGTTGTTGTCGTGGTGGATTGTGAAAATTCCGATCCCTATAAATTATGTGCAACTTTTAAAAACCTTGACAGTGCGTATACGCAAAAAATCACATCTATCATTCTTTTTGATGATATACACACAGTTGAGGCGTGGAAGACTTTGGAACAGTTCACACAAATCCCAGTGGAACATATGATGGTCGAACGGGTGAAACAAAACAAATCTCTTGTGGATATCAAGCTGACTGCCCGGGCGTGTCAAGAGCATTACAGAAATTATGTGGATTCATTTATTATTGTATCCAGTGATTCTGATTATTGGGGGCTGATTTCCTCTATGCCGGACGCTCGCTTCTTAGTGATGATAGAACGAGAAAAATGCGGCCCCGATATGAAAAATGCTTTGGTTGAATCTGAAATTTTTTATTGTTATATAGATGACTTCTACTCAGGAAATGCAGAAGATATCAAACAAATTGCATTATTTAAACAACTCAATCAGCATTTAAATGAAGCGCTGCATCTGAATGTTAATATCATGCTGGATGAAGCATTGCAGACAACCCGTATCCATATGGATGCTGCAGAACGAAAGCAATTTTATGAAAAACATATCCGTCCTATGAAACTTGTCATCAATGAAGATGGCGATGTTGGCATAGAACTAAAACGATAACAGCAATCGAAAGATTTGTTTTTGCGTTTTGTATTAAGGCAGCAGCATTTAAAGACTGAAGGGGAAAGCATAGAATCATCCACCACTGGCTGAAAGCTGGTGGGTTTGTGAGTGGTTAAAAGCCACAAAGGCTTTATTTAAGTTTGGTTTTAAGCAGTTAATGATATAGTTTTAATTTTTTAAGTGATATCATAATTCTGTTTTTGGTCGCGACTTTGTTTGTCCTTCATAATTTCAAATGCTGTTGCTTTGAGATTTTTGATTTTTCTCTAGACAAAGTAAATCTTATATGATATAATAAATTACAGTATAAAGTGCTATGCGGGTATGGCGGAATTGGCAGACGCGCCAGATTTAGGTTCTGGTACCGTAAGGCGTGCAGGTTCAAGTCCTGTTACCCGCACCAAGTTTATACCATATGCAGATGTGGCGGAATGGCAGACGCGCTAGCTTCAGGTGCTAGTGTTCGCAAGGACGTGAGGGTTCAAGTCCCTCCATCTGCACCATCTAAAGTACCGATTTCATGAAGATTTTGGTGCTTTTTTGTGTTTTACATGTGCCATTATTTTGCTTTACGACTTTTTACGACAAAAGTGATTTTATAAAGCAAATCTTTTGCTCAATTTCTTAAAAATTTAATGACAGAAACTCCTCTGCATCGGTTATATGACAAAGCTTTAAAAAAATACATATGTTCAATACTACTCTGAAAAGACGCCATATCGATAATGCCAAATTGAATGCGATAATCTAAAAGGGTAACATCTTCACACCTCAATATATAAAACTATTATTTCGCAACGTGCTTACTATAGATAACGAAAAAGGCTTCTAAAAGTATAGAAACGTGATTGCTATAAATATAAGATTCTGATATAATATTGATAGTATAATAATTTGTTGTAGAGGGGGCTTGTGTTTGCTTACACCGATGCTAGTTCAGTATTTAGTTGGATTGTGCTGCCTGAAACATGATCCAGAGGCGGTTGAAATAATAGTTGGAAACATGGTCTATGATGAGGCTGCGCAAAAATACCGAGATGTAGACATTACTATTACATTCAAAAACCAAGATGGCACTATTTCGGCTTTCAAAGCAGCAGAAGTGAAAAAAGAAGCTAATCCCCTCGATGTTGCTACTATTGAATAATTATGTATGAAATTCTCCGATATGCCACAAATTACACATAGATCTATTTTTTCAACATCAGGATACAGTAAAGCGGCAAAGGTAAAAGCACAGTACCACTTGGTTGATATTTACACATTAAGACCGCGGAACGCTGAATTGAAGACGATTTTCCTGATTTTTCCTGAATAGGAATCCCCTCTGAGTTTTTGCCGCAAATTGAGGCTTGTATTTTACGTTGGGTGCAATATAACGTTTGTGTGGTTGCTTCAGGCGGTCCAGCATCGTTTAGCTGGTATAATGATGCGCCTATATTTGCATCTAACGGTGCAGAACATAATAAATACGCTAATATGGGACAATACATCGTAGAAGCCGTAAGGCGCTCTGCTGATATTTTATGTACGCTTGAGCCGATGTTTTCTATTGCAGAGGATTTGATCCATTCTACAAAAATAAATGCAGAATATTCTACAAACTTAGCATTTGATCACTTGCATTCAATGGATGTTAATAAAGATCAAATATATTTGAAACTCGAAGGCAATTTATATCAAATTTCCTTTGTTACTATATATGGGAAGTTACAGTGGAGTTTGCAAAAGAGAATCCCGGAGTTTTATATATTGGAAAACGCAATAACTCATGAGATTTTTTCTGGAGCTGCTATTGCAGACTATGGCGAGAATGATGGTCGAATGTTTGCGATGATATTCCCCGAAAAGGGGTGCGAATTGGGTATACATAGATTTTCTATTCCAGAAAAACAGAAAAATATAATTCATAATATGAAAATAAAAGGATAGCTTTTCGGTTTGATGATGAAGAGTGCAAAGTATGCGACTTAACACATTCGAAAGTTTTAAGTGCGTTTATTATCTTCTATATACCCCTCATCTATATGACAGATGGAGGGGCATTTTTTATGCGAAAATAAAAGAAAGCCCCGCTACGTGATCAGCGCAGCAGGGCTTTTCTCCTATACGGGTGTCGAAACCGTAACGGGAGTATCTACAGTATACCACATATTTCGACTGCTGTGTGTCGAATTTTGTCGAATGGGAAAATAATTTTTTATTCTTTAACTGCTATGCCTGTAGTCAGCAAATTAGGGCACAGCATAGAATATCCGTTTATTGTTCACCCAGCGCTGAAGCTGGCGGGCGATTTTCGGCGCAGTCGGGTGGTCGTAAATCATCACATAAGGATCATAGCCTATTTGCCGCAGAGTATCTATCCGGTACAAGTCCTGCTCATAGGTACTGCCGTAATTTGCCAGGACAGGCAAGCAGGTTTGCGTCCAGCAGCTTGATTTCCTTCTGCCCGTCCCAAAATTCAGACAGGTCAGCAACCTTGCGGCTTTGCCGTCCCTCTTTGCCGCTAACAATGCAAAATCCGCATAATCTTAGGTATTGAATAATCCTAAATAGCAATAAAATCACCTCTTAAATCAGTAGTTTATAAGAATGTAACTCAGATTAATAACAGCCCTGTTATACTGTTGAGAAACACATCATTGTGTTTATCACAGTATAAGGGGGTATTAATTTGGAAAGGGTGTTCAATCCGTCTGTAGCAAGTATTTCGCAGATTCTTGAGAAAGAAATGGAGTGGCATGGCTATTCTGCGTTCTGTATAAGAGCAACGCATCTGCTATCCAAACAGTTAAGTTTCTTTATGGAAGAACACGGGATGGAAACATACGACAGTTCTGTAGGTACAATGTTTCAGGATAGCTACTGACAATGTCACATCGGTGAACGACAGTTGATTGGTGTCAAACTGTTCATCACACGATTCAATTCCATTTTCAACAAAGAAGGGTTTGTTTCACGCCGGAAGTTAGCTATCCCAGCAGAATTACCGGAAAGCCTGGATAAATTGCTTTTTCTTTACAAGGAGCATTGTTCTGAAAAGGGAAATTGCGTAGCTACTATCCAGCGGAACGAACTTTGCTGCCGCAGTTTTTTGAAATTATTGGCAAAAGATGGAATCCGTGACAGCGGTAAGATTACAAGTGCTGCGGTGTCAGCAGCACTTCTTCGTGTGACAAGCGTCCGTGCCCTTCCTGCCATTCGTGTGTTCTTGCGGTTTTTGGCAGAAAACAAATATCTTGAGAGAGATTATTCGTTTCTGGTTCCACATGTCAGACCACCCCAGCCGATTCCATCCGTCTATTCCATAGAGGAAATTCAGCGGATTGAAGCACAAGTGCAGTATGATGCAATCAATGGCGTTACCACTATTGGAAAACGCGATTATGCAATGCTCTTAATGGCAACAAGGCTTGGTCTTCGCCCCTGCGATATTGTGTTGCTGACATTTTCCAAATTGGATTTCCAGAAGGAAACCATACGGATCGTGCAGGAAAAGACAGATACACCCCTAGAATTGCCTATGCTTCCGATCATCCGTGAGGCATTACTGGACTACATCAACCATGCAAGAGGCAGTCACTCCAGTCAATATGTCTTTTTGTCCATGCAACCACCGTATTCTCATGTGTCCACAGGAACATTCAGCTGCGATGTTCGCAATGCAATCTTGGCCGCAGGAATTGACCGAAATGGCCGGGGTGTCTGTGCCCGCGTTTTTCGTTCATCGCTCGCAAGTTCCATGGTCAATGACGGGATTTCGTATGAAGTTGCCCGACAGACGCTGGGGCACCGGGACAAAAACGCGATCCGGCATTACGCAAAGCTGGATATAGAACAGCTGCGGCTGTATGCGTTAGAATCTCCCGCAGTTACAGGCCGCTTTGCAGAGATTCTCTCTGGGAGGCGTGCTGTAAAATGAGCAGTATATTTTTTGGGGAAATCCAGGAGCATCTTGCACTCCGGCAAAAGGAACTCGCCCCTCCATCTTTTGGTACATGCCGGTTCATTTTGCTGTCCTTTGACCTCCACTTAACAGAGAGAGGTAAAACCGAGAAATACATCAGTGAAGATGATGTCACAAGCTGGATTCAGCCGATGTATGACATGCTTTCGCGCAATACGATTGCTGTTAGAATCAGCTTCCTGAGAAAGTTTTTAGAATTTTTCAGGTTCAAAAGAATCCCAGTCTATATTCCTCCAAGCCTTAAGTGCCAGGACAACTATGTGCCATATCTTTTCTCAGATGATGAGGTGCGGCGAATTTTTGAAGCAGCAGATTCCCTTCAGCTTTCGTATAATGCGAAAAGTAATGTCGAACTGCCCATGTTGCTTCGGATGTTGTATTCCTGCGGCTTCCGTCTGAGTGAACTGCTGTCGGTGCGTGTTGGCGACATAAATTTTAAGCGTGGTTTCGTCTTGCTTAAAACCACAAAAAGGCAGAAACAGCGAATCGTTCCTTTAGGCGATGCTTTAATGAAGATGCTGAACCGATATTGTCTGGCCCTGGATCTTATGGACTCCCCGGAGAACTACATTTTCCCAGGCGGGAGCAAAGGTACGCACTTGAGCAGATGCTGGACCGAGATGCTGTTCAAAACGCTGCTGCAGGATATTGGAATTTATACTCGCCCCAGCGGGCAGTCCAGAGGTCCATGCCTGCATTGTTTTCGTCACCTGTTTGCCATAAAATCCTTTTCCCAGGCAGAGCAGGCGGGACGCCCGGTGAATGATTCCATCCCGTTCCTGTCCATTTACATGGGGCACAATGACCTTACCGAAACGGAGAAGTATCTGAAATTCAGCAGTGATATGTTCCCGGAAAACACAGAACTTTTTGAGGCATATACCGAGGGGATATTCCCGGAGGTGCTGTATGAGGATTAAACAGCCAGAATTTCTGGAATTGCTCAACACTTTTATTGGGGAATATATGCCACTTACCGCTGGCTTGAGTGACAATACGGTTCGTTTGTATAAGGCAACCTTCCGTTTGCTTTTGACCTTCCTCTTTGAAACAAAGGAAATCTCTGCGGCAAAAGTCACGTTTCAGAAGCTGGACTATATAACGGTCTTGTCCTTCTTGAATTGGCTGGAAACTGAACGAAACTGTTCTGCTGCTACCCGCAATGTGCGTCTGGCAGCCTTGTCCTCATTTGCCGCCTATGCTCAGAACAAGAATACCGATGCAGCGCTCATTTTTTTGACGGCAGTGAGAAAAATTCCTGCAAAGAAAACTGCAAGCGCACCCAGAGCGTTTTTTACCAGGGATGAGGTTTCTGTTCTGCTCAGGCTTCCCGATACGTCTACCGCTAATGGAAAGCGGGATGCTACACTGTTCTCCCTCATGTATGTCAGCGGAGCCCGGGTCCAGGAAATCTGCGATCTCAGAGTGCGCGATGCCCTGTTTGAGAGAAACAGTACTTTCCTTATAATTACTGGCAAGGGTAATAAAACCCGAAGAATCCGTATTGCTCGGCCATGTGCGGAGATGCTGAGGAACTATCTCGTTTGGCGTGGAATTAACCAGCAGCTTGACAGGCACATTTTTTCTACCAGAACCCATGAGCATATGACAATCTCCTGTGTCGAAGCAATCTACAAGAAGTATCTGTATGAGGCAAAGCAACAGCATCCGTCCATGTTTCGCGAAGCCAAATATTCGCCTCATTCCATGAAACATACAGCTGCCATGCATATGCTGGAAGCTGGCGTTCCGATGATGGCTATTAAAAATTTTCTGGGCCATGCATCTGTGACTACGACTGAACGCTATGCGGAACTTGCGCAAAGCACTGTTGACAAACACATTAAGAGCCTATCCCAAAATAAAAGTATCTGTGGTATAATGTCAAAGGGTGATCAAAATGAGCGAAAAGAAAAGTTATCAATCATGGACAATCTCAGATGAATTTTGGCAGGCAATCAAGGACGAAATACCGAAAAAAGAACGAGATCCAGCAAAGAAATATAAGAACGCACCAGGGCAGGGAAGGAAACCAATGCCAGCGAGGAAAGCGTTGGAAGGAATATTCTATGTGCTGCGAACCGGGTGTCAATGGAAGGCTCTGCCTCGCGAATATGGGAGCGGCAGTACAGTGCATAGAAGATTTCAGGAATGGTTGGCCGCCGGTTTCTTTGAAAAGATTTGGAGTAAGGGTCTGGAGCAGTATGATGAACTGGAGGGGATCGGTTGGGAGTGGCAAAGCCTGGACGGCTGTATGGTAAAAGCCCCCTTGGCTTTGGAGTCCGTTGGGAAGAATCCAACGGACCGGGGGAAAAATGGGGACAAAACGCAGTGTTCTGACAGATGAAAAGGGACTCCCGCTGCCAATTGTGATTTCCGGAGCCAATACGCATGACATCAAATTACTGGAGGAAACGCTGGATCATATCGTTGTGCTGCGTCCGGAGCCGGATGAGGAGCATCCGCAAAATCTGTGCTTAGATGCAGGTTATACTGGCAGCGGAGAAGCAGTTGAACAGCG
>CAXHNU010000095.1:0-695 GCA_964017555.1 uncultured Butyricicoccus sp. | reverse complement strand
ATGGCTCTGCTTCAGTTTGCCTGTGCAGTGATTGTCTGGCGTAAGATCATTCGCGTTCATCGTTAATTTCGGGATAGACTCTTTATCATTGTTAAATTCTTTGACATATTCAGCAACAACCGCTTTGGCAATTGTTTTCATCCGTTCGGGCGTTAAAACATACTGTACGGTTTGCCGCACAAGATACCATTCCAGGTCATCCCGCTTTTCATGAGATTTTTTACAGCCGTTATGCTTTCGCCGACCGCGGCAATAATAGTAGTAGTGCATATCACCATGCCGTCCACGCCCGGATGTGCCGTTAAAGGTACTGCCGCAGTATCCGCAAAATATCTTTCCTGTTAGCAGATATTCTACTTTTGCACTGTTCTTTCCTGCCTGACGTTTGTTCTGTTGAATGCGCTCTTGTACTTTGTAAAAGGTTTCTCGGTCAACCAAAGCTGGAAAAGCGTTTTCGATGACAATATCGTCCCAGCGCAGAATGCCAATATATTTTTCACTGTGGAAAGCAACTTGTAAAGCGGTATCCCCATAAGGCTTGCCATCACGGGTTCGCAGTCCAGCAGCGTTTAATTCGGCAATAACTTTCCGTTTTGGCACACCTGCTGCATATTGTTCCTAAGGTATTTGAATGAGTAAAGAAAATATGAACAGGGGGTAAACAAAAGCCGAAAAGTCTGCTATACTGGTTGCAA
>CAXHNU010000094.1:0-12015 GCA_964017555.1 uncultured Butyricicoccus sp. | reverse complement strand
TCTGCACACCCCTTCCTTCCTGCCGCCGCTGCGCGGCGGCAGGATTTTTATTGGACAATCGCGCTGGAATCCGATATACTAGAGAAAACGGTATATCGAGGAGGCGCATCCCCATTGAAGCTTGACGAATTGTTTAACGAACACCGTGCGGATTTGCGCGAAAATGATCTGTATATTTGGAAGTATCTCTCGTCACACCGCAAAGAATGCGCCACTCTATCCATAGAAGCTTTTGGGCAGCGGTGCAATGTATCCCGCACCACCATCCTGCGCTTTGCCCAGCGGTTAGGGTTAAGCGGATTCAGCGAACTCAAATTGCTGCTGCGCATGGAAGACGCGCCCTGCCATATGGCGCCTTCTGACTGCATTGACCAAACCTGCGCGGCATATCAGCAAATGATTACAGATATCCGCGGCAAAGATTGTTCAGATTTGTTTGCGCAGATTGACGCGGCGGAAAATCTATATGTGTTTAGCTCTGGTATGCTGCAAGATGCAGTTGCAAAAGAATTGTGCCGCGTGTTTCTTTCAGGGGATAAATGGTTCTATCTCATCCATGCAGGCAGCGAGGCAGAAGTTTTGCTGCACCATGTGACAGACCGTGACCTTGTGTTAATCCTATCGGTTTCCGGGGAATCGCCCCAAGTGTTGCAACTTGCAAAAGCGTTAAAAGTACGCCATGTACCCACAGTGTCGATTACCCGCCAAAAAGAAAACACATTGGCACAGCTTTGCACCCAGCGGCTTTACATCAGCACAGTGGAAATGGAATCCGGTGTGCTTGGGACGGAATACCAGTCGACAACCTCATTTTTTATTTTGGCAGAACTGCTATTCCTCAAATATATGGAATATAAAAAAGAGGTGGGGGCTTTATGAAGCTGGAAACCCTGATTGAGCAGAATTATCACAAGCTGAGTGAAAACGACTTGTATATTTGGGAGTATATCCGTACCCACCCTTTACAGTGCCGGGATATCTCCATTGACCGGCTGTCAGAGGCGTGTAATATTTCCCACACAACCATCCTGCGGTTTGCGAAAAAGTTAGGGCTTGGCGGTTTCAGCGAACTCAAAGTCATTATGAAATGGCAGGATGCGCCCCTGGAAGGCTTCCGCCATGATGAAATTGCAAAAGCTATGCAGGATTATCAACAGACAATGGAATATATGGGGACGATTGATTTGTCTGACCTATTCCTGCTGATTGAAAAAGCAGAAAAGATTTATGTTTATGGTTCTGGCAGCGTCCAACAGCTTGCCGCCCTTGATTTAAAAGAAAAATTCTTCCACTGCAAAAAGCTGCTGCATACCATTGAAGGGGAAGAAGAAATGCGCAAACTGGCAGACCGCCTGACCGAAAATGATTTAATGCTTTTTATCTCGCTTTCCGGCAACAATGCGTTTGTCAATATGATTGCCGAAAAGATACACAAAAAAGGCAGGGTGATTGTATCCATCTGCCGGGTGCAAAGCAACCGGCTCATCTATCTGAGCGATATTAACATTCCCTTTTTCACCCATCCGATTGAAACCGGCGGCGTTGTACCGATTTGGTGTGTGAATATGCTGTTCCTCATCAATGAACTGCTGATGCTGCGGTATTTGGAATTTATGGATTTGCGCCGCAAAGGGGAAATCTAAGCCGCCTTTGTGGATATCAATTTTGAATTTGAAAAGAGGCGTATTTTATTATGGGACTGTTCAGCAAATTTGGTAAGAAGAAAGAATATGCGATTGCCAGCCCGATGAATGGCACAGCCATTCCGGCATCTGAAATTGAGGACGAAACCTTTGCAGGCAGCTTGCTTGGTTATACCGTCGGCATCCGCCCAGCGGATGGCAAGGTTTATGCCCCAGCCGACGGCACCATTTCTACCTTGTTTGAAACCCACCATGCCATTGGCATTGAAACGGCGGATGGCGTGGAAGTGCTGATCCATGTTGGCATTGACACCGTCAGCTTAAATGGCACGCATTTTACGCCGTGTGTCAAAGAAGGCGACAGCGTGCATACCGGCGATCTGCTGCTGGAATTTGATGGCGCAGCCATTGAAGCGGCTGGCTACAAGACAACAACTGCTGTAATCATTACCAATGCGGACGCGTTTGGCGAAATTACCGCGCAGGTTGGTGACAAAACCAAAGGCGCGCCGCTGCTTACCGTGCAAAAGAAATGAGTGATAATTTATGATCCGCCTGCTTGCATTTGATTTGGATGGCACCTTGCTGGATGACAACAAAAATGTGCCGGATTCCGCCATTCTTGCCCTGCGGCAAGCCGAAAAACAAGGGGTTCAAATTGCGTTATGTTCTGGGCGCAACCATGCCGACGCCAAATATATTGCCTCACAAATTGGGATAAAGGCTTGGAGCATCACAACAAATGGCGCATATGTTGGGCATAGCGAACAGCGCCGCCCACTGCGAACCCAGCCGCTTGATGTGAAAAAAGTCGGCAATATCCTGAAAATCAGCTATGAATTTGACGCTGTACCTTGTGTATATACCCACTTTGCGGAATATAACGATATTGCGTGCCGGGATATTGTCGCGACTGCCGCCAGCAACGGACAGCATATCCTGCATAACCCTGACAAACAGACATTTCTCATTACTCCGCGGATGCAATGGCACCAAGTGATTTATACGGCGGAAATGTTTCTGATGAAATGTATTGTGTTCCTGACAAACCAGGCGGCTTTCCCTGCGTATAAAGCGGCATTGGAAGCCGAAGGCGGATTATCTGTTACAACATCTGTTATGTTCAGCGGCATAACCAGTGTGGAAATCAACCGCGAAGGCGTGACCAAAGGCGGCAGCCTTGCTTATTTACAGCAGCACCTTAACATTACGCCAGAAGAAACCGCGGTATTTGGCGACAGTGCCAATGATTTAAGTATGCTGCCCAATGGGCGGTTCATCGCAATGGCAAACGCGCTGCCCGAAGTCAAAGCGCAGGCATGGTCTGTCACTGGCGACAACAATGCCGATGGTATTGCGCAGGCGGTCAAAAAACTGCTTGCTGAATAAAAAACATCCCCCAGATCCTGCCAAAAAGAATCTGGGGGTTTTTGTTATGCCGCATCAGCCGCGTTTTTTGCGCTGTGCCTCAAAAATGTTTTGGGTGATTTTACCTTGATCCATTTCATTCAGCCCAAGGAATTTACAGCCATATTGGAACTGTCCCTTTTCCTTGGGGATGACGCGCAATACTTCACAAAACAGGGTTGATATATCACGTTCTTCCAATAGCTGTACTTTAAGCAGGAATTTATCCCCTTCCTTATATTCATGTTCAGACTGGATGCACGCCCCGCCAATGCTGATATTCACCATTTTGCAGGGGCGTTCCCCAACATTAAAGCCAGCAAAACTGGTTGCGGTTGCGTCAACATCCGTATCCAGCCGGAAAAACGCGCGGTCGTTGCCAATCCGCGCAACCGATAATTTTTCAACCTTCCAAATATGCTGCGGCAGCGGAGAGATATAGCCTTCCAAATAAACCGCTTTCTTTTCATAATCGCTGTAACCACGTATGCGCACATGCAATGCTTCTTCCACCTGCTGCGGCTGTGGGTCGGTTGATTCGATATATTCATGCAGCTGCGCGGTATCCTGCCGGATGCACATCAGCTTTGCGATAAAAAGCATCCGCCCATCAAAAGTTGTTACTTCCACACGCATCCCAGTATAAAGTTCATCGACTTCATTGGGCTCGCCAGCCTCTGTGTCTGTTTGTTCCTGCCCTGTCGGGGCCAGCCCAAATATACGCTTGATTGGCGCAAGCAATCCCATAATCTTTAACGCTCCTTTTATTTTTCAAGCAATTGTTTCATACCCTCTGCCGCCCATACTACCTGGTTTCTGCCAAACCGTTTGGCGTCATACAGCATTGTATCCGCAATTTTTAAGTAGGTATCATAAGAATCCGCCATCTGCGGCACAACAGTCACCCCACCAATGCTGATTGTCACCCATTGGGAAACGCTGGGGCTATGCTGGATATGCAGCGCTTCTACCTCGCGGCGGATTTTAATCAAATGGCTAAATGCGCTTTCCGCGTCATTGCCCATCATAAACGCGACAAATTCTTCCCCGCCATACCGAGCAAAAAAATCCGTACTGCGCCGCAAATAAGAGGAAGCTGTTTTGGCAACTTCTGCAATGACTTTATCACCCGCAGGATGCCCAAAGGTGTCATTATACATTTTAAAATTATCAATATCAAACATACAGATGGAAAACGGCACCTGGAGCCGTATTGCTTCCTGCCATTTCACCGCGCTATAGCGGTCATGCCGCCGCCGGTTCGCTACGCCTGTAAGCTGGTCAGTTGTCGATTGGTGTTCAATCTGTTTGCGGTACTGATATAATTTAATATGCGTATTGACACGCGCTTTGACAATCAGCGGGTGAAATGGCTTGGTGATATAATCCACCGCGCCAAGCATCAGCCCACGCTGTTCATTCTGGATATCTGCCAGGCTTGTGATTAAAATCACAGGGATATGGCGGGTCATATCTTCTTCCTGCAATTTTTTCAGCAGCATAAAACCATCCATACCAGGCATAATCACATCAAGCAAAATCAAGGAGTAATTCCCGGTGTTTGCATAGTTAAGCCCATCTTCTGCTGTTTCCACAATGGTAACATCATAATCGTCCTTGATAATGGATCTCAGTTGGGCAGCCTGCAGCGTGCTATCATCAATAATCAATACATTTTCCATTTATTACACTCCTTATCTAGGCTGCTCATATCCGCCACAGCTTCTTTTTTATCGCTCTGGCGGAAGCTATATTGCCATGAGAAAGGCACTTATCTAGGAAATATTATATGCCAAAACCGCTGTAATTGCAAGTGATTTTCATCTTTAGGCTTTGCATATCATTTGGTTCATACGATGGCATTCAGCAGCACCCAAGGTTCTTCTTGATACAAAATATCTTTTCATCACAACCCACCTTTTGCGCTTTCATTTTTATGATACGCCCTTGTTGTTTTCCCTGCACGCACCTTGTCAAATCGCTTATCGGTTTGACGCGAAAGAATTTCATGCTTTCCTTGGCAAAAGCATGATGTTTTGATTTACAATACGCTAGCCTTTGTGCTATAATGGGGGCGTGCCACCCGGCATGGCATAAACTGCCGTGGCGCTTTGATTTTCTGATAACATTAAAAATCCGATCCCTTTTGACAGAAGGAGCGATATTTTTTATATGAAACTTTCTTTTACAAAAATGCACGGCTGCGGCAATGATTATATTTATTTCAACTGTTTTCAGCAAACCATTGCCAATCCGGAAGCCCTTTCCATCCGTTTATCCGATCATCATTTTGGTATTGGCGGCGATGGTATTATTTTAATCTGCCCATCTGAAACCGCAGACGCGAAAATGCGAATGTTCAATGCCGATGGTTCTGAAGGCAAAATGTGCGGCAATGGCATCCGTTGTGTCGGCAAATACCTTTATGATAATCATATGGTCGAAAACCGCACCCAGATCACCATCGAAACATTAAGCGGACTCAAAACGCTCCAGCTTTTCCCGGAAAACGGCAAGGTAAAAACCGTACAGGTTGACATGGGGGAAGCCGTGCTGACGCCTGCAAAAATCCCGGTTTATCTGGATGGTGACCGCGTCGTTGACGCACCGCTGGTCATTGATGAACGGGTTTACCATATCACTTGTGTATCTATGGGCAACCCGCATTGTGTGGTTTTCCTCAAAGAAGATGTGGATTCCTTGGATTTAGAACGCCTTGGGCCTAAATTTGAACACAACGCATTATTCCCCGAACGGGTAAACACAGAATTTGTCAATGTATTGCCGGACGGCTCACTGAAAATGCGCGTAT
Source organism: uncultured Butyricicoccus sp. (assembly GCA_964017555.1). Taxonomy (GTDB): domain Bacteria; phylum Bacillota; class Clostridia; order Oscillospirales; family Butyricicoccaceae; genus Butyricicoccus_B. The sequence goes on along the minus strand of CAXHNU010000094.1, from coordinate 6,153 downwards.
GGGAACGCGGCAGTGGAGAAACTTGGGCTTGCGGCACCGGTGCTTGTGCAGTTGGTGTTACGGCTGTGCTCAGCGGACTATCCCAGCGCGGCGAAGATGTGTTAATCCATTTGCGCGGCGGCGATTTGACCATACGCTATACCGAGCAGGGCGTGCTGATGACCGGCCCGGCGGAAACTGTATTTGAGGGTACGGTTGAAGTGTAAAAAACAATCTTTGTTATTCTTAAAAACTGTAAGGAGTTTTGAACCATATTATGATGAACCTGAATTTCAAAAATATCGCGGACAGTTATTTGTTCTCCACTATTGCTCACAAAGTGGCAGAATACAGCGCTGCCCACCCGGACGCAAATATCATCCGGCTTGGCATTGGTGATGTCACCCTTCCGCTTGCCCCGGCTGTTACCAAAGCCATGCACGATGCGGTGGATGAAATGGGCAAACAGGAAACTTTCCATGGCTATGGCCCCGAACAGGGCTATGATTTCCTGAAAACCGCTGTACAGGGGTATTATGCTTCCCATGGCACAACGCTGGATGCTGATGAAATCTTTATTTCCGACGGTGCAAAAAGCGATTTGGGCAATATCCTTGATTTGTTTGACACAAATATCACCGTACTCGTTCCTGACCCGGTTTATCCGGTTTATGTAGATACCAATACCATGGCGGGGCGGAAGATCATCTTTATGGACGCCAACGAAAGCAATGGCTTCCTGCCGCTGCCGGACACTTCTGTCCATGCGGATGTTGTATACCTCTGCTCGCCAAACAACCCGACTGGCGCCGCTTATGACCGCGCAGGCTTAAAGGCTTGGGTGGATTATGCCAATCGTGAAAATGCGATTATCTTGTATGATGCGGCATATGAATGCTTTATTGTCGATGATACTTTACCCCGTTCGATTTATGAAATCGAGGGCGCGGAAACCTGTGCGGTTGAGTTCTGTTCGCTGTCGAAAACCGCTGGGTTTACGGGTACCCGCTGTGGTTATACCATTGTGCCGCTGGCTTTGCAGCGTGATGGGCTTAGCCTGAATAAATTATGGCTGCGCCGCCAAACCACCAAGTTTAATGGCGTGCCCTATATTGTACAGCGGGGCGCGGCGGCTGTTTTCTCGGAAGAAGGGTTAAAACAGATTCAGCAAAACCTGTCTTATTATCAGCAAAATGCAAAAGTGCTTGCGCAAACCTTAGATGAGCTTGGCATTTGGTACACCGGCGGCAAAAATAGTCCCTATTTATGGCTGAAATGCCCGAATGGGATGAAATCTTGGGATTTCTTTGACCTGCTGCTGGAAAAGGCGAATGTTGTCGGCACACCCGGCGCAGGCTTTGGCGCAAATGGCGAAGGGTTTTTCCGCCTGACGGCATTTGGCGACCAGGCAAAAACCTTGGAAGCTGCCGGGCGGCTGAAAGACCTGCTTGGCAAATAAATAACAGCATATAGCAAAGCGGCGGGGAAAAATCCCGTCGCTTTGTTTTGAGGGTAATAAAAAATGTATCAGTATTTACTTTTTGATTTGGATGGTACACTGACTGACTCACAGGAAGGGATTACGAAATCTGTCGATTATGCACTGCGCACAGTGGCTGGCATTCAAACCGCGGATTTATCCACACTGACGGCATACATCGGCCCGCCGCTGATTGATGGATTTATGGAAAACCACCATTTGGACGATAAAACGGCAATGCAGTGCAAAAAAATATACCGTTCCCGGTATGAAACTATCGGGTTATATGAAAACCGGGTTTATGCGGGCATCCCGGAAGCCTTGTCCCGCTTGCGGGCGGCTGGCTTTACACTTGCGGTTGCCACCTCAAAACCAGAACCTTTAGCCAAACGCATCCTTGTGCATTTTGAGTTAGATGGATATTTTACAGAAATTTGTGGTGCGACATTAGATGGACGCATTTCACAAAAAGAAGATGTGATTGCTGAAGTTTTACGCCGTCTTGGGCATCCGGCGGCACAAACCGTGCTGATGATTGGTGACCGCCGTCATGACGTCCAGGGGGCAAAAATCCATGGGTTAAACTGCCTTGGCGCATTATGGGGCTTTGGCACCGCAAAAGAATTACAAACCGCTGGAGCAGCGCTGCTTGCTGACACTCCAGAAGCCATGACCGCATTATTATGCAGGGGGCAATGATGAAAAAACATCAATATCATCTGATGATTGCCTGTGCCGGGGCATTGTGGGGCATCATATCCATCTTTTTTAAGTTTTTATCTGCCGCAGGATTAGATAAAATCCAAGTGGTGGTCTTGCGATTTGGGTTTGCGGCAGTGCTGCTTTGCTTCTGGCTTGCGGTACGCAGTCCGCAAGCACTGCGCCTGCGCCGCCCCTGGCATTTGCTTTATTTTATCGGGACAGGGATTGCCAGCCAGGCATGTTTCAATCTTTGTTATTATGCCGCGATTGAACGCGCAGGCGTTGCGGTTGCCGCTTTGCTGCTTTATACTGCGCCTGCGTTTGTGATTTTATTTTCCCGGCTGCTGTTTGGCGAAAGGGTGACAAAAGGAAAAGCCATCGCGTTAATCCTCACGATGGCAGGCTGTGCCTGTATGACAGGCATATGCAGCGGCGGTATTTCTATTTCGCCTTTGGCGCTGGTTTATGGGCTTGGTTCAGGCATTGGTTATGCGCTATATTCAATTTTCGGCAAATTTGCTTTACGCAATTACCCACCGGAAACGGTTACGGTATATTCCTTTCTTTTTGCGGCGCTTGGAATGCTGCCGCTGGCGCATCCGGCTGGATTATTTGCAGCTCTTGCCAAACCCGCTGTGCTGCTGGGCAGCACGGGTTTAGCGCTCATCTGCACTGTTCTTCCCTATCTGCTTTATACTGCAGGACTAACGCATACTGATGCGGGACAGGCTTCCATTTTGGCAACCGTAGAACCTGTTGTTGCGGCGCTGATTGGGTTTTTCGCCTTTCGGGAAGCTGCCACGCTGGATAAACTTGCAGGGATTTTGCTTATCCTGACGGCAATTATTCTGGCTGGTCTTCCGCCGCGGACGGGTCATCCTTCCACCGGAGCCATGGGTCACAAATGCCAAAAACCCGGAAATTAAGCTGAGCTTCTTCCAGTGATAAGCCATGGTTTTGGTCGCTGGGCATGGTTGGGTCATTCGCGACATCCTCGCTGTAATCAATTTCCCATAAACATACGGGGCAGATATAGCCCCATGATGGATTTGCAGGGATATCCGCACCACAGCAAGGACATGGTTCGTATCCTATGCTGTACCAATCCGCGAGAGAATCCTCATCTTGCTGCTCAAATGGGTTTACCTGTAAATCCGGGCGCTGCGGCAAAGCCTGGCAGTCTGGCTGCCCAATGATTTCTTCCTTTGCTTCCGGAAGGATCAGTTTCTTTTCTCTATCATGCAATTTCAATCACCACCGGGCAATGGTCTGAACCAAAAACATCGGTTAAGATATCGGTTTTTGTCACACGGTCAAGCAGCCGCTCGGATACCAGAAAATAGTCAATCCGCCAGCCTGTATTTTTCTCCCGCGCACGGAAACGATAACTCCACCAAGAATATACGCCTTCTGTATCCGGATGAAAATGCCGCCAGGTGTCCACAAAACCAGCCGCTAATAATTCGGTCATTTTGGCACGTTCCGCATCCGAAAACCCGGCGCTTTCATGATTGGTTTTTGGGTTTTTCAAGTCAATTTCCTGATGAGCAACATTCATATCCCCACAAATAATCACCGGTTTTTGGGCGTCCAATGTTTTGACATATGTGCGGAACGCATCTTCCCATTGCATCCGGTAATCTAACCGTTTCAGCCCTTCCTGAGAATTGGGTGTATAAACTGTGACCAAATAAAAATCCGCATATTCGGCAGTAATCACCCGCCCTTCGCGGTCATGATCCGGGATACCAAGGTTATACTGGACAGAAAGCGGCTGTGTTTTGGTGAAAACCGCCGTGCCGGAATACCCTTTTTTCTCTGCGGAGCACCAATATTGCTGATACCCTTCGAGCGGCACTTCTGCTTGTCCCTGCTGCATTTTGGTTTCCTGTAAGCATAAAATATCCGGCTGTTCTTTGGCGGCAAATTCCAAAAAACCTTTGCCCATGCACGCACGCAAGCCGTTTACATTCCATGAAATCAGTTTCATGATATCCTCCTGAAAAAATTTTTATCTTGTCCTTCATTATAGCACACTGTCCATAAAAAATACAGCCATCCATCCCAGCCCTGCTTTCAAGAAACAAATTGCATTAAACCAAAAACCATGGTAAAATGAATAGGGCGATGCAAAATTTGCAGATTTGTGGAGGCGAAATAATGAAGCATAGAAAATTGATTATCCTGTTTTTAACATTTGCATGTGTGATGATGACTGCCATTGTCACAAATACGCCTGAACGAAAAACCATCCGCTATTTTAACAGCCATAGGGCTGCGTTAGAAGATGCTGTTTTACATCACATGGGCGCAGGTCTGGAAGATGACAACGCCCATATCAGGTTCAATTATTGGGGCGGCGAGCATCCCATTGCGGAATATACTGTTGTTAGCCGCGGGCTTGTTCCATCTTCAAAGTATTATGGATTTTTTTATTCATATGACAATGTACCTGTCGCATTTCAAAATGCAAACCAATCATTAACGCCTGTTTCAGACCAAACATGGCAATGGAACGGCGAAGGTGACAACCATGGGATGGTTCGCCGGTTGGATGCAAACTGGTTTTACTTTGAAGCAGCATTATAATGCCTAATCCGGGAGGGGCTTGCCCCTCCCGTTTTGCAAGGTTTCTGCATACGGCTGTCAAAGTGTCAGTTTTGCCAGCGCAATCGCAAGCAGCAAAAACCCGCTGACAAGCGTTGCAAGCTGTCCTGCCGCGTGTCCCAGCAGCCGCCCCAGCCATTCCCCGCCTGCCGATGCCGCAAGCCCACAGACAAAAGAAATCATCAGCAAAAAAGCGGCTTTTTCCGGCGGTGCGGCAATTGACAGCCCTGTCAGCAGTGAATCAAGCGAAAGCGGCAATGCCAACACCAATGCTTCCGCAGGCGAAAGCGTGCCTGAACGGTCAGCATCCGCCTGTGCGGTTTCCGCATAAACCTGCAATACCACCCGCAGCCCATGCAGGCGGAAGGTCAGCGGCGCGGTATGCGCCGCAAGATAGGCGGAAAGCCGCTTGAAACCTTCTTCAAACAAACATAATAGCGCAATCGCAAGCAATGCCCCACAGCTTATGTAATGGAAAAGGCTAGCGGGCAGCAGCAGGCATAAAATATGCGAACATAAAAAGGAAAGGGCAAGGCATCCGGCGCCAACGCCGGCAATCACAACGCGGCTGCACTTTTCCACCCGAATGCCTTGCGCGCCAAGCGCAAGGCAGGCAAGCAGCGCATCTAACGACATAAGTAAAACAAGCAGACAATCCATAGGTTAACAGCCTCCTGTTTTCAGCCTATGAATTGCCTGCTTTTTGTGTGATGGTTTTCAGTTTTACCGTTCTGTTTTCCAGAATGCAATCGAATATGGGGGCAGTTCGCTGCCGCCGCCAAAGTCATGCGGCTTACCGGTAATCAGATCTTCTGCCATGCCGCAGCGCGCATCAAAATGCGCGGTATATGATTCGCTGTCCGCGTTAATCGCAACCAGCACCCGTTCATCGTCATAAATCCGTTCCCAAATGGCTTGTTTGTTGGTCAGCACAACATGTTTGAAATCGCCATAGCATAATGCTTTGCTTTCCTTATGCGCCTTTGCCATTGCCTGGATGGCATCGGTCAAATCGTTCCATTCCGGCGCGTCAAAGCATGGGCGCAGGATATCATCACTATGCTGTTCTTTTTTGCCTTCGGCGCCCCATTCCGAACCATAATACAGACATGGAATGCCTGGCATACCAAACATCATACCATAAAGCAGCGGCAAATGTTTAGGGTTCGTCAAAATAGACGCCGCACGGGTTACATCATGGTTATCGACAAAGCTTAATAAATGTTTGCCTTTATAAAGCGTCCAGTTTTCCGGGCCGAACTGCCGCATGAGTGAATGGGTGATTTCAAACAGGTTCATCGAATTTAACGATGAATATAAGCCTTTATAGCATTCATAGTTGGTGCAGGAATGCAGCATTTCATCGTTGACAATCTGATTATAAT
>CAXHNU010000093.1:0-12150 GCA_964017555.1 uncultured Butyricicoccus sp. | reverse complement strand
GCACAGCTAGAAAGCCAGCTTGCCAGCGAGATTTCTGCCCGGCAGTCGCTGGCTTCACGGGTGTCAGCCACAGAAAGTAATCTGCGGCGTACCAGCTATTTTGTCACTGGCATCTATACTGGCTCTGGTTCGACCAATACGCAGACAATTTCAATTGGGTTCCAGCCGCGCGCGGTATTGGTTGTTGCATACCGTGGATACTATGAGGAGCAGCATGACCGAACTTGTGTGCAATTAGCTGTGCGTGGTGCAAATGCTAAACTGGTATCTATCACAAGCAACGGATTTTCTGTCAAAGGAATGCTCAATGGTGATGGCTCTGCGGAAAATCCTTATCGATATCTTGCGATGGCTTAAAAGGAGGCGTGATCAATATGGCTGAAACTACAGCAGCGGCTGTTTATGAACTGCCCGAAAATCCTGTATATCATGAGGATATTCCGAAGCTGACACAGGATGACTCAGTAGATGCGGATGAAGTTGTCAATCCGCTGATACAAAAGATATTGGAAAATGCCCATGCTGTGAAAAAGGAACTGGAAGAGCTTCAGGCATCCAAGGGACAGCCGGAAGGAATTGCGGGATTGGACGGCAGCGGGAAAGTGCCTGCAACGCAACTTCCGGATATTGATGTGAGTGGTTCTATCAATGCACACAACACCAGCGGTACGGCACACAACGACATCCGGACTACAATTGACAAATATAAGCCACGCTTTTTTCCAGTCACTATTCCTGCCACTAATGCCGGGGTTGTTGGATCTGTTGCTGGTACATTTCCCGCTTGTACAGCAGATGAAACAACTTGTATTGTAGATGCTGCGCCTACTGATGCCAGCCAGGATACTTTTCATGACTGCGGGTTTTGGCTCAAGACAATCAGCCCTACGGGATTTACTTATACTGTGGACAGCAACTTAACTGCGGCGATGCCCATTTGTATTATGGTGCAGGAGGTATGACAACATGATTTTCAACAGGCGGTATCAAAGGATATTGCGGATTGCATTACCTGCGCAGGTTGGTACCTTAACCTATAATGGACAGGCACAAAGTCCAGTTTGGCAGGATTTTGACCGTAACAAAATGACCATAAGCGGTGTGGCAAGCAGCACAAACGCTGGGACATTTACTGCAACATTTACACCGAAATCAGGTTACTGCTGGGAAGATGGCAGCAGGGACGCGAAAAATGTGATTTGGAGTATTGGGAAAGCAAACGGCTCTTTGGTGCTTAGCACAACCAGCATCAGCTTGGACAATTCCGCGAAAACAGGCACGATTACAGTCACTCGCGCGGGCAATGGTGCAATTACAGCAATCAGCAGTAATACATCTGTTGCAACGGTGTCTGTATCCGGCACAACGGTGACAGTTACCGCAGTGGGAAGTGGTTCGTCTACCATTACTGTAAAGGTTGCAGAAGGCACAAACCACACAGCACCAGCAAATAAAACCATCAGCGTAACAGCAGCACTTGTAAATGTATTTGGAGTTTGTTGGGATATGAGTAACAGTTCTACGGCACTTACCCGGTTAACACCAAGTAATGACCCAAATGGTTTAGTTACGGTGAATATCACAACGAATCCTTCCCCTGCTGTTGGAACAGGTGCAGGAAGTTCGCCGTTTGATAATTATTCGCCATGGAAGGACATGGATGAATATAATATCGTCAATAACGCTGTATCGCATAAACGCGGCTCGTCAAGTTTTTCACGAACCAATTATGATACGATGGTTTATGTCCCAACATTCTATTATCGGATTTTTGACAGCAATGGAAAACGATATTTTTATATCAGTGATACAGAAATTAGCGGATTTACAAAACATCCGGGTTCTAATAAGTATGTAGGAAGATACAACACAATTGCAGGAACAAATACATCGCTTTCCAGAGTTGCGGTGCCCGGTGGTGATATCCCGGCTTCTGCATCTGGACACCCTCCTCGGGTTTCCTTGACAAGAGCGGCGTTTAGAGAAGCTGCAAGAAGTAAAGGTGATAAATGGAGTTTGTACGACTATGTTACATGGTGTGCTGTCTGGCTGCTTTACCTTATAGAATTTGCAGATTGGAACAGTCAAGCAAAAATCGGACAAGGTATTGTAAGCGCAAGTGCAGCACAAAACACAGGCGGTACAGACACCATGTCTTATCACACCGGCAGGGCTGCGGGAACAGATGGACAAACAGCGGTGCAATACCGACATATTGAAAATCCTTGGGGGAATGTCTATGAATGGATTGACGGCATAAATTTTGATGACCGTACTGTTCGTGTTTGTACAGACCCGGCGAAATATGCGGATGATACAACAACCGACTATATGGTTGCATCAACTATAACTGGAAGCAATGGTTTTATTAAAAGTTTAGGTTCGTCAACTAATGCGCCATACGCATTCCTGCCTAATGCCGTTGGCGGGAGCAACAGTACTTACATACCTGACTATTATTATCAAAATACAGGTTGGCGCGTGCTTCGGGTGGGCGGCTACTGGAATGATGGGCTGCGTGCGGGTCTGTTTTGCTTCGGCGCGGACAACACGTCGTCGGGCTCGAGCTCGGCCGTCGGTGCCCGTCTTCTTTATCACCCCTAACGGGGGTCTGGGGGTCGCAACCCCCAGCGGCGTTAATTTTTAGGTTTTTGTTGGGGCTGTCTGTGCGGTGCGCCGGGTGTTTGGTTCTTGGCGTTGGCGCGTGCTTCAAGTGGGCGGCAACTGGAATAATGGGCTGAATGCGGGTCTGTTTTACTTCAACGCGAACAACACGTCGTCGAACTCGAACTCGAACATCGGTGCCCGTCAACTTGTCAAATGATTATTGCACAGGCTTTTCCACACCGCTTGGTGAAAATATTGTCGAGAGGACAGGGTTTAGTAAGTTTTTTCTTGAACAACCTTGCAGACAAACAAGGAAGTGACATAATGCCAAAAAGAATTGGCTTCCTCTATGAAAAAATGCTGGATAAAACATTTATCCGGAATACTATTATCAAAGCATCAAAACACAAACACGGCAGAAGGGATGTAAGAAAGGTGTTATACAATCTGGATTTTTATACAGAACGCCTTTACGACATCCTGAAAACCGAAAGTTTTGTTCCGGCAATGCCGCATGAACATGATATTTACGATGTAAGCAGTCAGAAATGGAGAACAATAAAAGTTGTCCCGTTTTTCCCTGATTCCATCATCCATTGGATTTTGGTTGAAACAATGAAACCTGTACTTGTGCGCGGAATGTACCATTGGTCTTGTGCATCTATCCCTGGGCGCGGCGGCGTATACGCAGGCAAATATATCAAACATATTTTGCGGAATCATCCGAAGAACTGCAAATATGCTGCGGAAATTGATATCAAGAAGTTTTACCCGTCGATACCAATCGAAAGGCTAAACACTGCGCTTTCCCGAAAAATCAAAGACAAGAAATTCTTGAAAATCATTTTTGATATTTTGGAATCATGCGGCGGCGGTCTTGCGATTGGATATTATATCTGTCAATGGCTTGCGAACTTCTATTTGGAATCGCTTGACCATTTCATTCTGAAAATTGACGGCGTTAAATATATGGTGCGTTATATGGACAACATCACAATATTTGGCGCAAATAAGAAGAAATTACGCAAAGGAATAAAAACACTGGATGATGTACCAAAAAAATTGCGTGACGCTGTGGCGGCATTGCTTGCGGAGAGCGAAAACTAAGCAAACGAAAGGAGGTATTCTTCATGGCACATATGACAACAGGAAAGGCGGCGATAATGTCTATGTTTTGTGCGATTGGCGGGATTTTCAGCCATATTTATGGCGGATGGTCTAACGATTTAACAACACTTTTGATGTTCATGGGAATTGACTTTTTGATGGGGCTGATTGTGGCAGGCGTTTTCCGGCGGTCAGACAAGACCACAGGCGGTCGAATTGACAGCCGGGAATGTTGGCAAGGGCTTTGTCGAAAAGGTGTTACGCTGCTTGTGGTGCTGGTTGCTGCGCGTCTGGATATTACATTAGGCACAACGATTGTACGCAATGCGGCAGTATGGGCATTTATCGCAAATGAAACCATCAGCATTATGGAAAATGCCGGGCTGATGGGCGTGCCTTACCCAGAACCGATTAAAAAAGCGTTGGAGCAATTGCAAGGAAAAATCAACAATGCGGAGGAAAAACGATGATTCCTAACAACGGTTTTTTAATGTTTCGACCGGATGAAGCTGAATCTTATCTTAATGAACATATGCCAAAGCGGTCTATTAAGCTGGTTCAACTGCATCATACCTGGTCACCGGCATACAAGCATTTTGACGGCAGGAATCACTTTACCCGACAATCCGCTATGCGGCAAAGCCATTTGGCACGTGGGTTCGCTGATATCGCACAGCATTTCACCGTGTTCCCAGATGGCTTAATTGTGACTGGCAGAAGCCTTGAACAAAACCCCGCCGGGATTGTTGGTGCAAATAAAGGTGCGATTTGCATTGAGAATTTCGGCAATTTCGATGCCAGACAGGATAAAATGACTGCCGAACAGGCGGATGCCATTATTACCTTGACTGCCGTGCTGTGCAAGGTGTTTGGATTGAAGCCGGAAACGGCGGTTACTTACCACGCTTGGTGGACAGCAAAAGGACAGGCGCTGGGCGATTATCATCCAGCAAAGAGTGCAAAGACCTGTCCAGGGACGGCTTTCTTTGGCGGGAATACTAGAGACGCTTTCTTGAAAAATCTATTACCGCGCATAAAAGATGCAATGCAGACAAAGGAGGAAAACGAAGTGAGGTACAAATATTATGATGATATGCCCGATTGGGCAAAGCCGACCATTGCCAAGTTGGTACGAAAAGGTTTGCTGAAAGGTGATTGTGATGGCGCACATAACCTTAGCGAGGATGCCCTGAAAGTCTTTGTGGTCAATGACCGCGCTGGACTGTATGGCGAATAATATGACCATTAAAATTGGCCTGGTAGATGTGGATTCCCACAACTTTCCTAACCTGTGCTTGATGAAACTTTCCGCATATCATAAGGCGCGGGGCGATCAGGTGGGGTGGTGGGATCCTCAAAGCCATTACGACCTTGTTTATAAGAGTCGGGTTTTCACCGATACCTACTCCAAGGACACAATCACCGTCACTAATGCCGACAAGGTGATCCGCGGCGGCACAGGATATGGACCAGGTCCTAATCTTCCAGACGAAATAGAACATACCCGTCCAGACTATTCTTTATATCCGCAGTTTTCCGGTACCGCCTATGGTTTCTTGACCCGTGGCTGTCCGCGAAATTGCGGATTTTGCATTGTCAGCGGCAAGGAGGGACGGCGAAGCCGCAAGGTTGCCGACCTGTCCGAATTTTGGGATGGACAGAAGGAAATCAAACTGCTGGATGCAAACCTGCTTGCCTGTCCTGACCATGAAGCATTGATTTTGCAGCTTGCCGAAAGCCGTGCATGGGTGGATTTCTCCCAGGGATTAGACATCCGCCTGATTACGCCGGACAATGTGGCGCTGCTGAACCGGGTACGTACCAAGGCGGTGCATTTTGCGTGGGACAATCCAAACGAGGATTTGACAGGGTACTTCCAGCGTTTTCTGGAGCTGACCGCGATTAAGAACAGCCGCAGGCGGCGCGTTTATGTCCTGACCAACTACGGCAGCACCCATGAGCAGGACTTGTACCGGGTGGACACTCTGCGGCAAATGGGCTATGATCCGTATGTGATGATTTACGACCGCCCGACTGCACCGAAAATCACCCGCCAGCTTCAACGTTGGGTGAACAATAAACGGATATTCTATGCTGTGCCCCAATTTGCTGACTACAGGCATAGCAGTTAGATGGATAAAAATTATTTTCCCATTCGACAAAATTCGACACACAAAGGTCGAAATATGTGGTATATTGTAATTGCATGGGATCCCCCAAATCCTATGCAGTTCAAGCTTTTATTTACCATAACGCAAAAGCCTTGCTGCACTGATCACGCAGCAGGGTTTTTGCTTTTTTGCTTAAGTGGTACAACAAATAGAAGTGATTACCGAGGATATTGCATTCCAGACCAATATTTTAGCGCTGAATGCTTCTGTTGAGGCTGCCCGCGCCGGCACTGCCGGCAAAGGTTTTTCTGTTGTCGCGGATGAAGTGCGCAACCTGGCTGAAAAATCCGCGGAAGCGGCACAAAATACCAATGTCCTAATCAGCCATTCAATTGACAGCGTCAAAAGCGGAACTGAATCGACAAATCTTGTTGTTTCTGCCATGCAGGATATCAATGGCTGTATCCAATCTATCAAAGCGCTGATGGACGAAATTGCTGCTGCCAGTGTTCAGCAGTCAGAGATGATTACATCAATTGAAGATGGGATCAAAGAGATTTCCGCGGTCATTCAGGACAACTCTGATACAGCAGAAAAAAGCGCAATGGTTTCCACTGCGCTGGCTCAGCAGGCACAAACGCTAAACAACCTGATTCAGCGCTTCCGTATTTGTTAATGCGCTTTTTGGGGCGCTGCCCCAATCCCTGCCCCTGTGCGGGGCGCACCAAAGGGGCATTGCCCCTTTGGAATCCCAAAAGCCAGAGGGTGTTTCATGTGAAACACCCTCTGGCTTTACTTTTTACAGTTCGGGATTGAAATATGCAGCAGCAAACCATCTTCCTGTTCTTCCCGTTCGATTTTTGCATCTACGCCGGATTCTTTCATAACGCCTACCGCTTTATCTACGGTATTCAGAAAAAAACGAACGTCTTTAATTAAACGCAATACTGTGCGCTTATCCTCTGGCGGATCTTCCAACAGCCGGTCGATATACTGTTCTGTCCGGCTGACATTGAATTGATGCTCGATAATGTACGCGGTTGCTTGGAGCCTTGGCTCCTCTTCCGGGATGCGCAATAAGGCACGGGCATGACGTTCTGTCAACCCGCCATCACGTATCATTTGAATGTTTTTCTGCGAGAGTTTGAGCAGGCGCAATTTATTTGCCACTGCACTTTGTGTTTTCCCGACTTTACGCGCCGCCTCCTCCTGGGTCAAGCCAAAGGTATCAATGAGTTTTTTAAAACCCCATGCCTCCTCGAAAAAATCGAGGTCACGCCGCTGCAAATTTTCGACGAGTGCCAATGCGGATGAATCCTGCGCACTGGCGGCCATAACGATACATGGGACTTCAGAAAGCCCCGCTTGTTTCGCAGCCCGCAGCCTGCGTTCCCCTGCAATCAGTTCGTACCCATCCCCTGTACGGCGCACCGTCAAGGGGTTTAATACACCATACTGCCGGATGGACTCCGCAAGCTGATTAATGGCTTCCGTGTCGAAAAATTTCCGGGGTTGGTTTGGGTTACGGGCAATCTGCGAGGGTTTAACACGTTTGAGCTGCCGGTCGGGGTTGGCGCTGCGAATGTTAAGAACTGGGGTCATGCAGCTTCCTCCTTTGCATATTCCGGGCATACCGATTGGAATGCCTGATAGTAATAGACTACCATTTTATGCCAAAAAGTAAAGGAAAATCGACCGCATGATAAGTATTTCCCCTTGCCATTTCGACCGGTTTCCAGTAGGATAGCATATTTCCGCTTATTTTCCGGCAAAAAATAACCCATAGTAATCGCATTACTACGGGTTATCAGACGGCGATTCCAGCATTATTTCCCGCCGAGCGGCGCGGCTTGTATCCTGGCAAACCGTCTGGGATATTTGGCTGGGGTTGGCGTGATTTTTTGGATCATCACCAGCGCATGAGAAATTTCTGTACATGGAATGGTGTATGATTCCACTGCTTTCAGCGCCCCGCCTAACAGTGCAATGGCTTCCTCTGCCGCTGTGACTTCCTCTGTACAGTTCTGGGACTTCATGGCATAGAATATCCCGCCCGGCTGTACAAACGGCATACACAGTTCACTGAGCACCCGTAAATCAGCTACTGCACGTGATACGGCACAGGTGAACGTTTCCCGGTTTTGCTGGGCAAACTCCTCTGCCCTGCCATGGACGGGCTGCACATTTTTTAGCCCTAATGTGTCTGCAACTTGTTTGATGAAATCAATGCGTTTGCGCTGTGCATCCAGCAATGTAAACGAAATATCCGGATTCAAAATGGCAAGCGGTAAACCGGGAAATCCTGCCCCGGTGCCAATATCAATTGTCCGCCCGGTAATTTGCGCTGATAAGACGGCAGAATCCAAAAAGTGACGGGTTATGACATCCATCGGATCTGTGATTGCGGTCAAATTCATGACCTGGTTTTTCTGTAACAGGATTTTGGAAAACTGCATGAATTGTTCTAATTGTTTTGCCGTTGCCGGCAAACGCAAGGTTTCCAATCCTTCCGCCAGTAATTGCCGTTCATCCATGGGCATTTCCGCCTTTCGTTTCCAGATAAATCATCAGCGCGGTTAAATCCGCAGGTGATACGCCTGAAATCCGCCCTGCCTGCCCCATATTCACGGGGCGAATACGGTTTAATTTCTGCCGCGCTTCAATGCGCAGCGATGGGATATCCTCATAATTGATATCCGCGGGCAATGGCTTGCTTTCCATTTTGCGGAACTGTTCCACATCCCGCAATTGTCGTTTGATATAGCCGTCATATTTGACGCGGATTTCCACTTGTTCACGGATCACCGCAGGCAATGCCGGGCGTTCCGGGTCAAATGGCGCTAACGCATCATATGTGATTTCTGGGCGGCGCAGTAAATCAATGAGTTTGCCGCCCGCTTTCAGCGGCGTGGAATGCTGTGCCGCTAAAAAGGCTTGGATTGCTTCGGTTGGGTGAATGGCAACCTTTTGCAGGCGTTCAGTTTCACGTGAAACAATGCGGTATTTTTCTTTGGTACGTTCCAAACGTTCCGGGCTGTTCAGCCCAACTTTTGCACCGATTTCCATTAACCGTTCATCCGCATTATCCTGCCGCAGCAGCAAACGGTATTCTGACCGCGAGGTCATCATACGATATGGCTCATTGGTGCCGCGTGTCACCAAATCATCCACCAAAGTGCCTATATAGCCATCCGCACGGTCTAAAATCATGGGTTCCCTGCCCTGCAATTTGAGCGCGGCATTGATGCCCGCGACCAAACCCTGCGCGGCGGCTTCCTCATAACCGGAAGAACCGTTAAACTGCCCCGCGCCATATAATCCTTGTATTTTTTTGGTTTCCAGCGTGGGCAGCAGTTCAGTTGGGTCAACACAATCATATTCAATCGCATAAGCTGGGCGCATGACTTCCGCATTTGCAAAACCAGGCAAAGTACGCAGCATTTTAATCTGTACATCCTCCGGCATTGAGGATGAAAATCCCTGAATATACATTTCTTCGGTATCTAATCCCATGGGTTCAATGAAGAGCTGATGCCGCGGCTTGTCCGCAAACCGGACAACTTTATCTTCAATGGATGGACAATACCGCGGGCCTACGCCATCAATTTTGCCTGAATACAACGGCGAACGGTCTAAATTTTCACGGATCACCCGATGGGTTTCATCTGTGGTATAAGTCAAATGGCATACAGCGCGGTTTGGCGGCGGCGCCACAGAATCAAAAGAAAATGGAATAATTTCCTTTTCGCCCTCCTGCACTTCCAACCCGGTGAAATCAATCGAACGGCGATTGACACGCGGCGGCGTACCCGTTTTGAACCGCATGAGTGTCAGTCCCATTTGCTGTAAACAAGTGGTTAATTTTGTTGCGGCAAACATCCCATCGGGACCGCCTTCATGGATATGATCGCCAATAATAATACGTCCGCCCAAATAAGTACCAGAACATACAATTGCAGCACGGCAGGTATATTTTGCGCCGGTTGCGGTTTCCACCGCGCACACCGCATGGTTTTCGGTGTAAATCTTCACAATTTCGGCTTGTTTCAGCGATAAATGCGGCGTAGACTCCAGAATATGTTTCATATACTTTCTGTAATCAACGCGGTCAGCCTGTGCGCGCAGCGAATGCACTGCCGGGCCTTTGCCCCGGTTGAGCATCCGATATTGAATGCAGGCGGCATCTGCCGCCCTGCCCATTTCACCACCAAGCGCATCAATCTCACGCACCAAATGCCCCTTTGCTGTTCCCCCAATTGCTGGGTTACAAGGCATATTGCCAACAGCATCCAAATTTATGGTAAAGCAGACGCATTCAAGTCCAAGCCGTGCGCCAGCCAATGCAGCTTCAATTCCGGCATGACCTGCCCCTATAATTGCGATATCAAAACTGCCTGCATCAAACGACATTTTGCTATCTCTCCTTTGAACAAAAATATATGCACCAGCTATCAGAATTTCCGTGATATTTTCACGGCAAAACCCTTGACAGCCTTGTTGATAACTCTGTGTAAAACCTGCAAAACAGGGGATAACTTTATTACAATCTGTATTATTTCTGCCGATTCAACAATTTGTATATTAGTTATCCAAAGTTTCCAGCGTTTTACACAGGGTTATCCACAGTTTGTGGATAACCTGCCCTTCCCTGTGTGTAACCTCTTTCACAGCACAGCAGGTATATTTTATGGGATGAAAAATATAACATTTTCACTCATTTGCCGACGCAGAATCGACGGAAAATATCACTGATAATATCTTCGCGGACATTCTGTCCTGTCAGCTCCCCTAATGCCGCAATTGCGGTTTCTACATCCATCAAAACGGCATCCGGTGAAAACCCAATATATGCCGCTTCTGCCGCCTGCTTGCAGGCATCTGCCGCACGCAGTAAGGCTTCTGCCTGTCTTGCGTTTGTAATCATGCCGCCGTCAAACGCCGCGCCGGATAAGCCAGCACATTCTAATAATGCCGTTTTCAGTTTATCCAGCCCGATCCCCTGCTTTGCACTGATCGACACGATATATGGGAAGTCTTCCGGTATTTGTACTTCGGTAGGCTTGTCACATTTATTCACAACAACCACAGCACGCGGGCTTTCTTTTGCCTGCTTTAACACATCCAAATCGGCATCGGTCAGCGGCTGGCTGCCGTCAATGACAGCTAAAACCAGTCCGGCATTTTTTGCCGCAAGGCGGGCACGTTCTACCCCTATTTTTTCCACCGGGTCATTGGTATCACGCAAACCGGCTGTATCCTGTAACCGCAGGCATAACGCGCCAATCCGCACCACTTCTTCAATCATATCACGGGTTGTTCCTGGGATTTCGGTAACAATTGCACGGTCAAACCCGGCAAGTGCATTCAAAAGGGTTGATTTGCCGACATTTGGACGCCCTAAAATAGCACATGGCAAACCTTCCCGCAAAATCCGCCCGGTTTCATAAGAATCATATAACTGCTGCACTTCTTCAGCCGTTTCTGACAAAGTTTGTATCATTTGCTGCATTTGGAATGGTTCAATTTCCTCATCCGGATAATCCACAACCGCCAAAAAATGGGCAGATAAAGCAACTAACTTTTGTCGGATTTCTGCCATATGACTGCCAATTGTTCCTGATAACTGCCCTGCGGCATTTCCAGCCGCTTCTAAAGTCTGTGCGGCAATCAAATCGGCAACCGCTTCGGCTTCCATCAAACCGAGTTTGCCATTTAGAAACGCACGGCGGGTAAATTCCCCTGCATTTGCCTGCCGCACACCCAAAGCAAATAACGCGGAAAGGGTTTCACTAAGCACAGCCGGTGAACCATGTAACTGAAGTTCTGCCATATCCTCACCGGTATATGTTTTATCCCCTGGAAACTGTACTGCCATACATTGATCCAGGATTTTACCATCCCGCATTGATAATGCCCCATAAACAAGCATCCGCGGCGGGCAGTTTAAAAATGACGTCCCATTTGCGGGATGAAAAATTTGACTGACTGCTTGTATTGCATTTTGCCCAGAAATCCGTATAATTCCGATTGCGCCGCCGGGTACGGTTGCAATTGCAGCAATTGTATCAAAAACCATAAATAGAAAATCCCCTTTTTTTGCGCAGTCACTTCCGCCGGGTGCTTCACTTCGTCAGGCACCGTGTGAACAGCGGAAAGTGAAATTTTCTTTGCTTACTTTCTTTTATAAAAGCTCTCATGTTGTTGCTTTTGCCGTAGCCACTTCCGCCGGGTGCGTCAACCTCGTCAGACACCGCGTGAACAGCGGAAAGTGAAATTTTCTTTGCTTACTTTCTTTTATAAAAGAAAGTAAGCGGGCTGGAGTGAA
>CAXHNU010000092.1:0-12445 GCA_964017555.1 uncultured Butyricicoccus sp. | reverse complement strand
ATGGCAGCCGAAGAAGGATTCGAACCCTCACAAACAGAGTCAGAGTCTGTCGTGCTACCTTTACACAATTCGGCTATCTGCTGACGAAGATTATTATATCCAATCCACGACCAAATGTCAACACTTAATTTTAAAAAATTTTAAAAAATCGCACAGTTTTTTTGACAAGGCAGGCGAAAAATTTTATAAATAAACAGGTGGAAATCAGCGCGAACAGGGGATATAATAATCTGTAAGCGAAAAAAGGAAAAGAACGATTTTTGTCCATATCAGGAGGCATTATGGTTAGGAATGATTTAAGGAATATTGCAATTATCGCACACGTTGACCATGGCAAAACCACTTTGGTTGATCAGATGTTAAAACAAGCCGGTATTTTCCGCGAAAATCAGGTCGTGGAAGAACGTGTGATGGATTCCAACGATATCGAACGCGAACGCGGCATTACAATTTTAGCCAAAAACACCTCGGTGCATTACCAGGATGTGAAAATCAATATTGTGGATACGCCGGGCCATGCCGATTTTTCCGGCGAAGTGGAACGTATCCTGAAAATGGTAGATGGCGTCATTCTGCTGGTCGACGCCGCCGAAGGCCCCATGCCGCAAACCCGTTTTGTGCTGCAAAAAGCATTGGAATTTGGGCATAAAATCATTATTGTAGTGAATAAAATAGACCGTCCGGATGCGCGGCTGAATGAAGTCGGCGACGAAGTGCTGGAACTGCTGCTGACACTCGATGCAACCGATGAACAGCTTGACAGCCCCATTATTTATTGCTCTGGGCGCGATGGCACCGCGTCCATGTCGCCCAATAAACCTGGAGTGGATTTGGTGCCGCTGTTCGACCAGATTTTGGAGCATATCCCCGCGCCCCATGTCGATATGGAGGGCGATACACAAATGCTGGTATCCTCTATTGATTATAATGATTATGTTGGGCGTATTGGCATTGGACGCATTGAACGCGGCAGCATTAAAGTCGGTCAGCCAGTGACCATTTGTGATTACCATGGCAATACCAAACCATACAACTCTAAAATTGTTTCGCTGTATGCCATTGAGGGTTTGGTGCGCACACCGGTGGATGAAATGAAAGCTGGGGATATTGCCTGCTTTTCTGGGATTGAAAATATCACCATCGGCGAAACCATTTGTGCATATGGCACGGTTGAACCGCTGCCATTTGTCAAAATTTCCGAACCTACGGTTGAAATGACATTCTCTGTGAATGATTCGCCATTTGCTGGGCGTGAAGGCAAATTTGTCACCTCCCGCCATTTGCGTGACCGTTTGTTTAAAGAACTGCTGAAAGACGTATCGTTGCGTGTGTCTGAAACTGACAGCACAGATAGTTTCCGGGTTGCTGGGCGCGGTGAAATGCACCTTTCCATTTTGATTGAAAACCTGCGCCGCGAAGGTTATGAATTCCAGGTTGGCGCGCCAAAAGCCATGATGCGTGAAATTGACGGCGTGAAATGTGAACCGATTGAACGAATGATTGCCGATGTGCCGCAGGATGCCGTCGGATCTGTGATGGAAAAAATGGGTTCCCGCAAAGGCGAACTGGTTTCCATGAACCCAAAAGGCGACCGGATGCGCATTGAATTTCTCATCCCGGCACGCGGACTGTTTGGCTATCGCAGTGAATTTTTAACCGATACCAAAGGCGAAGGCGTGATGAGCTCGGTATTTTATGAATATCAGCCGCATAAGGGCGATATCCAAAAACGGTCTTTGGGTGCGCTGATTGCCTTTGAAACCGGCGAAGCTGTCACTTATGGGTTATATAACGCACAGGAACGCGGTACACTGTTTATTGGGGCAGGTACAGAAGTTTATGAAGGTATGATTGTTGGCTGTACCCCCAAAGATGATGATATTGCTGTCAATGTCTGCAAGAAAAAACAGCTTACCAATACCCGTGCCTCTGGTTCGGATGATGCACTGCGGTTAATCCCGCCGCGCGTGATGTCCATTGAAGCGGCGCTCGAATTTATCGGCGATGATGAACTGCTGGAAATCACACCGAAAAGCCTGCGGATGCGCAAGAAAATCCTTTCCAACCAGCAGCGTATGAAAAAACTGCATGGCTAAGCCGCTGTGCAGCCTGTTTCCCGATTTATTTTGTTATTTATAAATTTATCATATCAAAGGAGATCGATTATCATGAAAAAAGTGATCCAAAGTGTGCTTGCACCGGAAGCAATTGGCCCCTATTCCCAGGCGATTGAAATCAATGGGATGGTTTACACCTCTGGGCAAATCCCGCTGAACCCAAAAACCGGCGAAATCGTTGGTGCTACCATTGAGGAACAAACCGAACAAGTGATGCAAAACCTGAAAGCGGTTTTGGCACAAGCCAGCGTTGGTATGGATCATGTGGTCAAGTCAACCTGCTATCTGGCTGACCTGGCTGATTTTGCTGCGTTTAACGCGGTATATGGCAAATACTTTACGCAAAATGCGCCTGCCCGTTCCTGCGTGCAGGTTGCTGCCCTGCCAAAGGGCGCAAAAGTGGAAGTGGAACTGATTGCCGCAAAGGCCTAATCTGCCCCGGAAATGAAGAAAAGCCCTGCCCTGGCGTTTTGCCATCGGGCAGGGCTTTTTTTGTTCCCTCATAACATATCATAAACGCGGCGAATGGCGGTTTCCGGCAAGCCGGTTGCCTGCACCAGGCTCTGTACATCACAGCAGCCTTCCGGGCGTTCACTCAGCAGCAATGCCGCTGAAAATAAATCCGCTTCCCGTTCCAATTTTTCATCCGTGTCGTCCAAAAGCAGGGAGTTGATATCCCCATGCAGAATGGCATGACCCAGTTCATGCCCGCATACCGCCCGGCGGCGGCATGGCGGCAGACGGTCTGCCAAATAAATAATTGGATGTCCACGGTAGCAATGGTAGAATCCTTCTACACTTTCAGGCAAATCACACAGGATTGTCAGGACACCCATTTTTTCAGCCAATTTTTCTGGGTCATATTCATGATACAGGTCAATTAACTGATGAGCTTCCCGTTCTGCGCGTGTCATGGCATCATCTCCTCCTGGAGAACCAGCTCTGCGCCCAACCGCATTGCCCGCACAATTTTTTCTACATCTGATTCAGATAATGGGTGTCCATGGAACATCAGCCCATCCCGCTGCCGGAGCTGTTTGTGGAACGTGCTGAGGATTTCTCCAAGTTCGCCGCCTTGTTCCTGTTCGCTGTCGTCGCGCGAAAGCAGCCAATCGGTGCTGACTCCAAATAGCTCGCTGAGCTTATGCAGCACTGGATATGGCGGTTCCCGCCGCCCTTGTTCATACATCCCAACCGCACTGGCGGAAACCCCCAGCCGGGCAGCCAGTTCGCTTTGTGTCATACGTGCGCCTGTGCGCAGCCGGCGGATGCGTTCTCCCAGCATAACCTTTCACTCCTTTATTTTCCGGCGTATCCCGCAGGGAGCCAGCATACGCCGCATGACTCATCTGTAAAGATGATAGCACACAAAACGTGGAAAGTCAAGCGGCAAAATGTGTGATATTTTACTTGACATCACACGAATCGTGTTGTATTATGGAAAATACACAAGAACACAAAATTCATGCACACAAAACGTGCGATACAGGAAGGAGTTGCCGTATGGCTAGGGAATTTTTACATTTAGATGAATTGGGTCAGCAATACCGCCGCAGTGCCGCTGCCATTGACCTGCGAATTATGCAGCTGAAATATCAGCTTTCCAAAACCGGTTCGCTGGAACTGCGCCGCCGTTTAAAACACCGCATTGGGGCACTGCATGTGCTTGCAAACGAAGCCCGGAATACGGGCTATCATCTGACCTCTTATTATGCGGGGAAGGAACATATATGCTAACCCAGCGCCAAGCAGACCACGCCGCGTTCGAGGATTATCTGCAATCGCTCCATGGGGATAACCGCGCATGGCGCATGGCATTCCGGCAGGCATTTTTTGACGCCATGCGTCAGCAGCTTACAGCGCGGCAGTATGAAGCCTTGCGGCTGCACTTTTTAGAAGGCAAATCCCAACGGGATATTGCTGCGTTATGGGGCGTTTCGCCCTCTGTGGTTTGCAGGCATATCAAAAAGGCAAAACATCGCCTGCGGGTTATCCTTTCTTATAATTTGGAACTGCGTGCCCATTTCCCGCCCTAGTGGCGGGAAATGGTTTAATCCGCCGTAATGGCGGGAAATTGTTTAATCCGCCTTAAGGGCGGGAATTTTTTTCATTCGCCTTAATGGCGGGCACTGTTTTATTTTGCCTTACCACGTGGAAAATTTTTTCATTTTGCCATCAATCACATGAATCCCTTCACGCGCAAAGCACATCCTATAAATTGGATGATTTCCCTTATGCGGAAAAGGCTTGCCAAGCCGCGGTCAAGATGGTACTATGATACTATCAAGAAAAATCGTTTTGACTTCATAACAATAGGAGAAAAGGCACAATGAAATTTTTACGACGGATTTTAACAGCAGCTCTATCCCTTGCACTGCTTGCACCAGCCTGCGCGCAGGCGGCAGAACCTGCCGGTGATATGCGCGGTGTATGGGTTTCCAGTGTCTATAATCTGGATTACCCTTCTAAAGCCGGGCTTCCTGTGGATCAGCTGAAACAAGAAGCTGTGGATATTCTGGAAAATGCACGGTCTTGCGGGCTGAATACCATCTTTTTGCAGGTGCGCCCAACTTCAGACGCTTTGTATCCATCTGATCTCTTCCCCTGGAGCCACTGGCTGACCGGTGCGCAGGGCACTGCCCCGGCTGGTGGGTTCGACCCGCTTGAATTTTGGGTGACAGAAGCCCATAAACGCGGGCTGGAACTGCACGCATGGTTAAATCCATACCGCGTGACACGGGATAAAAATTGGGATACGTTAGACCCGAAAAACCCGGCAAAAACCCATGAAAATTGGGCGGTAAAATATACTGATGACAATTATTATTATGATCCCGGCTTGCCGGAAGTGCGCCAGCTTGTTGTCGATGGCGCGGTGGAAATTGTGAAAAATTATGATGTGGATGGTATCCATCTGGATGACTATTTCTATCCTGGTACAGATTTCAATGATGCTGCAACCTATCAGCAATATGGCAGCGGGTTTGATAATATCGCCGATTGGCGGCGCGATAATGTCAACCAACTGGTTGCCATGCTGGATAAATCACTGCATGAAGCGGATGCGGATATTGCCTTTGGCATCAGCCCGGCAGGGGTTTGGGCAAATAAAACCACTGACCCGCGCGGTTCAGATACACGCGGCGGCAATGAAAGTTATGCAAATGCTTATGCGGACAGCCTTGCCTGGATTAAAGCGGATACCGTTGACTATATTATCCCGCAAATTTATTGGGAAATCGGACATAAAGCCGCTGATTTCGCTACCCTTACCGATTGGTGGGCAGAACAAACCAAAAATACGGATGTGAAACTTTATATCGGCATTGCGGCATATAAATGCCATGATAATCAAACGCCAACTTGGAAGGATACTACACATATTTTTGATTCTTTGGACTATTTGTCTAAAAATCCAGCGGTATCCGGCGCGGTATTCTTCCGCTATGGTTCACTGAAAGAAGTGGACGGCTTACAGCAAGGGCTTATGGACTGGTATAAAGTGGATCATGCGCCTGACCATCCGGCTGAAAGTACCGATATCCCGGAAAACGCGTTCCCTGCGGCAGCAACAGGTTTTGCAGGAATCTTTACAATGTTTATCAGCGCAATTGCACGGTAAAGGGGCAGGAAAATGACCAATCAAGGGCTTGCTGTTTATGAAAATGGATATCCGGTAACATTCGGGCATATTGATAACCGTGGGATTGCACGCCCCTCGGCACTCTTTGATATGATGCAGGACGCTGCAACTGCCCATGCGGAAACGCTGCACCTCAGCCCACAGGATTTGGGTGCGTTTTGGGTGCTGTCCCGGCTGCACTGCACGGTTTGCCGCCCGATTTATCCCCATGAAACCATTGATATCCGGACTTGGTGCGCTGGCATCAAGGGTGCAACCTGGCTGCGTGCGTTTGCACTCAGCATCAAAGGGCAGCAAATTGGGCAGGCAATTTCTTCATGGGTCGTGCTGGATTGGGCTGACCACCATATCATACGCCCAAACCGTATCCCGGCTGCACAGGATTATATGGAACTTGCCAAAAAAGAATGCCCGCCGATCCCTGGCAAATTAACTTGCGGGCAAACGGTGCCCCATCATGTGCATACGGTGCGATATTCTGACCTCGATATCAATGGGCATATGAACAATGTGAAAATTGTGGATGTTGTATGCGATGGACTGGAACTTGACCGGCTGCAAAACCAGTTTGTTTCTGAAATCCAGGTGAACTATACTTCGGAATGTATGCCGGGGGAAGAAATCTTGATATCGGCTGGCAATGCGGCAGATGGCTGCCGGTACCTGTTCGGACAGGTGGGCAGCCAGCCGCGGTTTGAAGCAATGGCAAAACTATCCGCATGGGCAAAGAAGGAGGAACACTGACGATGGAACAGCAAAATGCTTTGCTGCACAGCATCCTTGCGCTGTGCAGCCCGGAAAAAGTAATCCTGCATGGCTCTAAACGCGGGCTGGTCAGCGGTAAGCTGAAAACTGCCAGCGTCTGTATGGTTGTGCCGGAATGTGACAAAAAGGCGCTGCTGAACCGGTTATATCTGGAACTACCGCTTGATGTGCAAGTGAATATCAATTTGTACACCCATGATGAATGGGAAGAGCTTTGCCAAGACCCGGACAGTTATGCGTCATGGATTCGTGAGAAGGGAACGGTGCTATATGAGCCGCAGCCGTAAAGGCGCGCGCGATAGTATGTATTATTACAAATGGCTGGACAAAGCGCTTTGTGATTTACAAGCAGCGCGTATCCTAATGACTTGGGGCGGAGATCCGCCGAATATCGCTTTCCATTGCCAACAGGCAATCGAAAAAGCGTTGAAAGGTTATTTGTTATTCCGTACAGGCCGTCATTATGATGGACATAATTTAACCTATTTATGCCGTCAGGCGGCACAAGTAGAAGATTTCTTCATGGAATGGTTAGATGAAAGTGCAGCCCTCAACAATTTATACATTGAAACCCGATATCCAACTGACTTGCCGCTTTTGCTGGATGAACGCGCTGTGCGCAGTTATCAGGTGATGGCAGAAGATATGTTTGCTGCCATCCGGCAGGAGCTTTATGAGGGCGGACGCCCTCACCGGATTAAAAAAGATTGATATGAGAAACTGCGGTATGCTGCCCGATGGATGGCAAACATACCGCGGTTTTTTAATTTGCTCTGCGTTTTTTGATGTAAATAGCAATGCCTATGATGATTAGCATGGCGGGGAATAGTAAGTATAATGCCTTTGGGATTTTCTTTTCTGGCTCTTTTGGAATAAGCTGGGCAATCACTGGCGCCGCTTCCGCAAATGGATAGGCTTTCCCCTGCGCAAAATATACCGTATTCGGGTCTTTTGACGTGGGATATTCTAAAAATTCGCCCTCGTCTAAAGCATACCGTATTGGCACTGTTCTGCAAAGTGGGATAATATGCGTTACCCATTTTGCGTTCATGATAAGCCCGATGCGGATTCCTCCATCTGCATAAACAATCACCCCGCGCAGGTTTGGCGTATCCAAGTGATTTGCAATGACAGCCGCTTCAAATTCCTTGCGCAGGCAAGGTGTGTCCTCAATCAGTGATATGCCGCCTTGTGACCATTTTCGCGGTTCTTCATTAATCGCATCCATTGCGTTACCCGGATGGTAACGCTTGTTGAAATCAAATACTAAAGCATTTCCATTGCTGCACTCAACAGGTAAATACCAACTATAATCGCATTCAGCGGCAAGATATTGCAGGATTACATCGGCATCATCTGTGCCTAACTCGAAAATATTCCCGCATTCATATTGTTTATATGTCGCGTTCCAATCGATATCTTTTGCGGTAATGAACCTTGCCCCCTGGTATGCCTTTTCATCTGTAATGAAACTGTTTGCCCAACTTACGATATCTGGTTCCATGGCAAAGATTTCTGCCGCTTCTTCTGTTCCCTCCAATTTCTCAAACCGGAGGGCTTGCGCTGGACTTATCGCGAAAATGATACACATCCCTGCAAGCAATAACCGTTTATGCTTCATGATTGCCCTTCTTTCCTGCGGTTCCGCACATGATATAATGAAAAAACAGATAGGCAGATCACGATAATCATGGGAACCAGTACAAAAATACCAACAACCACAGGCGGCATAACACGCGGCGGATCTGGCAGTATTTTGGATAAAACCGGCTGCCATTCCCGTAGGAAATACGCCTTTTTTTCTGCAAAGTATATGGGACGCCGGCTTGCGGTATCCATAACAATATCCGTGTCCAGCGGGATGAAATGCGTGATTTCTGTTTCATTTGCAACAAGCCCGATCATTGTATAGTGAATGCCCGATTCCCCGCCAATCAGTATGCCGTGTTGATCTTCCTCATTCAAACGGTTCGCTGATGCTGCTTCTTCTAATCGAATGCGCAAAGTTGTGTCGTCAGCACCTGCTGAATTAACCGTCCATATGCCTTTTTTTGCGCGTAACGCTGCAAGCTCTGCTTGTGTTAATTCTTCCTTTGGCAGTGATCTGACTGGCTTCAACTTTGTAAAACTGACAATCACCATATCTGTTTTGCCGCGAATCGGTAGTTGCCATAAATAACTGTCCTGTTCAGCAAGTATATCCAATACGCCTTGCGTTGAAACCGTATCCAATTGAAATATACTGGTGTCCACATAGACTTTATATGCCCCTTCCCAATCAATATCATTTACAGTGGCTGGTTCTGATGCAGGGCTTCCATGTGCTAAAAAATCATTTGCCCATG
Organism: uncultured Butyricicoccus sp.; assembly: GCA_964017555.1. Lineage (GTDB taxonomy): Bacteria > Bacillota > Clostridia > Oscillospirales > Butyricicoccaceae > Butyricicoccus_B. Next base: position 3,575 of record CAXHNU010000092.1, on the reverse strand, counting down.
ATACTGCTTTATCTGCCTGTGCGTAGATTTCTCCGGCTTCTGGCGCGTCTGACAGCTTTTCAAATTGCAGCGCCTGCGCCGGAAACCATGAAAATGCAGCAAATATACACACCAAAAAACAAAATCTGAACTTTTTCACGCAAATCGTCCCCCCTGTTCTTTAAGCGGCATATCCAAATCCGGTATGCCGCCCTTTTTTTATCTCTGTTTGCCGTTTCTCTCAAATACAGAATACCATATTCTTTTGAAAAAAACAGATACAGTTTGGATAAATTGAATTTGGGATAAATACAGATGAATGTTTTGTGTTTCTTTATCGTGATAATGCGGAAATTTAATAGGATAATCGTACGTACTATCGTGATTTTTATGTGTACCCATTGGGATTTATGGCGGTTTTTTGTCGTTTTTCTATCTGATCCGCGTCTGTTCGCCTTGATATTATGTATTTGCCCTGTTATTAGCACATGATATCAAGCACACCTGCAAATTTTAGGTGCGCCCGCTTTCGGGATTTTTTTATTGCAATTTGCATAAATCCTTATGATATTTCTTCTGGTTTTATCATATATTCGTGTCTTTTAATGAACTTATAAGTGTGTTTTTAGTCACAACGCCTAAATCTTTTACGATAATTTATGCGAAATGCTGCAAATAATTCGCGCAACTTTCATATAGTCATGGTTATCACAACCAGTTATAATAATTTTAACGAATATAGGGTGAAGGGGGATTAAAAATAATATTAAAAATGAAAGGGGTGAGGATTTTATATCGCATTGTGAGAAGCACCACAAAGCGTAAACAGCATTAAAAAAAGAGGGGAAGAAACAAATGTTTATTATTGTTACATTTTTGGCATTTACCATATTGGTTGCATTCGTCGCCTGGTGGATGACCCGCAGCGATGACCTCAGCACACAGGATGGCTACTTTTTGGCAGGGCGCAAACTGACCGGTCCTGTTATTGCCGGTTCCCTGATGCTGACGAACTTGTCAACCGAACAGCTTATCGGACAGACTGGTCAGTCTTTTGCAACAAATATGGGTCCGATTGCTTGGGAGGTAACATCATGTGTCACACTGATTATGTTGGCAATGATTTTCCTGCCTAGATATTTGAAAATGGGTCTGACCACTGTACCGGAATTTCTGGAAAAACGTTATGATACGGTGACCAAACGGATTGTAACCATTATGTTCCTGCTGGGCTATCTGCTGACCTATTTGCCCACTGTCTTATATTCCGGCGCCCTGGTATTCAATCAGATTTTTGAAATTGACAGCCGCCTTGGGGTTTCCCAAATGCAGGGCGTTATTGTGACTGCCGTTGCAATCGGCATTGTCGGCGCTTGTTACGCGATTTTCGGCGGTTTGAAAGCAGTTGCCGTTTCTGATACCATCAATGGCGTCGGGCTGATTATTGGCGGCTTTATGCTCCCGATTTTCGGCTTGCTGATGCTTGGCAACAATCACTTCCTGGAAGGCATTCGCGACCTGATTTCCAATGTGCCTGCCTATAAATTCAATGCCATCAACCCTGTCAATGCACAGGCGCCAATGATCCCCTGGCCTGTGCTGTTCAGTGGGATGCTGGTCAATAACCTGTTCTACTGGTGTACGAACCAAGCGATTATTCAGCGTACCTTGGGTGCGAAAAACCTGAAGGAAGCACAAAAAGGCGCTATTTTTGCCGGTATCCTGAAATGCTGCGGTCCGTTCTTTATTACCATCTGCGGCATTATTGCATTCCGTATGTCAATGAATCCAAATGAAGGCTTCTTTACCGCACAACAGATTGATAACCTTGCGAAAACGGCTGACCTTGCTTATCCAACACTCGTTCTGACTGTGCTGCCCAAACCATTGCTTGGCTTCTTTGCCGCTGTGCTGTTCGGCGCTATTCTGTCGTCCTTTAACTCTGCGCTGAACTCCTCAGTTACGCTGTACACCCTGGATATCCATCGTCCAATTTTTAACCCGTCTGCCTCGGATGCGCATTTGGTCCGGGTTGGCAAGGTATTCGGTACTTGCCTTGCAGCATTGTCAATTATTGTCGCACCGTTTGTCAGCTATGCGCCTTCCGGCTTGTATGACTTCCTGCAATCCTGCTTTGGCTTCTTTAATGTGCCAATCCTTGCAGCGGTTATTCTTGGCTTGTTTACCAAACGTGTGCCGGCTATCGCACCAAAAGTATCCCTTATCCTGCACGTCGTTCTGTACTCTATCTCAAAATTTATCCCGGCGCTTAAAGATGTGCATTATTTGTATGTGCTGGCTGTCTTGTTTATTGTCAATATCCTGGTTATGCTGGCAATTGGCAAAATCCAACCCCGTCCAACCGAATTTGTCATCGAAGATGCAAAGGTTGTTGACTTGACCCCATGGAAATATGCAAAACCTGTGGCTTGTGTCGCAGTGTGCATTATGATTGCGGTTTATACCTTATATTCCCCGCTTGGGCTTGCTGGCTAACCTCTTGAAATAACCGATATAATCTCTCTACCCTATCACTTCTTTTTTGCAGGAACCGTCTGCCCAAAAATGGGCAGACGGTTTTCTATATGTTATTTTTTTAGTAAAATTCAAGTGTTTCTAGAAATATTGACACTATCATTTTCTGAAATCCTTGACTTTTTAACCGAAGATGTCGATGGCGGGTCTAGCCGCTCCCTTATTATGCAGGGTGAACCTTCACCTGCTGGCATTATCGTTCGTATGTACATCACTGTAACCCAAGATGGCACACCGTGCGAAAACTGGGCTGAATAATTTATGATACGCGAATGCATGAAATGCGCACCCTTATTATAATGGGTGCGCATTCTTTATGTTGTATGCAAAAAATGCCGCGGATACACCTTTTTATACTATAGCTGCTCTGCTGCCCCGAAAGTGAAATTCAGGAATATAACATTTCGACTGTATATCGCTTATGCAACAAATCTACTGGGGATTTGGATGATTATTCGTGTGCTGTAACCCGTTCTTGTGATATATGCACAAAAATTAATCCTTATTATCGTATAAATCCACCAATAAAATGCTTGCATTTCCTTTGAGATGCGCTATAATAATACTCGTAAACAGAAAACAAACCACCGAGGCGTGAACCAAACGCGAATCTCAGGAGGAAACGATAATGAACAAAAAAACTTATTTTCAGCAGCTTTGTGAATTGAATTATTCCGCAACCCTGATGAACCATGGCTATATGGTAAAAGGCAATATGTTATCTCGCCATGGCAAATGATTTGATACGTCAACCTTTCTTATGATACAAATGGAGGATATACAACCATGAAAAAGAATTTCTTTCAGCAGCTTTGCGCTGTCAACTATGCCGCTACTTTGATGGATCACGGCTATGCCGTCAAGGATGGTATGCTGTCCCGTTACAGCAAGTAATTTGACTCATCTATTTTGTTTCGATATTTTGGAGGTTATACAACCATGAAAAAGAATTTCTTTCAGCAGCTTTATGCTGTCAACTATGCCGCTACCCTTATGAACCAAGGCTATGCCGTCAAAGACGGTATGCTGTCCCGTTACAGCAGCAAGTAATTTGACTTACC
>CAXHNU010000091.1:0-12477 GCA_964017555.1 uncultured Butyricicoccus sp. | reverse complement strand
CAAAGGAAATCTGCTGTTAAAGAAAAAACAACATTTCAACTGCCGGAGAAGAATGCAGAATGCCGAAGGGTGTTTGCTTATCTTCGGAAACGTGGGATTTCGTCACAAGTCATTCAGGCTTTTGTAAAAGCTGGATTGCTTTATGAAGATGCAAAGCACCATAACTGTGTCTTTGTCGGCAGAAATCGCGATGGAAAGGCAGTTTTCGCAAAAAAGCACGGTACATACGACCTTGGTGGGAAAACCTTCAAAGGTGATGTCACAGGAAGCGATAAGAATATCGCGTTCCGGCTTCCAAGCAATAGGGAAAATGATACATTATTTGTCTTTGAAGCCCCGATAGATTTGATGAGTTATTGCACTTTGCACCATGAAGCAAATTGCAACGCAATTGCGTTATGCGGATTGGCTGACAATGCGCTGAAAACTTATCTTACAGAAAATCCAAGCCTGAAACACATTGTTTTGTGTCTGGATGCTGATGAGCCTGGTCAAAGAGCAGCTTTACAGATGAAAAAAGTGTATGAATCGCAAGGTTATACTGTGACAAAAATCATTCCATCATGCGGAAAGGATTGGAATGAATATTTGCAGCAGCGACAAAAAGTGAAGGAAAGGGGGCGATAGACACTAAAATAGCAGGAAACCAACCACTAAAAATATCAAAAGGAGATGTTTATTTGAACAAAATGAAACAAAATTTACACCGCGTGCTGTCTGCGATTCTGACAGTCAGTATGCTCGCAAGCTGCGGCAGCACCGCATTTGCAGCCCAGCAGAACAGCTACCATGATCCAGCGGAACATTGGCTTGAATCCGCCAGCCGCATGAATGAACTGGATGGCAATGCCATTGTGACGCATGAAACTATGGCTTGTGGCGAATGTCTGCGCGAAACCATGTTTACCTGTTTCCGCACACCGGAATATTCGCGGACGGGTGAAAGCGCACTGAATCGCAATGTCCGCTACTCGGACGGTACCATGTATTCCGGTACAGGCAAGGGCAATGTTGATGCTGGGATTCCCAAAAAAGGCGGGTATTATACCGGGCATCATTGGGCGAAAGCTGTGTGTGATGTGTGTGGCACAGTTAACTCCAACATGAACAAGGAAACCGATTATGGATACGGTAAAAATGTATATTGGGTGTATGACTGCGCGGCGGCATTCATGCAGGAACTGCCGGAAACAGTCACCTATGAATATGCAGACCGCAAATATCATACGAAAAAGACTGAAACAGGTGATTATTGTGGGTTCTGCTACGGGACGCATAAAACCGAATTGTCTGAACTTGAACGTCATGATTTAGAGAAAAAAGTAACACCACAGTTGAGCAATCAACGTTTTGTGTTGAAAGAATCCTGCAAAATGTGTGACTATGTGCGTGATGAATTTGTAACAGCAAAATCTGTAGTTGCAAATTATTATGGCATCGCAGATGGTCAGCCGCATACCATAGCCGTTACAGATTTGTCGGATTCCGGCGTACATACTGAAATCCGTTACGGCAATAGTGCGAATAGCTGCACACTCGCTACCGCGCCGAATTACACAGAAGCAGGCGAATATCCGGTTTATTACCAAATCACTTATACCTGTGACGATACCGAAATGGTCGAAAATGGTGTAGCATATGTCATGCTGCGTAAGGATGGTGCAACCAATTCAGACGGTTCCTGCTCTTGTGGATGCGGGACACCAGATTGTGGCTGTCAAGATCCGAGCTGTGGCGGAAATGATTGCGGCTGCAAAAAAGATACAAACTGCAATGGCGGCGAACATAAATATATCCAAATGGACAGCACAAAAGCGACTTGCAAGGAACTTGGATATGACCGTTTTGTCTGCAAAGATTGCGGAAAAATCGAAAAACGGAACTATGTGAACGCTCTTGACCATGCCTGGCAGCGTGTGCAGGTGCGGGAAGCAACTTGTGAAATCGATGGCAAAGAAATCGAAATTTGTTCCCGCTGCGGCGAAGTAAAAACTTCCAATACTCCAAAGGTTGAACATGATTGGGTGACACATTCTGTGAAAGCAACTTGTACTGGTGCTGGATATACAGTAAAAGAATGTGAAATTTGCGGCGAACGTAACATCACAGATATTACTGCGGCGCTGGATCACAATTACAAAACAAGTGTAACGCCAGCAACTTGTGAATCCGGCGGGCATACCACGCATCTTTGCGAAAAATGCGGTTCCAGTTTTGTCACAGATTATACAAATGCGCTTGAACATCGTTGGGATAACGGCACAGTCGTCAGCAATTCCACTTGCAATGGTGCGGTGTGACTGAATTCAAATGCACACGATGCGGTGCAAAACGTATCGAAGGGAATGCTGCAGAAGGGCATGCGCCTGGTGAAGATGCATCTTGTACGAAACCCCAACTTTGCACAAGATGTGGTGCTGTTCTTGCAGATGCTACAGGGCATAACTTCAAGAAAGATGTAACGGAAGCGACCTGCACTGAGATGGGATTCACCACATATACCTGTGAAAACTGCAAGATTTCCTATAAAAGCGACTACACAAAACAGCTTGGACACAATCATATTGCAAAAGTGACTGATCCGACCTGCACAGAAAAAGGATATACAACATATACTTGCGACCGTTGCGATGATGAATATGTAACCGATTATACCGATTCTCTTGGGCATGATTGGGATGCGGGCACACATATTGTGAACTCGACTTGCAACGGTGCAGGCATGACAGAATACCGCTGTACACGTTGTGATAAGCATCGACTGGAAGCAGAATCCAAAGAAGGAGATGCGTCTGGAATGACTATAATTTATATTTACCCCTAGATTTATAGAAGGTACAATACAAAGCCAAAAACATATATTTATGTATATAAGATAATAATAACTGTATTAAAGGCATAGTTCATACACATAACAAGGGTAAGAACAGATGATGGGTTTCAATTGTTGTCTATTGTTTCTGCTGATAGTGAATTTTCAAGCTCATCAGTTCCACCAGCGTTAAGATACAATTCTTCGCATTTTAATTGTGCATTAATTAAAATGCGGATTGCTTTTTCAGTTTCTCTCATCATTGTAAGATACAACTCTTTATAATCTAACATTTTTTTCACCTCATCTTTATTATACTTAATATATTGGGCATAGTCAATAGATGAAGTATGCTAACCTTGTTATAGGTGAGTGAAATGATAAGTTATCAACCATTTTATCAGACTTTGTCAGAACGTGGCATAACAGAATATCATTTGATTTATAAAGAAGGATTTTCTGCGAATATATTGCATCGAATGAAACATGGAAAGAATATCACTATAAAAACATTGGATACTTTGTGTTTTATTCTTGATTGTGAAGTATCTGATATTATCAAATATGTTAAAGATACTTGAAAGGCGAACTAAGGAATGGTTCGTCTTTTTCTTTTGTGTAGAATATATTGAAGCTACAGCCAGATAACAATATCACTGTTAAAGACGACCTCGGAAACAAGGGTGACGGTAAGACGGATAACAACGGTACATTGACCCTTCCTGGTGAAGTTGAAACTGTCCGGCACGGTGTTTATATCTATAGATACCCAGATGGTACTGTAAAACCCAATGGAAATATGCTCCGTTCTGAGGCTGCCGCAGTGTTCTCTCGCCTGCTCTCCGAGAAAAACGGCACGCACGTTACAAACACAAAAACCAACAAATTCAGTGATATTCCAGCAGATGCCTGGTATGCTGGTGATGTACGATATTTGTCCAGTTTCGGCATTGTAACAGGGTATAACGATGGAACTTTCCGTCCAAATGAAACAATTTCACGCGCTGAATTTACGACAATGGCAGTGAAGTTCTTTGAAGCTTACGGCGATGGCAATGCTGAAATCATGCAGGATTATGCAGGGTTTAAGGATGTGTCTGCAGGCAATTGGGCTTCGCGTTACATCAACGATGCTGGGAAATTCGGCTGGGTTGTCGGCTACGATGATGGTTCGTTCCGCGCAGAAAATAAGATTACCCGCGCAGAAGTTGTCACACTGATGAACAATCTCCTTGACCGTGAAGCAGATGAAGATTACATCACAACAAATCTCCGCAAACTTAACACTTTCACTGATTTGACATCCAACCGCTACTGGGCATACTTCGATATGATGGAAGCTGCGAATGGTCATACAGCAAACTTAAAGGACAGCACAGAAACCTGGAATCATTGAGGAAAACATGGGGGTTCTCGCAAAACGGGAACCCCTGTATTTTATTCTAAACAATAATAGAGGAGTGAAAATCATGTTAAAAATGATTGCAATCGGAAACATCACGAACGATGTGGAACTCAAGATGAATAAGTCTGCAAATAAGCCATATGCGATTCTGCGGCTTGCGGCGAAACGCCGCTACAAAGACCGTGATGGCAACAAATTGACTGATTTTATTTCAGTCAAAGTACGCGGCAAGCTGGCAGAAATCTGCAAGCAGTATTGCTATAAAGGCTGCAAAATTGCGGCAGTCGGCGATTTTGAAACCATCACATTTGCAGAAGATCCAGACCGTCAGCCAGGTTTTCTACTGAAAGCCAGCGAAGTGGAATTCATTTCACCGAAAAAGGCAGAAGAAAAGACGCAAAACAATCCTAAAACAGAAGAAATGGAGGTACAAAACGCATGAAAAATACCGGAATTGAATACAGCAGTGCAGACCGTAAGCCTGTAATTCTTCCGGAAATGGCAGAGCTGCTCCCGTCTTTGAGCGAGGAGCAGCTTTCTATTTTGGAAGCAGATATCCAGCAAAATGGTTGCTATACACCAATCATTGTAAATGAGGATATGGTCATTATTGATGGTCATAACCGCCAGAATATGTGCGAAAAGCATGGTATTCCGTACAAAATGATGGTGCTCCAGTTTGATGATCTGCTGGAAGCAAAACAGTGGGCACTGGATACGCAAAAAAGCCGCCGCAATCTGGAAAAGTGGGAACTGGGTAAGATTGCATTGAAACTCAAGCCCGAGGTAGAAGCACGTGCCAAGGCAAATCAATCAGCCGCAGGCGGTGACAAATTTGGTGAAAAACCGCTTTCGGCAACATTGCCAAAAGCGGTTTCCAGTGTTGACACTCGCAAAGAATTGGCAGATTCGGTTGGCATTGGTGAACGCACAATGGGAAAAATCATGCAAATCGGTGAACACGCCCCTCAAGCCGTCAAAGATGCGCTTGATAAGAAAGAACTATCCATCAACCAAGGCTACAAAATCACCAAAGAAATTCAGGAATTGCCTGAAGAAGAACGGGAACAGGCGGCAATTGATGCTGTAGAGTACGCAAAAGCGCAAAAAGAGTTGAAAGCGCAGAATGATGAAATCACGCGTCGGAGTAAGATTGCGAAATTGTTCTGCAAAGCGTGTGAATTTGCGGTTCAGCTTGATCCAACAGAAGAAAATGTTCGGATTTGGACAACCTGTACCCGCATGACCTTGAAAAAAATGGCTTACTGCATTGAAGAAAGCCGCGATCTTTCCAAGACATTTGCAGCCATTGCTGATATTATTGAGCAAAAGATTTTGCCCAAAGATTGGAGGAATTTGAGTGATACCTAATCATGCAGTTGATGAAATTATGGACATTCTTTCGACTCAAATGAGCATTACTTCGGATGAAATCGCTGAAATTCTGAAGAAATATGATGTTTCAGGGGATATGGATGCCTTGCAGGATAGCTACCGCAAACGTCTGGGGCAACGCCTGATTGCTGGAATCCGTGATGAAAAGGGGCAGCGTGGACTGTTAGCAGTTGGGAATGAATATATCATTATCGATTGCTGCAACGACCAGAAAAAGTTGTCTGCTATCCAACATAAACTCAAAAGCAGCATGGATTCACTGGATGAATCTGCACAAAAGGTGCAAGGCAGACAAGCATTTTTAAGGCGATTTTCTTCAAAAAAGAAAGGGCGTAATGCATGAGCGAACCTGTCCTGATTGGTGTTGATCATGGCTATGCGGCAATGAAAACTGCACACTTTTCTTTCCCAACAGGGCTTGTTCAATATGAATATGAGCCATATACGGCACAAAATGTGCTTGAATACGATGGGAAGTATTATGTGACAGGCACTGGACGGCAGCCTTTACAAAAAGACAAAACTACTACCGATGATTACTTTTTGTTGACTCTGGCAGCAATTGCAAAGGAAATTGAGTTCCGCAAAATGGAACATAATATCACTGTTCGCCTTGCTGCTGGACTTCCGCTGACCAGCTTCGGCAGAGATAAGAAAAAGTTTCAGGAATATCTGATTCGGAACAAAAAACCTGTGAATTTCCGCTTTGAAAATACGGAATATTGTGTTTCGATTGCTGATGTTATGATGTTTCCGCAGGGATATTCAGCAGTGCTAACGCAGACCGGTTTGCTGGATGAACCATCCGTAATTGTTGCAGATATCGGCGGCTGGACAGTGGATTTGATGCGTTTGGATAACCGCATCCCGAATGCAGCAACTTGTCGAAGTCTGGAACTTGGCATTATCCGCTGTCTGGATGAAATCAGCGAACAACTTCGTCGGACGTTGGGATTGTCTATGACTGCGGCACAAATTGAGAATGTTTTACATGGTGGTGTCAGTAATATTGCAGAGCAGGCAAAGGAACTTATTTGCAGGGAAGCGGATCTATACATACAAAATTTGCTTGCAGCTATGACCGAAAGCGGATTGGATATCCGAGCAATGCCTGTAATTTTTCTGGGAGGAGGGGACCCCGCAAAGCTTTAGCTTTGTGGGGAGAGGAGGCGCAAGGGAGTGCAATGTAGTTTTCAGCTTTAGCTGGAAACGGAATGAAACGGACTTTGCGCCGACGAGATCAAGCGCCACGTCCCGTTTGCTGATGCTGCGTGCCGTGTTTTTATCCTTGATGATGTATGCCTGAATGCAAAAGGCTACGAACACCTTGCGGCGCAAGTGTTGCGGAACAGTACAAAAAATGAATAATCGAGCACGGTTTAATCTAACATTTTCACTGTTAAATCCACAACATCGAAAGGCATGGAGAATCATATGTGAATTTCCAGAAAGAAAACGCACCGATGCAGTATGTGAAATGATTTGCGGATATAAAAATCAACAGGAAATGTTAGATAAAATACAGGAAACAATCCAAAATGAATTGAAAAGCGCAACAATTCAAACAGAAAAAGAAGAAAAGCAGGTCGAGGATATCGAAGCGGATGTCCTCGACTTTCTGCTTTCATTGTGAAAAGAAGGGAGGCGTATAAAATCTGATTCGATACTTTGATATGTTTGCAGGAATTGGCGGATTTCGTGCAGGTTTGACTCGTGCAGGCGGGTTCCAATGTGCAGGACATTGTGAAATTGACAAGTTTGCCGAAGCCAGCTACCGTGCAATCCATGACATACAGGAAGGGGAGTGTTTTTATCCAGACGCAAGAGAAATTGACCCAAAAGAACTGCCGGAGTTTGACTTGCTTTGCGGCGGATTTCCATGCCAGGCTTTCTCAATTTCCGGAAAGCGAAAGGGTTTTGAAGATGCAAGAGGCACTTTGTTCTTTGAAGCTGCCAGAGTGCTTAAAGCGAGAAAACCTGTATATTTTCTCCTTGAAAACGTCCCGGGATTGCTGTCGCATGACAAAGGCAGGACATTTTCGACCATCCTCACCACACTTCATGACTTGGGGTATTTTGTCGAATGGTGTGTGTGTAACAGCAAATATTTTGGAGTCCCACAATCCAGGCGAAGGGTGTTCATTGTCGGATATCTTAACCCCAAATGTGCCGGAAAAATATTTCCTCTCGCAAAAACAACTGGAAAAGATCTTATTCAAGTCATCAAAGGACCGCAGGGCTCCAGAATCTATGATCCGAAAGGAATAGCGTGTACACAAGTATCTCAGGCAGGGGGGATGGGTGGAAAAACCGGGCTTTACTTTATTGATTTGTGTAAAGGAAATCCGAAACAAACTGAAATTGCACGGTGCATTACTGCGGATTATGGCAAAGCGCAGGTTTCCAACCGTAAAGGCGAAATGTCCGGTGTTCTGCTTGTCAGAGAAGGAACAAAATGCGGCTATAAAGCTGCAAAATCGGGCGATTCCATCAACTTTAGCTACGCTGGAAACCATTTGAAACGAGGTCGCGTAGGAGATAATATCGCACATACGTTGGACACATCCTGTTTACAGGGTGTTGTTACCAGAACAGGACGTGTCCGGCGTTTAACACCAGGAGAATGTTTAAGATTACAAGGCTTTGATAAACAACAAATTGACAGGTTGTTAGCGATTACTTCGGATTCGCAGGCATATAAGCAGGCGGGCAACAGTGTTACAGTAAATGTAATTGAAGCCATTGGGCATCGCATCCGCAAAATGGATGAAGCACTGAAACGGGGCGGTGGTTAATGATTGGAATTAAAGACCAATGCTTTGGCGTGGAAGTTGAAATGACTGGAATCACGCGGGAACAAGCAGCGCGGGCGCTTGCCGAATATTTTGGCACTGAAGAAGAACATACAAGAGGTATTTACGATGCCTGGGAGGTCACTGACCCAGAAGGGAAGGATTGGAAGTTAATGAGTGACAGCAGCATTCGCCCTGAACGCAAAACAGATATGGGATATATGCCCATAGACTCACATCTGTATCGTGTAGAAATGGTTACACCAAAACTTACCTATGAGGAACTTCCCAAGTTTCAGGAATGTGTGCGGCGTGTTCGGAAAGCTGGCGCGAAGGTGAACAATTCCTGTGGGCTTCATGTTCATGTAGATGCTTCGAATCATAACCGTCAAAGCCTGAAAAATCTTCTTGGAATTATGTTTTCTAAAGAAGATATCCTGTTTAAGGCGTTAAAAGTTGATGAAAGACGTGCGGAACGCTGGTGCAAAAAAGTACGTGAACCGATGCTCCGGCAGGCAAGAAGGCTTTCAAATGATGAAACACAAAACCTGACACAACTTGAAAATGTGTGGTATGAGGGGAGTGATGGAAGTGCTGATCATTATAACTGGACGCGATATCACGCTTTGAATTTACATTCTGTATTTTATCGTGGGACAGTGGAATGGCGGTGTTTTAACTCGACTTTGCACGCCGGACGTGCTGCGGCGTATGTCAATCTGTGCCTTGCGATTTCTGCTCAGGCGATTGCCCAGCGCAGCACAGTCATGCGCAAAACTCAAAGCGAGAATGAGTTATTCACCTTTCGGACATGGCTGGTACGGATGGGGTTAAATGGTGCGGAGTTTAAGAACACCAGAAACCATTTGCTGGCGAATTTAGAGGGTGACAGAGCATGGCGCTATGATAAAGATCAATATCCATCAGCCAAAAAGAAGAAAAAATCAAGAGAAAGTGAGCGATGAAATGAAGATAAAAGTAGAAGAAATGGTGCATGAAGGGACTGCAACAGAGATTATGAAGCAGTTTTGGGCACAGTCATTTGACCCGGGTGAATTTACCAATGTGGAGAATTACCTGCACTTTTTGCAGGAAAACTTCACAAGAATGACTGATTTGCCTTGTGATTTGCCGCAAGGCAGCACGGAACAGCGTGCAAAATGTATGATCATGCAGCTTGCGAAAGTGGGTGCGCTGGAACTGCTGGAGGACTAAAATGCCAGAGAATTTATATTTTGCATATGGCAGTAATATCAATCTTGACCAGATGGCGCAACGTTGTCCCAATGCAGAACCGCTGGGCGCAGTTGTGTTAAACGGCTATGAACTGCAATTTCGTGGTAATTTACGGGGTGCAGGTGTTGCGACAATCGCGCCAAAACGAGGCGCGAAAGTTTATGGCTTGTTGTGGAACATCACAGAAAAATGTGAAGCATCTTTGGATATTTATGAAGGATATCCGCGTTTATATACAAAGAAGCAAGTGCCTGTGTGGGATAAGCAGGGCAACAAATTGATGGTCATGGCGTATGTGATGACTGAGGAATACAGCAAAAATCCGACAATGCCATCTTACTATTATTATGAAGGAATCAAAGAAGGTTTCCGGCAGAATGGACTGCCTGTAGCTGCTTTAGGGCGTGCTTTGAAACGCACACAGGAGGAAGTGAAAACCATGGAAGGTGGAAAACCACTGCCTGAAACGAGGAAGTCAAAGAAGAAAAAGCGAAATAATCCCGAAAGATAAAACAAAAGAATTGGAGGAATCAGATGAAAAATAAAACAATTAAGACAGCGGAATCTGTTACAGAAGGGCATCCGGACAAACTTTGCGACAGCATCGCGGATGCTGTTTTGGATGCCTGCCTGCGTAACGATCCTAATGCGCGTGTTGCCTGTGAAGTGATGGCGACTGCCGGAAAAATCACGGTTGCAGGTGAAATTACAGTAAATAAAATGCCGGATATCCCCTTGATTGTGTGTCGGACTGTTTGGAAAGCAGGGTATGGTTCAGATTATGAAGTTGAGGTGACGCATGAACAGAGTCCGGATATTATGAACGCAGTGAATAAAAATTCACAGCTTGGTGCTGGTGACCAAGGGATTGTGTATGGTTATGCCTGCGATGAAACTGACTTGTATTTACCATTGCCTGTTCTTCTTGCGCACCGTCTGACCCGGATGTTAACCTACGCACGGCGAATGGGAACAATCCCAGAATTGCAGCCGGATGGAAAATCGCAAGTTTCCGTAGAATATGAAAATGGCGCTCCAAAGCGGATTGCTGCAGTTGTGCTGTCCGCCCAACATGAACCCAGCGCAAGTTTGGACAGGCTGAAAACAAAATTGATGCAGCTTGTGATCCGCCCAGCCCTGCAAATTTTCCCGCCAGACCGTGAAACCGAAATTTACATCAATCCATCCGGCAGGTTTGTGCAGGGTGGATTCGAAGCTGATACTGGGCTGACAGGAAGAAAACTGATGGTGGATACTTATGGTGGACTTGCCCCGCACGGCGGTGGTGCGCTGTCCGGTAAAGATGCAACTAAGGTTGACCGCAGCGGTACATACATGGCACGGTACATCGCAAAGAACATTGTGACTGCTGGTCTCGCCGAGGAATGCACAGTCAGTTTGGCTTATGCAATCGGGAAAGCTGAACCTGTCGCAGTTACAGTTGATACCCATAATACTGGTAAATATGATGATGAAATCCTGGAAGAAATCATTCCAAAAGTCTTTGACCTGACACCAGCAGGAATCATCAATCTGTTAAATTTATCTTATCCGATTTACGCTGCCGCGTGCAATTACGGGCATTTTACGCATGATGAAATGCCCTGGGAACAGACAAAACATACAAACCAGCTTTGGAAAGCCTGCTGGATGACAGAAACAGGTTCCGTATCATGACAGATAATATGGAGATGGTTTATATCTGTGCGCCGCTGCGTGGTGATGTACAGAAAAATATTGAATTTGCGCGTCAAAGGGCGCAGGAAGTGTTTCAACAAGGGAAAATTCCAATCTGTCCGCATTTGATGTTTCCGCCGATCGCAGACCCAAACCATCCGGGACAGGATGAGTCAGCGCGGGAAATGGGTTTGAAATTGCTTGAAAAGTGTACACAGATTAATGTATATGGAAGGGTTTTGACAGATGGAATGCGCGAGGAAATCCGTCATGCAAAAAAATGCGGGATTCTGGTTTTTAATAAGCAGGAAAAGCAAAAAGCAACAGAAAATAAAAAGAAAAAAGGGAGAAAAGCCTATGAACGATAATCCAACATGGGAAATTATTCATGGTGATGCATTAAAGCTGCTGAGTTGTTTTTCGCCCGGCACATTTGATGCAATCATCACCGATCCGCCTTATGCGTCCGGCGGTCGGACGCAAACAGAAAAAAACAAATCGACTGCTCAAAAATATTCCAGCATGGGCGAGAATGCTCCGCCGCCGTTTGAAGGTGATGCGAAAGACCAGCGCTCCTGGACACGTTGGGCAGCAGAATGGCTGAGTGATGCCCGCCGGATCTGCAAACCCGGCGCGCCAGTTTGTATGTTCATTGACTGGCGGCAGCTTCCGGCAGCCAGCGATGCTTTACAGTGGGCAGGCTGGATATGGCGCGGCACGGCAGTCTGGGATAAAGGCAACAGCCGTCCACAAAAAGGTCGTTTCCGCCAGCAGGCAGAATATATTGTTTGGGGTTCAAATGGGAATATGCCGATTTCACGTCCGGTTCCGTGCCTGCCCGGCGTTTTTAAGTATGGCAATCCACAAAACAGGATTCACCTAACAGAAAAACCGCTTCAATTGATGCGCGATATTGTGAAAATCACTGAACCTGGCGGACATATTCTTGACCCGTTTGCAGGCTCCGGCACAACTGTACTTGCCGCTGTTTTAGAGGGTTATCACGCGACCGGAATTGAAGTCACGGATACCTATGCAACCTTAGCAAAGGAACGTATTTTGAAAGTATTAGCAGAAAAAGCCTGAATAAAAATCCCCCGGCAAAGCCGGGGGTATTTCATAAACGGGCAAAGCCCTATATTACTGGCGGCGCGTCATGC
>CAXHNU010000090.1:0-12538 GCA_964017555.1 uncultured Butyricicoccus sp. | reverse complement strand
TCCCCCATTTGCAGTCAATATGCTTGAAACCTACGTTATAACGGCAGGTCAGCCGTTTTTTATCTGTATGAAGACCGCACTGGGGGTTTGGTGATCATCCACAGCTATCAGCCAACATACGGTTTCTGTGCAAAGCACAGCACATCACGCAGTTGCGCGATTACTTATTATGATACACCATTTTGGCTGACAATGCAAGCATTTTTTTCACATTTTTAATGCCATACGAGAAACGCTGTGCGCGGGGCATCAAAGGGTTGCCCACCCTTAATCGGCGTGCCCCAAAGGGGGGAAGGGAAACCCATGGTTCCCTTCCCCCCTCTGGGACTCCCCTCATCCTTCCTTTGCGCCAGCCTCACGCCTTTTTTCCCGGTCGGGAAAAAAGGCTACCCCGGCTGGGTCGTGATCACTGGCATACGCATTACAGGATTTTGGTGCCAGCCGTTTGGATTGTGCTTTGAAATGTTTGATTGATGATGTGTGTGACAGGTGGTTCTTGTTGGTGCTTTCGTTTTTTATCGTAACTGGGATTGAAGCTCTTGCCTGAACTGAACCGATTCTGAACCAATCCTATTATGATTTGTATTTTTCTATCAGTTTTTCGTAACCTGCTGTGTCCCGTAAAAACTGCATTTCCGGGTCGGTCTGCATCTGGTTAAGCAGGGATTGACGCAATGTTTTTCCCACTTTACTGGTGCTTCCTTGGGCTGGCAAATGCCGGTAAAGTGGGGATGCGTTTAACGCCCATGGTCTGGTCATACCGCCCAGCAGTTTTTCCAGCAACGACAAAGTACGGGCGCCGTCTTGTTCTGCCATGGCAAGCTGGAGCGACGCCGATGATATGGAAAACGCGGAAAAATGCAAAGCATTTTTCACGGTTTCCGCAGTATCTGCAAACAATTTTGCAGCATCCGCGTTGCCTTCTGCTAAAGCAAGGTTTGTCATGTGCAGCAGGACAATTTGAATGCCATTGGCGCGTTCAAACAATTCTTGTTCCAGCAGCACCCAGGCTTGTTGAGCCTGCCCCTGCTTTTTGCGCAGTGATGCGGCAAGCATTTTTTTATCTTTATATGTGTCTGGAAGCTGTTCCAATAATGCTTCTGCCTGTGCTAAATCCCCTTTGCCAATGCAGCGCACGGCTGCCATATAGGCTGCCCATTCCCGTATTTGGGTATCACTGCTGTGCATAGCACGTTCATAAAGCGCATTGATTTGCTGCTGATGGGTTTCTTTTTCTGTTTGATTGTCTTTGGCATACAGGGTCAGCAAGCTTTCCAGCACGCTGGCAATGCCGCAAGCCAGTAAATCATTATTGGGAAACTGACGCAGTTTGTCCTGCGCCAGCGCAAAAGCCGCGTCACAACCGTTTGCTTGTGCTGCTGCTGGCAATTCGTTCAGGAATAAACCGATATCTTCCCGCGTCATATCCTGCTGAAAGGAAAGTAATGTGTTCATATCAACGCCCAGCGTGCGCGCCAATATAGGCAGCAGCGTGATATCCGGGTAGTTCAGCGCCTTTTCCCATTTGTTCACTGCCGGGGCGGATACGCCAACCTTTTCCGCAAGTGCTTCTTGTGTTAATCCGAGTGCCTGCCGCCGGGTACGGATAATCTCATGGATTTTCATAAAAAATAACCTCCTGGTCTGTGTTTTATCCTGATTCCATCATACCAGCCCGCGCCCCCATGCACAAGCGAGCGCTTCGACAGCAAACAGGCGCAAAAATTAACCACAGGTTATTTTTCGCCAAATGCAAAACGGCGCAGGATTGAAAAACTCCCAATCCTGCGCCGAAAAACCATTCGGTTCAGTTTGAAATTACCAAGAAGCCTTGCGCACGCCCGGGATCTGACCTTTGTAAGCCAGCTCACGGAAGCAGATACGGCAAATGCCGAAATCACGCAGGTAAGCGTGCGGACGACCGCAAATTTTGCAGCGGTTATAGCGACGGGAAGAGAACTTCGGCGTCTTCTGCTGCTTGAGTACCATTGCCTTTTTCGCCATGGGGTTTCTCCTCCTTCTTACTTGGCAAACGGAGCGCCCATAATTGTGAGCAGCTCGCGTGCTTCTTCGTCAGTTTTTGCTGTGGTGCAGATGATAATATCCATACCGCGGATCTTATCAATCTGGTCATAAGCGATTTCCGGGAAAATCAGTTGTTCCTTTAAGCCAAAGGCATAGTTGCCGCGACCGTCAAAGGAGTTCGCGGAAATGCCGCGGAAGTCACGTACACGCGGCAGCGCAACGTTGAACAGACGGTCAAGAAATTCCCACATACGGTCGGCACGCAGGGTGACTTTTACGCCAACCGGCATCCCTTCACGCAGTTTGAAGTTTGCAACCGACTTTTTTGCCAGTGTGACAACTGGCTTCTGACCAGTGATGGCTGTCAGATCGCGTACAACAGCCTCGATAACCTTCGCGTTGCCGTTTGCTTCTTTGCCGCAGCCGACATTGACAACAATCTTGTCAAGCTTCGGAATCTGCATCGGGCTTTTGTACTCGAATTTCTTCATCAGAGCAGGACGAGCTTCCGCTTCATATTTATCCTTTAATCTAGGCATAGCTTCTCCTCCTCTTCCTTAAATTGTTTCGCCGCAGCGCTTGCATACGCAAGCTTTTGCGCCGTTTTCCAGGATTTTATGTGCCGGACGGGTCGGTTTGCCGCATTTGGGGCATACCTTCATCACCTTGCAGGCACGCAGCGCGCCTTCGCGCTTGACAATGCCGCCGGTTTCACCCTGACGGCGGGGTTTGGTATGGCAGGTCACCATATTGACGCCCTCAATAACGACCATACCCTTTTTCGGGTTGACAGACAGGATTTTGCCTTTTTTGCCCTTTTCCTTGCCGGAAAGGACAATCGCGGTGTCGCCTGTCTTGACGTGCAGATTGTTCATATTACGGCGGCCTCCTTACAGTACTTCAGGAGCCAGGGACAGGATCTTCATATAATCCTTGTCGCGCAGCTCACGCGCAACAGGCCCAAAAATACGGGTGCCGCGCGGGTTCTTGTCTTCCTTGATGATAACAGCCGCATTCTCGTCGAAACGGATATAGCTGCCATCAGCACGGCGCAGGCCCTTGACCGAGCGGACGATAACCGCTTTGACCACGTCGCCCTTTTTCACGCCGCCGCCCGGGGTGCATTTGCGCACCGAGCAGACGATCACGTCGCCAATGTTGCCATATCTACGGGTGGAGCCGCCGAGAACACGGATGCACTTCAGCTCCTTCGCGCCGCTATTGTCAGCCGCGCGCAGAAATGTTTCCTGCTGAATCATGTGTTCCCCTCCTTACTTCGCCTTTTCGATGATTTCGACCAGACGCCAGCGCTTGTCCTTGGAAAGCGGGCGGGTCTCCATTACTTTTACCTTATCGCCGATTTTGCACTCATTGTTTTCGTCGTGCGCTTTCAGCTTGTAGGTACGCTTCATAACCTTTTTATACAAAGGATGCTGTACGCTATCCTCAATCGCTACTACGATTGTCTTATCCATCTTATCGGATACGACTTTGCCCACGCGGGTCTTGCGTAACGCTCTCTCGCTCAACTTCGCTTACCTCCTTACTTTGCCGCAAGCTGAAGCTCGCGGAGAACGGTGTTGACACGCGCAATATCGCGCTTCACTTCAGTAATCCTGTTGACGTTGTCAAGCTGGTTGGTAGCGTGCTGAAGACGAAGGTTGAAGAGGTCCTTCTTCAGCTCAGCGAGCTTTGTCTGAAGCTCTTCAGCAGTCAGCTCTCTAATCTCTTTTGCCTTCATCATTTTTCACCACCATTCTCGGTTTCGCGGGCGACAAACTTGGTTTTGCAGGGCAGCTTATGGCTTGCCAAACGGAGTGCCTCGCGTGCAGTATCTTCGGATACGCCGGCAATCTCAAACAGGATGCGGCCCGGCTTGACAACTGCAACCCAGTATTCCGGTGAACCTTTACCGGAACCCATGCGGGTTTCGGCAGGCTTTTCGGTAACCGGCTTGTCAGGGAAAATCTTGATCCAGACTTTGCCGCCGCGCTTGGTATAACGGGTCATCGCGATACGGGCAGCTTCAATCTGGTTGGAGGTGATCCAGCATGGCTCGGTTGCCATCAAGCCGTATTCACCATATGCAACGAAATTACCGCGCAGTGCCTTGCCTTTCAGGCGGCCACGATGCACGCGACGGTATTTAACTCTCTTTGGGAGCAGCATTAGCGGTTGCCTCCTTCCTGGCGACGGTCCTGGCGGGGCGCACGACGGTCACCGCGGTCATTATTGCGGCGGCGGCGGTCGCCATCACGACGGTCACGGCGTTCGCGGCGTTCAAATGCCGGCTTTGGTGCTTCGATGGAGCGACCAAGGCGCGGACCACCGGTCAGCACTTCACCCTTGTAAATCCAGACCTTGACGCCGATTTTGCCATAAGTTGTGTTTGCTTCAGCAAAGCCATAGTCAATATCTGCACGCAAGGTTTGCAGCGGGATGGTACCTTCATGGTAATGTTCGCTGCGGGCGATTTCGGCGCCGCCCAAACGGCCGCCGCAGGCAACTTTAATGCCCTTTGCGCCCATGCGCATTGCACGACCCATCGCCTGCTTCATCGCACGGCGGAACGAAATACGTTTTTCAAGCTGTGCCGCGATATTTTCTGCAACCAGGGTTGCGTTGGTATCTGGGTTCTTGATTTCGATGATGGAAAGCTTTGCTGGCTTGCCAATCATCTTGGAAACCTCTGCCTGCAATTTTTCAATCTTTTCGCCGCCAGGTCCGATTACAAAGCCTGGGCGCGCACACTGGATGAGCACACGCACATCTTTGGTGGTGCGTTCGATTTCGATTGCTGGGACGCCAGCGTCCTTCAGCAGGTCTTTGAGGTATTTGCGGATATTATAGTCTTCCACGAGGAGATCGCCAAAGACATTGTCTTTTGCGAACCAACGGGAATCCCAATTCTTGATTACGCCGACACGAAGACCGTTCGGATTCACTTTCTGGCCCATTGTTTAACCTCCCCTTATTCTTTCTCTGCGAGAACCAGGGTCACATGAGAGGTTCTCTTCAGGATGCGGAATGCGCGGCCCTGTGCGCGCGGCATAATGCGCTTCATAATCGGACCCGGCGCAACATGGACTTCCTTGACATACAGATTGCCGGTATCCATGTCATGGTTGTTCTCCGCGTTTGCCAGCGCGCTTTTCAGCAGCTTGGACATCACTTCGGAGGCTGCCTTGGGGGTGTTCATAATGATAGCCATTGCGGTGCCCGCGTCTTTGCCGCGGATAAGGTCGCAGATGAGCTTCATCTTACGCGGGGTCATACGGACGTTCCTGACAATTGCTTTTGCTTCCATTTGTTCGTCCTCCCTTTACTTACCATTGTTGGAGGTCTTGCTGCCCGCATGGCCCCTGTAAGTGCGGGTGGGGGCGAACTCGCCCAGCTTATGACCTACCATATCTTCGGTAACATATACCGGCACGTGTTTGCGGCCGTCATGTACCGCAATGGTATGGCCGACGAACTCCGGGAAAATCGTGGATGCGCGGGACCAGGTTTTGAGAACCTTCTTTTCGCCGCTTTCATTCATGCTGATGACTCTTTTGTAAAGCTCAGGAGCCACAAAAGGGCCCTTCTTAACGCTTCTGCCCATATTTCTGTTCTCCTTTCCTTACTTACCGCCGCGGCGGCGGACAATTTGCTTATCAGTGCGGCTGTTCTTCTTGCGGGTCTTGTAACCCATTGCCGGTTTGCCCCATGGGGTAACTGGAGATGGACGACCGATTGGGCTCTTGCCTTCACCACCGCCATGTGGGTGGTCGCACGGGTTCATAACGCTGCCGCGTACAGTCGGGCGGATGCCCATATGACGGCTGCGGCCTGCTTTGCCCAGCTGCACATTGGAATGGTCTGCATTGCCGACAACGCCGATGGTCGCTTTGCATTCCAGGCGGACATAACGCAGTTCGCCGGAGGGCAGACGGATCATGGCTTTGCCGTTTTCCTTTGCCATAAGCTGTGCGCCAACGCCTGCTGAACGCACAAGCTGTGCGCCCTTGCCAGGGTACAGCTCAATGTTGTGGATGACGGTACCAACCGGGATGTTGGCAACCGGCAGGCAGTTGCCCGGCTTGATATCAGCGGTGGCTGAAGAAATGACCTTGTCGCCAACCTTCAGACCTTCCGGCGCCAGGATATAGGCTTTTACACCGTCTTCATACTGCACCAGCGCGATGTTTGCCGAACGGTTCGGGTCATATTCAAGCGTCATAACGGTTGCTGGCATATCCAGCTTCTGACGTTTGAAATCAATCACACGGTATTTTTTCTTGTTGCCGCCGCCATGATGGCGTACGGTAATGCGGCCATAGCTATTGCGCCCAGCCGTTTTTTTCAGCTTTTCGAGAAGGCTTTTCTCGGGCTTCACCTTGGACAAGTCCGCCTTGGACAGTGCTGTCATATTGCGGCGGGACGGTGTCGTCGGGTTGAAAGTCTTAATCGCCATTGTGTTTTTCAACTCCTTCTGTTGCTTATCGGGGTGGCATCCCCATATGTGCGGCCTGCTGCCGCGCCCCTGTCAGGGGTTACATCATATTCTCAAAGATTTCAATCTTTTTCGAATCAGGGGTCAGTGTGACAACTGCTTTTTTGATATCCGGGCGCTTGCCGCGGTAAACGCCCATGCGCTTCCACTTGCCCGGGATTTTGATGGTGTTGACCTTTGCGACCTTAACACCAAAAACCTCTTCCACAGCCTTTTTGATTTCAATTTTGCCCGCGCCTGGTGCAACTTCAAACACATATTTGTTGTCTGAAATGCCTTCCATGGAGCGTTCGGTAATAATCGGCTTGCGAATCACGTCATGTGCGAATTTCATTATGCGTATACCTCCTCGAGCTTGGCAACCGCTGCCTTGTCGATGATGAACCGGTCAGCGTTGAGGATGTCGTAAACATTCAGCGTGCTGGCAATGGTGGTGCGTACGCCTGGGATGTTCGCCGCAGAACGGACAATGTTCTGACGGGATTCCGGGGTAACAACCAGGCTCTTGCCTTCTGCGCCGATGTTTTTCAGGAAGCCGGCAAATACCTTGGTCTTGATTTCACCCATATCGAGGTTATCAATCACAATGATTTCCTCAGCGGCTGCCTTAGCAGACAGGGCGGAAAGCATTGCCAGACGGCGCAGTTTCTTATTGAGTGTATAGCGGTAGCTGCGCGGCTTGGGACCGAGCGCAATGCCGCCATGTGTCCACTGCGGGGAACGGATAGAGCCCTGGCGCGCACGGCCGGTGCCCTTCTGACGCCACGGCTTGATGCCGCCGCCGCGTACTTCCGCGCGGGTCAGTGTGGACTGGGTGCCCTGGCGCTTGTTTGCCAGATGGTTCTTGACGACCGCGTGCATTGCGGATACGTTTGGCTCAATGCCGAATACGGCGGCATTCAGCTCCAATTCGCCGGTCTGTTCACCGGCCATATTATAAACCTTTACTGTAGGCATTCGTATTTCCTCCTCCCCTTACTTTCTTGCAGAAGCCTTCTGCGGGTTCTTGCTTACCGAAGCGGACGGACCCTTCTTCTCTGGGTTCTTCTTGACCGTGTTCTTCAGGAACACAATGCCGCCCTTAGGGCCGGGGATTGCGCCGCAAACGGCAATGAGGTTCAGTTCTGGGTCAACTTTGACCACGTCAAGGTTTTGTACTGTGACCTGTTCGTTGCCCAAGTGACCAGGCATCATTTTGCCTTTCATAATCTTGGAAGGGTCAGAGCAGGCGCCCATAGAACCTTGGTGGCGGTGCATTGGACCTGCGCCGTGGCTCATCGGGGAGCGGCCTGCGTTGAAGCGCTTGATAACGCCTGCAAAGCCTTTGCCCTTGGATGTGCCGGTTACGTCTACATAATCGCCAACTGCAAACATATCCGCCTTGATTTCATCACCAGGCTGGAACATGGAGCAGTCTTCAAAGCGGAACTCACGCAAGTGCTTTTTCACAGCCGCGCCAGCCTTTTTCAGGTGGCCAAGTTCCGGCTTGTTCAGCTTCTTTTCTTTGACGTCTTCAAAACCGAGCTGGACGGCTGCATAGCCTTCCTTTTCAACGGTTTTGACTTGGGTGACAATGCAGGGTCCGGCTTCGATTACAGTTACCGGGATCACCTTGCCGTCAGCGTCAAAAATCTGGGTCATACCGACCTTTTTGCCGATGATTGCCTTATTCAGCATTTATGTTTTCCTCCTTAAAGGTTATTGGTTGGCAGGGCTTTTGCCTGTCAACTTGACCCCGCCGCGCGTATCGCGGCCAGGCAGCAAGCTGCCGGTTGGGTTAGTCCAGCAGTTTGTAGCAAAATAATGAAAATTTCGCAGGGTGTCTGCCCCTGCTGCCGCGTTTGCCTTACAGCTTAATTTCGATTTCCACGCCAGCGGGCAAATCCAGGGTCATTAAGGATTCCACCGTTTTCTGACCTGGGTTTACGATATCAATCAGGCGCTTATGGGTGCGGCGTTCAAATTGTTCACGGCTATCTTTATATTTGTGGACAGCGCGCAGGATGGTAATGATTTCTTTTTCAGTCGGCAGCGGGATGGGACCGGAAACCTTTGCGCCGGTGCGCTTTGCGGTTTCAACGATTTTTTCTGCGGACTGGTCAATCAGCTCATGGTCGTATGCCTTTAAACGGATACGGATTTTTTCAGCGTTTGCCATTTTGGGGTTTCCTCCTTATGTGTCGTACAGCTTAATGATAAAGTGTCGACTGGTTACGGAGAGATACTGCAACCCTGCCCCGCGTATCGCGGGCGGGCATG
This sequence comes from uncultured Butyricicoccus sp., assembly GCA_964017555.1. Taxonomy (GTDB): domain Bacteria; phylum Bacillota; class Clostridia; order Oscillospirales; family Butyricicoccaceae; genus Butyricicoccus_B. The sequence continues at coordinate 3,759 of CAXHNU010000090.1, read as the reverse complement.
AAAATAACCGGCTGCATTTTCGCCAATCCGGTCAGGTGGACGCAGGCGGTTCCAGCGGTCGGCTGCCCGGCATAAACCGGAAGTCCCGAACTGACACAGGAACATTGCGTTTTACAAATAAGCAGTTTTCTCAACCGCCCGATTGTCGGACCTACTCCGCCGAAGTTACCTGGGGCTGCCCCAGCAATCTCCGGCATCATCGCTTTTTCCTGATTTCTCACAGGTGCTTTTATAGATTACATCATTCTGCCTGTATTGTCAAGAGGAATTTTAAATTTTTTTTGCGGCAGGCGGCACAATCCGCAAATTTGCAATAGCAATCTTCTGTGCAGCCTGTTATAATATCCATAAACAAATGAAACAATCTGCATAAGGGGACTTTTGAAATATGATTCATATGTATGCAATTCCAACCGATACACCGGCATCCCCCTGCCTAGGGCAGCCCCGTATGGCATACCTCACCGACTCAATGGCAAGCGGGGGCGGCGCGCTGCGCGCTGTCCACAGCCATACGGAAATTGCGGAAATCAGCTTTGTTTATGAAGGTCATGGCATCCATTATATCGATGGACGGGAATATCACAGCGCACCAGGCGATATCCTGCTTTACCCGGCAAACCGGCTACACCAAGACCGCGCCGCCAACGATGGGCAGATGCGGCTATTCCTTTGCGGCATCATTGGGCTTGACGCTGTGCCCGCTTGGGATGCCCTGCCCCCAAACCGCCGCCTTCTCAAAAGCGGACGGTATGCTGATTTTATCTTGCAGGGGTTTCGGGTGCTCGAATATGATTTGAAAGGGCAGCTATCAGAGGCGTCCTTGCTTGCACAAGGTTTTTTACAGTCGCTTTTGGCCATTATCCATGCTTTGCAGGACGAAACCCGGGATATCCCCAGCGCTGAAGGCGCCGCTAGTTTGGCAGAGGAAATGCGCCAATATATCGACCAGCATTACGCACAGAGTTTTTCGCTGGATGATTTGGCACAGCAATTCCATATCAATCGGTTCTATGCTTCCCATGTATTTTCGGAATGCTTTGGCAGCTCACCCATGCAGTACCGCACACGCAGGCGCATTGGCGAGGCACAATCCCTGCTGACCAGCACCGATGGGAACATTACGTATATTGCCAGCATTGTGGGCTATGACGACCCAAACCGGTTTACCCAGGTGTTTTCCAAACTCGTCGGTATGTCCCCACGGAAATACCGCGACCAGAATTTACGTCCCCAACCGCCAAAATAATTTGCTGCGGCTGGCATAAATTCTTACCATATATCTACACGAAACGTGTGAATTGACGCTTATATTTCGCGGTAAAGCCCTGCCGCATCATTTTTCAGCACATGATCTGCCACTGCCAGTACCTCGACTTTCATCGTACGCTGTCCAAATGCGATTTCTATGATATCGCCAACTTTTACTTGATAAGATGCCTTTGCCGCCCGCCCATTTACCATAATGCGCGCCGCATCACAGGCATCGTTTGCAATGGTGCGCCGTTTAATCAGGCGCGATACTTTTAAATATTTATCTAATCGCATGGGTTCACCTTTTCCTTTAACTGTCGGCTCGGTTCAAACACCGGCACTACTGCCGCCGGTACAGGCAGGGGTTCGCCCGTGACTGGGTGCCGCCCTGTAAATGCTGCACGGCGGCGGGTCTTGAATGTGCCAAACCCCGGGAACTGTACCTTTTCCCCATCCTGTATGGCTTGCACAATACATTCCAGCACGGCATCGGTCAAATATTCCGCGTCCCGCCTGGTCATGCCGGTTTTGCCCGCAACCCGATAAATAAATTCACTTTTGGTCATGCTGCCCTCCGGCGTGCTTTGCTTGCTGCCAAAGCGTTTCTAATTCTGCTTGGGTCATGGCAGAAAATGCCTGGTTTTGTACTGTGGCTTGCTGCTCTGCTATTGTAAACCGTTGGATAAATTTATCGGTTGCGCGTTCCAGTGCCTGTTCTGGCTCCACACCCGCAAACCGTGCCAAATGGACAGCAGCAAAAAATAAATCGCCGATTTCATCGGCAAGGTTGCCGTCCCCATCAAAGGCGCATTCCACTTCTGCAAGCTCTTCATGGGCTTTTGCCAAAGCACTGCTAACATTTTCCCAATCAAACCCGGCTTTTGATGCCTTTTTCAGCACTTTATCCGCACGGATCAGCGCTGGCAGCGACCGCGCAACACTTTCTAAACCATCGGCAGCAGTTTGCTGGTGTTTTTCAGTTTTCTTGAGGTCTTCCCAATTGCCCAGGATTTCTTCCGTGGATTTCACTTTGGTATCTCCAAAAATATGCGGGTGCCGGAAAATGAGTTTTTTGCAAATACCGTCCGCAACATCTTGGATATCAAAAACACCTTTTTCTTTTTCCATTTGGGCATGGAACACCACTTGCAGCAGGACATCGCCCAATTCTTCCTGTAATAACACCGCATCGTCATTGTCAATGGCTTCGATTGCTTCGTAGGTTTCTTCAATGAAATTGCGGCGTATGGAATGGTGATCTTGCTCCCTGTCCCACATACAGCCGCCTGGCGCACGCAGGATTTCCATAATGTGAAGCAAATCTTCAAATGTATAGTTTTCTTTAAACGTGAAGTCTAACATAATTCCCTCTGGTTATTTGATTTTCAGTAATTTTACAAGTTTCTTACCGCCTGGCAGCAACAGGATATCTTCTTTTTCCAGCGCGGAAAGCGCCAACAATAAGACAAGATAAACCATGCCTGCCACGGCGATTGCCGCCAAAACCGCTATGCTGCCAAACCGCGGCGCAAGCAAACAATGGATCATGGAAGCAGCGGCACCCATGCCCACACAGGCGGCAAATGGGCGCACAAATAGTTTATCCAGCTTTGGCAACTGAATATAACGCCGCAGCCACCATAAATTCAGCGCAGCGATAAGTGTGTAACAGGCAATTGTGCCAATTGGCGCACCGTAAATATGGATTGCCTGATGCCCAACCAATAAGTAGTTGAGCACAATTTTACAAACGCCGCCAAGCAGCATGGTCAATACAGGAACTTTGACCTGCCCAATTGCCTGCAAAATTGCATTGGACAGCCCGACAAGCGCAACCGCAGGGATTGCTAACGCCAAAATGCAAAGCAGATTGCCGCCCAAGGCTGGGTCAAGCATCGGATTTTTAGCAAATACAGGGTCATCCGCAAAAAGCAGCGAAATAATCGGGTGTGCCAGCACCACATAACCCACGCAGGAAGGCAATGCAATCAACATGGCAATGCGCATGGCGCTGCCCATATTCTGCGCAGCAAGGGTATGGTTTTGCTGGGCATATGCCCCGGCAAGCGCAGGCAGTACCGCGGTTGCCAGCGCCGTAATTAAGGTTTGCGGGAAATTGAACATGGTAAACGCCTGTCCGGTATAGACGCCATAAAGGGCATTTGCTTCGGATAAGGTGTAGCCAATGCCTTGCAGCCGGCTGACCAGCATGGCGGTATCCACCAATGTGGTCACGCTTGTGACCGAGCTGGTGAGCGTTACAGGGATCACCGTCAGCAGAAGCACCCGCATTAACTGCCCATATGGGCGGCACATATCATTCAATGCGGTGGTTCTGGTTGTCTTCCGCCCAAACCCGGCATAAAGCAGCATCACAAGCGCTGCTAAAGCTTCACCAGCGGTGACACCCAAAATGGCACAGGCAGCCTTTTCCGGGTCATCCAGCCCAGCGGCTGCGGCACGCGAGGCAAAAAACAGCCCAAGCATAACTTTGCCCGCCGCTTC
>CAXHNU010000089.1:0-12549 GCA_964017555.1 uncultured Butyricicoccus sp. | reverse complement strand
TTTAGGAACACAGAAGCAGCATATCAGGGGTATCTTTATGATAAAGGGAAATCCTCAGATATGCTGCTTTGCTGCCAAAGTGGATATCAGGCACCTGCCATAAGATGAAAAAAAGATAGGTTTTATGTCCAGCTATTTTTCATTTGCTGCACAATGCCGCTGCACATATAATCAGACATATCCATGGCAAGGCGCTGGCAGATTGGCGCCATATTTGCAAATGCAATATAATTTTTATCCAGCATATTGGTTACAATGCTTTCCAGCAAGTCATTTTGGTGGCGCAGCATCGCATTCCATTCCGTGGATTTCCAATAAGGGTTTATCTCACACAAAGCCTGGGTGGTACATTGTGCATTATCCAGCCATTCTTTTTTGATGCAGGCAGTTTGTTCGCTGTTTGCCAGCAAATGTTCAATATAGCTGGCAAACAAGGCATTGCTGTTTGCCATTGCATCAATAAGCTCTTGGCAGTCAGCCGCTGGATAAATATTGGTAATTATTGTTGCATAACGTTTGCTCATCGCTTCCAGTTTTGATTTAGCATCCGTGCCCAGTGGTGTATCAAATAAAGCATTATTCAAAAATACCAGCTGCCAAAAGATGTTTTCCATTGCATAACTGATCATTGCCTGATAGAGCAGAAATTCTCGTTCATCCATAATGCAAACCTTCCTTTCACTAATCAGGATATGATAATAAGCAGGGAAAGGGTACAGGAAAAAAACCACCCTGTATCAAGTACAAGGTGGTTTTGATTTGTTTATTTGGCGCATTTATTACATGGCGTAAGCCCACGATTTTGCGCTTTTTCCAGTGTTGTTGGGGTTGCATTTTTGCCGCCGCAAGTTTCAATTAAATGATATCGTTTACCAGTTGGTGTTACCCATACTGTATTTTGTGAACCTGATGTGGGCGTTACTTGCTCAGATGAGTTGGAGGGGGATTCCGGAACAGAAGGTTCGGCTGGTGTAGTTGGTTCCACTACGTATTTAGCACATGTATTACATGGCGTAAGCCCACGGTTCTTGGCTTCTTTTAGTGTCGCCTTAGTTGCGTTTTCGCCGCCACAGGTGTCAATTAAATGATACCGTTCGCCAGTTGGCGTTACCCACACGGTATCCTGCCAATCCAGATTTCTTGTTTCAGATGAGTTTGAAGGGGATTCTGGAACAGAAGGTTTTGTTGGTGTTTCTGGTGCAGGTGTTGTGACTTGCGGTTTAGTGGATATGTAAACAGATTGGGTTTCACCATCCCATTGCACATCGGCTTTCAAAGCTTCTGAAACAAACCGTGTCGGCACAAATGTCCGGTTGTTGATGGCTGTTGCAGGTACATCCAGTGTTTTCGCCTCACCATTTACCATTGCAGTGGTTTGGTTTAGCGTGATTGCAACTGTAATACCTTCCTTTTCAGCTGTAGCAGTTTGTGTTTCCGCATTCCAGTCCACTTTTGCGTTCAATGCCTCAAAAATAATACGCATCGGTACCAGTACACGGTTTTCAATCACAACTGGTTCAGGGTCAGGGGAAAGCTTATTGTCATCCACATATAGGGATATTGCTGATGCCTGCGATATCAGCATAACCAAAGCGAAAAATAGGGATGCAATTTTTTTCATAATGTTAGACCTCCTCTTTTTTCGTGATTATACCATAATAATTCAGATAATTCAATCATTTTTACATATATCACACATTTATATCAAAAACAATATATCTTTTATATTGCTTTGAATACAAATAGATGATTTCTTTATTTTTGATGGGACAAATGCTTGTCCATCGTTTATGCTGACATAGTGGGCATTTGGATTATGATAAACCATTTGCCAGAATGGATATTTGATAATGCCTGGTGTGTTCATCCCAACGCCAAGCTCCCAAAACAGTACCTGAAGCCCTTGGTGCCTGTGAATAAACGCCGCATATCTTTCGCTGGCTTGATGCCAGCCTTTATCTTGGACAAAAGTGTTATCAGCTCTTAAATTCATTTTCATCGGTTTTCCGCATATAGGGCAATAAGGAATAAGCTTTGTTGGTATTTTCATATCTGTCTGCTGCATAACCATATCACGGATCACATTTTCGTTATCATAAGTGGTATTGTGGCAGGGAGTGCTGCATTGAAACAATCCAAAATCGCCTTGCATATAAAACAGCCTGTGTTTATCAAAGCCAGCTTTTTGAAACTGATGGTCAACATTTGTTGTCAGCACAAAGTAATCTTTATCTTTGATAAGTTCAAATAACCTTTTATATGTTCCATTATCATAATCCATATAACGATTAATAAGAACATATCTTGACCAATATGCCCAGTATTCTTCAGGGCTTTCAAAAGGATAAAATCCACCGGAATACATATCCTTAAAATCGTATTTTTTGATAAAGTCAGAAAAATTATCTTCAAATCTTTGCCCTGTATATGTGAAGCCTGCCGAGGTGGATAACCCTGCGCCTGCGCCTATGATGACCGCATCTGCTTGCTGCAAAAGGCTTTTTAAACGCTGCACCTTATCCGAGTAATTTTTTATAGATGTTGTAATCTTCCTGTTTAAAAACATTGAATATCACCCTTTCAAGCCTTTCGTCCGTCTGTAAAAAATCAGTGACCGTTTGTACGGCAATTTCAGCCGCTTTTTTCTGTGGAAAATGAAATTCCCCTGTGGAAATGCAGCAAAAAGCAATGCTTTTAAGCCCTTTTTCGGCAGCAAGTTCTAAACATGAACGATAGCACCCTTCAAGCTGCCGGCAATGTGTTTCTGTAAGCAGCCCTGACACAATCGGTCCGACCGTATGGAGAATATAACGGCAAGGAAGGTTAAAAGCAGGTGTTATTTTCGCTTTCCCTGTGGGTTCGTCATATCCTTGTGCTGCCATTAGCTTGTCGCAAGCCAAACGCAGTTGGATACCGCTGACACTGTGGATGATATTGTCCACACAACCGTGGCAGGGCACAAAGCATCCCCTTAAAGCATGGTTCGCGGCGTTTACAATGGCATCTGCCTTTAATGTGGTAATATCCCCATGCCAAAGGATAAGCCGGCGGTTGGCAGGGGATACAGGCAGGGTATCACTATCAGTAACTCCTTTTTTCTGAACCTCTGCGCTTAGATATTCGTCCTGTACTTTTAGGAATTCTTTTCCAATCGGGCGGGGAGGACGTATATTCATAAGGCATCGGAGGAGCTGTTTTTGTGCTTCCGTGCCGTCTGGGATTTCCATATCTTTATATTGCGGCAGCTCTGACAGCAGTTCTTGAATCAAATATATCCTTTTTTCCCGATGTGTCATAATGCAGCCCTTCTTTTTCTTTTTTGGTGCCTTTATTATAACAGGGCAATATATATTTGTGAAGTACGCACAATATTGTGGTATGGTTACAGCCAGGTAACCATTGAACGGCAAACAGAATAAGTCAGCATAAAACTGCGATTTAACATCAGGATTTCAATAAAGGTAGAGATGTAAAGTGATATCACTTTGCAATTACAGTTAGCATATGGTATAACGCAGAGCAGTAAAGTTTACCGCCCTGCGTTATGAAAGTTATAAATTTTTACAAAAACATAGCAATAAAATTCACAATCCCACAGCAAAGAATACCTAAAATCGTTGGCAAAGCGATTGATAATAATGTCCATTTCAAACTGCCAGTTTCTTTATGGATTGTCAGACAGGTTGTGGAACACGGCCAATGGAATAATGAAAATAAAATAAAACACAATGCTGTTTTTGCTGTCCAACCGTTTGCAATCAAAAGCGCTGCCAAATCTGAAAGAGAACTGGTTTCCACCAATGTGCCAACTGATAAATAGCCCATTAAAGTAAGTGGAAGCACAATTTCATTTGCGGGGAAACCCAAAATAAAAGCAAATAAAACAACACCATCTAATCCCAAACAACGTGCAAATGGGTCAAGGGCTTCAGCACATAAAGTCAGCAGCGGTGTCCCGGAAAAGCTGACATTGCCCATGAGCCAGATAATCAATCCCGCAGGGATGGCCACAATCACAGCACGCCCCAGAACAAACAAAGTGCGGTCAAAGACAGATCGTATGATGACCTGACCAACTTGTGGGCATCGGTACGGCGGCAGCTCCAAGGCAAAAGAACTGGGTGTACCTTTTAAAATTGTAGCAGACAATAAACGGGAAACCAACAAGGTTGCAAATATACCGATTACAATAATAAAGGTCAGCAGTAATGCGCTAAATGCCGTACCATATTTGCTAATATTCATCCCTGTAAAGAAGATTGCCAGCAAGGAAATCATGGCTGGAAAACGACCATTACATGGTACAAAAGAATTGGTGAGGATTGCAATCAGCCGTTCGCGTGGGGAATCAATAATCCGGCATCCAATTACGCCCGCTGCATTACAGCCAAACCCCATGCACATTGTCAGCGCCTGCTTGCCACACGTGCGCGCTTTACAAAAGGCATGATCCAAATTAAATGCGACGCGCGGTAAATAACCGACATCTTCCAGAAGGGTGAATAATGGAAAGAAAATTGCCATTGGCGGCAGCATCACAGAAACAACAGAGGACATAACTTCAAAATGTTGCACCAAAATTATGCAAAATTCCATGTGATTTTAACGTTTTTCCCATCTAAGTCAATGCGTTTGATGAGGGTGTGGATCACATAGCGTTTTTCCTCAAAAGAACCATTTTGAAAGACCTCTTCAAGGCTGTTTAATAATTGAGTCGCAGTATCAATAGAAATGAAGCCATTACCGACCGATTGTTCATCGTCAAGTTGCTGTTCTAATGCTTCCCGTTCATGCGTCATAGATTCCAAACGTTGGGATACCATTTCAAATGGAATGTTTTGCAGCTGATATAAATCCAATAGCTTTTCAATTTGTTGTTCGATTTCTAAGATGCGCGCTTTGATTTCTAAATGCCCTGTCATAGGTTCTGGGTGATTTTGTGCGGCGATCTCCTGAAAATAGTCTGGTTCGTAACGCAACCGTCGCAACTCTTTTAATACATATTGGTCAAGGTTTTCGGTAGGCCACTTATCGTTTTTGCAGTTCGGGTCACGAATCATGCGCGGCGCGGTTTTAGAGCGGGAATAACACATATACGCATGTATCATTTTACGTTGAGAACAGGGAAGCTTTTTAGAACCACGATAAGCACCAACGGCATAATACCGAGCGCCACAACGTGCGCACCAGATTATTCCGGTGAGCAAAAAGTTTGCACGGAAACTGTTAGCGTAGCCTTCTGGCTTCCGTTGCGCGAGAAGTTTCTGTGCGGCATTAAACAGTTCCTGTGAAATCAAAGGCTCATGCCGCCCTTTATAAAAATCACCTTTCCATGGGATATCTCCAATGTACGTTCTTCTTTTGAGAATATTTACGATATCGCCAGACGCAATGTAAGTTCCAGCATGTTCGGGGTAGCGCTCCGCCATTATTTTTCCGATTTTAGTAGCCGAGTAATGTTTATTCACAAACATATCAAAGATTTCACGAATTTGTGTGGCTTCATATGGGTCAGCTTTAATAATCCCGCTTTGGCGATCATATTTATATCCGATAGGCGTATGCGCACCACCGCGCCAGAAACCATCTTTTGCACGCTCCTGAAGACCAATTTGTGTACGCAATTTGATATTTTCGCGCTCAAGCTGAGCAAAGGCAGATAGTATGCCGATCATTGCAACACCATAAGGCGTTGTGGTGTCAAAACTTTCATTCATAGAAATGAAGTTAATGTTATTTTTTAGGAATACATCTTCAATCAGATATAATGTATCTTTTTGGCTGCGGCTTAATCGGTCTAACTTGAAAACCACAACAATGTCAGTATGGTTTTTCTTATGAACAATATCATAGATCAACTTTTGAATTGCGGGACGCTCTAGCTTTGCACCAGAATATCCTGGATCTACATATTCATTCGCAATTGCCCAACCGCGCGCAACGCAATAAGCGCGTAACCGTTCTAACTGTGCCTGAATAGAATAACCTTCATTTGCCTGTTCCTGTGTAGAAACACGCACATAAAGTGCTGCTTGATAAGGGATAATTTCATTTTTCATTACTTCACTCGCACACCTATTTATGAGGTGGCTTCCTCCTATTTTATCGTATGTTTTTTATCAAAAGGGTAGACTTTCCCTGAGATATCGTATAAAATAAAAGGGATGATAGGACTGGGTAAAGCTTATCATCCCTTGTGAATCCCGTTCACGGTTGCAGCCTGTGGGCGGGATTTTTTATTATTTTACGCGCCGGAAAACATCCTCCAGCGAAATCAATAAGTCGTCGTATAAGCTGCACTTAAATTCTGTGACCAGCGCGGCACGTTCTTCTTCCGTCATCTTTTCCAGTTCCCAATCCGGGCGAATACTGTAAACGTCATTCAGGACAAAATGCCCATCAGAAAGAAGATATTGCTCTATGAATTTATTTGCGGGGTCTACAATCCAATATTCCTTGACCCCAGCCGCTGCATAGGCGTCTTTTTTATAGCCTTTGTCGTTTTTTGCTGTGCTGGGGGATAAAACCTCTACCACCAGATCAGGTGCGCCGTGGACACCGTCATTCTTAATCTTGTCGGGATCACAGACAATCATAACATCAGGGATGAAATGGTCTTTCTCGGACAAGTAGAGGTCGACACCATCTGCAAAAGGTTCACAAGGCTTGCTTTTTAAATAAGTCCAAAAGGTACCAAAAATATTTCCTGTAACGCGATTGTGATTGGCCGCTGGACGTGGCGACATTGCCACAATCTTTCCGTCAATCAATTCTTCCCAGATTTCGTCTTGATATGCTAGATTTGTGTTCATGGAATCAGTCCTTTCTTTTGCCCCCGCCCAGATGGGTGGGACTTTTTATTTTGCCTTAACCTTTTAGCATATCTGGAATTTAATAAAAATTTCAGACTTGTAAAATATACGTCGCTAAGGTAAGATATATGTCGAAAGGAGGGGGTAGTAATGACTCGAGCTCGTAAAATCATGTACATTACCGCAATGCTGGACGTAGCAAGTGACGAAATAATAGGCGAAACATATCAACTTTTGCTGAATCGAATTTAATTTTTGCGATGCCGACCTGATTACGGGCCGGCATCTTTCATTTCGCTTAATAAGGTCTGCGCAATACTGTCAATCATTGCCCATTGCTCAGAATTAAGCTTCGATAGCGCAAAAATCAATCTTTTCTTAATACTTTCGTTTTCTTCCTTTAGTACGCTTCCTACAAATGCCGCGATTTCCTCATCGCGCGAAAGTGATGTAAACATTTCGCCTTTGCCGGTTCGCAGCCATTCTTCGTTTACACGAAATTCACGGCAAATATCATATATCGTGCGGTCGCTAGGTTGCGATACGCCAGAACATAATTGAGACACAAACCCACTTGAAACATTTATGCGATTTGCAAAAACAATTTTTTTTATATTCAGCGCTTTTATGACTGCCGTAATCCGTTCATGAATTTTTGTCACTTGCATTTCCTCCTTAGATATATTGTAAGGCAGGTTTATTGTAAAGTCAAGAAAATATTTTAGTAGCTAAGAAAAAACACTTGACTTTCTTAGCTACTAATGATAAAATCTTAGTAAATAAAAAATCAAATTAACTTTTGAAAGGAGCCTTTGCTATGACTAAGCAAGAAAAAAGAATCATGCAATCTCTGCTTGAGGCTTTCCGCGTGTTACCGGAAAGCAAGAAGGAATATCTGCTAGGGTTTGCCGAAGGTGCTGCCGCAATGCAGGAGCATCATCCAGAACCCGCCTCAGCACAATAAAAAAGCCGCCCACAAACAGCTGGCGGTGATAACGAAAGGAGTACGAATTATGTCAGAACATACAGAACCCCGCGCAACAAGACGCGGCAGAATTGAATCTGTCAAAGCACTTGAATTTCCAAGGGTCATATTCATCGACAACATTGTGGATTTGCTGGTAAAGGAAGCCATGCGGGCATTATCAGAATCATCAAGAAACGGCGGACTTAATTATGCCGTCGAATTGCTCTCAGACGCACAAAAATACTGCTCTATATATTGTCATGGCCGTATTCCGCCTGACCCGTTTTCGGATAGCTTAGCAGAGAAACTCCGCAATTGGAACACTCCCAATGACGGAAACCGGTAAACGACACAGAACCTCTATCTTAGGATTTGATGTAGGTTTACCCGACCAATAGTCATAAGCCCATGCGTGATACGCAAAGGGTGAAAAAACAGTGTACTTTACGTGTTTTCCTATTTCAGAACTTCCGTTGATTTCTAGCCTTTTATCCCTCCATGCCGCATCTGCTACGAAACAGTCATCAGTTTCGATGATTTTAACGACAGCACGGCTCATGTCATAATGATTTTCTTTAAGGATATTATACCAATCGCAAACATCTTGTTCCGCTTGGCAGGCAAACAATGATTGAAAACGCGAGGGCAGTTCAGGAAATCTTAACAACCGAACCATTTCGAATGCGTATTCGATGGTAAAAATGCGATGGTTTTCAAGTGTGCCGTTAATACCTGAACCAGACATATCAATGTCAAACGGCGAGAGGTACAAATGTCCCATTTTGTTTACACCGTTTGGATATAGCATCTCAAACATTCTTTCGGCTTCGCGTGTATTGTATGTATTTTGTGTTGGAATTCTTTGTTCCTCTTTCTTTTGAGGGAACGTACCGAGCCGATCAATGTGAAAAAACATCATACTTCCTAGCTCCATTTTATACTCAACCTTGGCAGAGATCTGTAATTTCAATTATAGGGGATATTATGTTGAAAGTCAACGAATTTCCTGTGATTTTAGGAGGTGAAACATGACCGACTACACAACACGCCTTGTCGCGGATTATATCTGCAGATTAGGCGTGAAACAATCCGCGATATCCCGCGCTACTGGGATATCAGAAGGAATCTTGCGGCGAAGTCTGTCCACAAGGAAAAGAAATTTACGGGCAGCAGAACTTTTAGCGATTTGCGCCTTTTTACAGGTCGATCCTATGAGGTTTTACGACCCTGACGCGCAATGAAAGGAATGATCATAAATGACAGAACGTCAATTCGACGATCTTAAACTTGTATTACTTGAATTTATCAAACGGGCATCTAAACCGGGTGCAACTGACGCAGAGGTGGAAGCTTTGCCAGCAGTCGCAAATGCGCTTGTAGAAGTTATTAAAGCCACCTTTCTCTATCCGAAAATTATTTGGGATCCGCGAACGCAGAAGTACGTTGAGGCTTAAAATTTCCTTGAAAGCGGCACGTGTTAACAAAGACATGAGCCAAACAGAAGCCGCCAAGGCAATTGGGATTAGCAAAGGCACGCTTATCAATTGGGAACTTGGCAGAACTTCTCCTAACGCATCAAAGCTTACCGCCTTATGTGATCTATATGGCATTCCATTAGAGAATATTTCTTTGCGGTTCCATGCCCCAGAACAATGAGAGGAGGTGAGCCATGCGCGATGTAAGAGATGTTCTTGCGGAAACTATCAAAGAACGGTTTATTAAGCAGGCGTTACTGGCGAATAAAGCCGGGCTGACAAAACAACAGCTTTCAGATATTATCTGTAAGCGCCGCAAGCTGGATGCGAATGAGATGTTTGCGCTATGCAAGGCAATGGGGATTACTCCAAATGTTCTGTTTGAAAAAGCACAAAAATCAAAGTGAAGGAGAAATAACATTATGAACACTGAAAAACTGTTGGGACTTGCGAACCGTTTATCCGGGATATCTTACCCTGAATGGCTGAAGCTCCGGATGCTGGTAGATCGGAAGTTTGACATAAAAAAGAACGAGTTAGAGAAAGAACTCAAACTCGCTTCTTTTGAAACGCAAGATATTTCCGCAATTTGGTGACAAAAGCACCTGTGAAAATGCAGGCGCTCCTATGGAGGTTAAACAATATGAAAATATTAGCAGAACAAAAAATCCGTGAACTTAGGGAAAAGCTGCTCGCAATGCCTGTGTCCTTTGAATCATTCGCGTATATGAATATTCTTCAGGCACTGTCAGGACTTTTGCTTTCTGGAGATTATAGCGCTGTGATTGCGGTATGTACCGCATTGATGTCAAACGGGGCAGGCGAAGCGCCAGATGCAAAACGCAATTCCCAGCTGCACATCACTACCGCTGACGTAAGGAAGCCATCAAGGAGCTGAACTATCTATGGAAAACAGTCTTACCCCCCGGCAAGAAGTCTTGCCGGATACGCCGCAGGAGCTTGCCAAGTTTGTGCTGCTGGGGCGTGAAAAGCTAACCGCTGTTCGGGCGGAGATCCGCGCCATCAACAAAGCGCAGCTTGCAAAAGACGTATACGACCAAAAGCTGAAGGAAGCCCAGATGCTTGGTGAAGCGGTGCTGGATGCAGAAACGAAACTGGGCGAATTGACAAGCTCAATCCCAAAAGCGTCTGGTCGCCCCAAAAAAATTATCGACACCGCTGTCGATAATTTCAATACTAATTTTTCCAACGCGGACGAACCTGTGGACACCGATGTCCACAGGTTGCCCAAAACCAAACGTGAAGTTATTGAAGGCCTTGGCTTCACCCAAAAGCAAGTAGAGCGCTTTGAAACCCTGGCAGCCAATAAAGATCTTGTGGAACAGGTGAAAGCACAGGCGCGGGAAAATGGCGATATCCCTACCCGGTCAGAAGTGTTGACGCTGGCGCAAGCCCGGCGGCGGAAATATGACCAGGACATGCGCCGCATTGATACCGACTACCAGACCGTCAGGCAGTTCCGGGACGCGATTTATACGCTGCTGAAACTGCCGGATGATGCCGACGCTGTACGCGCTATGCTGCGCGGCGCAGATGGGGATACATCTTCATTTATCCAAAACATTGATGACGCGATCGCCAAATTAACCTTGCTGAAAACCAAAATACGAACCGAAAAGAGGGAAGAACATTATGCCAAAGGGTAAATATCTTGACAAGCGGGCGAGGGACAGACCAGCATTTTGTCGCATGTCAGCAGTTAGCGCGAAGAGGAGAACGTAACCATGGAAAAAGAATACTGGCATATCGTCAAGTCATCTGATGGACATACATTTTACACGCGTGCTGAATCTTGCAGCGATGCAAGGCGCATCTACCGTCAGGAACATGGCATTAGCCATGGAAACAGCAAGACAGGTCTTGCAGCACGATGCCTACAACCGGATGAGGCTGACGTGTTGGAATCAATGGTGTGGCTAAGCAAAGATATCTTTACTTTCATCAAAGGCGCGAAGGATATCCATATAAAAATACGGTAAGGAGGTGTCGCTATGGTAGACAAGCTGCCGAAAAAGCATTACAAAGCGGGGGAGAAAATCCCTATGACAAAGGATATGCTCACTTTTCTCCACCAGCTTTGGGCCAAAGAAAGAGGCTTGAAGGTATTGGAAATCAAATACCGGAAGAAAGGTTCGCATGACGAATTTCAAATCTTATATCCGTGAATGTGAGAAAGGAAGCGCGAAATGCAAATACTGGAAGCAATTACCGCCCTCATTAAGAACGATAGCGTAGAGGTTTTGCGTCACGGCAAATATCGACCCTATGATATCTCGCCCAAATACGGCGCACGCCCTATTGGGAATGATGAAATCGTCATTGCCATAAATACTGATGTGCAATCACGTCCCAAAGAAATATACAGGCGGTTTGTACTTATTGGCACACCTGAACAGGAGGACAGACTTACTGCTTTGGTCAGCAGTACTGGCTTAACCCACGATGATTTAGTTTTAATCCTGTCCACTCTCAAGCTGAACCCAGCGGCTTTTGGTGAAACATCAATACACCAACCAAATGCGCCAATACATCAACCGGATACACCAACTGCGGGAAAGGACGGCTAAACAAAAATGGCGCTGACCAAATATGAGCAGGAAACCATTATAGGCTATAACAATGAAGAAAAAATCGCTTCTGTGTTTACCTATGATAAATCCTTGATTCGGAAAATCGATGCGAGGCTATCCGATTATCCAGACATAAAAGTAGCCCGCAAGGGCGATGGCTGGGCGGAATATATACTGCCTAAGAAATGGGTAACTGTAAGGTTCCCGCGGTTGCTGTCCGAAGAACAGAGGGAAGCTTTAGCGGACAGGATGCGCGAAATGCGCAGGTAGAAAGGGGGGCTATGCAATATAACCTGCACCCTACGCGCATTGAAGAATATGCGGGTACGTTTATGCGGCTGACAACAGAAGAACTATAGGAGATTGGGGAAATGGATTTGATCGACAAAGACGAACTTTACCGCAAGCTGGACAGCATCGGCGGCTGCGGTGCAGATAAGGATAGCTGGGCTGATGGCTGGGATTGTGCAATTACAGAAGCTATTCGGCTACTAGAAGCTGCGCCTGCTGTCAGAGATACGGAGAACCTGAAGATTGTTGAATTGCCCAGATTTCACGAACAAATCTGGGTGATGTTTCTGGTGATGTGTATGCTGCAAATCGCGGTTATCGCAACATTGTGGATGGAGTAAGGTGGGCAGATATGACACGAGAAGAACTAATGAAGCTGGCTGATAAGTATCAGTCAAAAGCGGATACCGATT
>CAXHNU010000088.1:10626-12612 GCA_964017555.1 uncultured Butyricicoccus sp. | reverse complement strand
CACCAATGCTGCCCGGAAACATAGGCTTCCCGTCATCCTGCGTGAATATAAACCCTGTATCCTGCCAACGGTCACCGCTTATAAGACGAAGCTTTTGCTGTTCAATTTGAAATTGCCGCAGCAGATGCAGCCTCGGTAAAAAGCCAAAATACAAACCCAATCACAAGTAAATTATTAGCTATTCTTTTGTTTATATTTTCTGGAATCCCGCATTCTAATCGCATTTCAAGTTTTGTTTTGGCTTCCTGTTGGTGCTCTAAAAACCACTTAATGTAAATTTCGATAGCACCGCTAACCAGGTTGGCGGTCAAATCTGCCGGCAAATTTAATGTCTGGTCGATATTTACAAAAATGCAGCGCGTAATATCAGAAGCATTTTCCAATTCAACTTCAGCTGTGAGAATAACACTTGCGGCACATTTTTGCTTTTTAATTTTTTCACCTGGCATTTTTTTGATAATTGGTGCCGAATTTGCGCCCTCTCGAACCAACTGCGCTCCCAATTCTTTCCTTTGCCGTTCCGTTGTCTTATTGGAAGACTTACATAAATCATCCACGACTAATGGTAAGTCCCGTGCCTGCGCCATCTGATCGCGAATGGCAGCTATGGTGCTGCCCGCCTCGAAAAAAAGATCGTGATCGCCCTCTGCATCATAATGCCAACTCGCCAGCAAATGGGCGAGTGTTGTTTACCGAACCCTTGCCTGCCAACTATGTATAAAACTGCCTGCCAATCAGCTCCGATCTGCTTGATCCATGAGCGGAGCAATGTTACAATTAAAAAAATAATTGCAAGCAACACCTGCGGTTTCGAAGATGACAACAACCCGCAGAGCTGCACCAAAGCATTGTCAGATCGTTCTGGATGTAAAACTTTTCCTAACTCAGAATCTATTATACATGGATTTTGCACCTCGCCAATGATTCGATCGCCCCATATAAAAATAAATATATCATTTGGAAGTCTGTGCAGACCAGGCTGATCAAAGTAAAATCCATATTTTTTCCTTATCGCTCCTTGCTTCCAAAAACTTGTTTTGTAAATTACGATCAAACAAAACGCGATTTCCCAAAGTCAACCGGGGTTCTAATTTCTGTAAGGTTTGACTATTCATCTTGCTGGCGGAAATCAGCAGTTTCTGCTGTTCGCCAGTTACAAATGTAAGTTCGATTTCAACTTCCTCAGGTTTGAAGGAATCCCCATGTTGTTTCCAATAAATGAGATTGATTTCAGCTTCAGCATTTGCAAACCTCTTTGCGTTACTATTATTTAACATTTATTTCATCCTCCTCAACCACAACGACAATGTCAGTACTTTTCTCTGGCAATGCGGGCATTTCTGTTTTCGAACTCATGAAAATATTTTCCATGAATACAATGTTTGTGTTGCCTTGCATTTTGCGTTTTTGGGGTTTCTTGCACGATTTTACATACTTAATCGGATTCTGTGGAATATTTATGTTCATTTTGCACTCCTTTTCTATTGTCAACAACAAGTATCCTTGCTGTTGACAGTTTCGCCAACCTGCCTTCGATGAATCCATTATACTCTATATCATTCAACTATTCAGTAAATTTTAATTTTGCAGAAAGTTTGATTCTATCATAAAATTCATTAATAAGCATTACTTTTGTGCAATTATATTCAATTTAATGAACTTTATAATGTAGTATACTATGCTTTGTCCATTTCAAAAAATTTAAAAGAGGTGTGCAAAATATGGATTTTTTCACTTTAATTCCATCCGGCAGTGCTTTTTCA
Organism: uncultured Butyricicoccus sp.; assembly: GCA_964017555.1. Lineage (GTDB taxonomy): Bacteria > Bacillota > Clostridia > Oscillospirales > Butyricicoccaceae > Butyricicoccus_B. Next base: position 10,849 of record CAXHNU010000088.1, on the reverse strand, counting down.
ATAGACAAAGAAACTCGTATTCCTAACGCCAGCAAAAGGCGAGTGCAAGCTTTCATCGAAAATTTTCGTGCGTTGAAAACTATATACTGCTCGGATCGGCAATATGCTGAAAGTTTTTATTCAAAAACGAAATACATACAACAGACCAAATGCAAAGAAATATCTGAACAGGAGCTGAAGCTTCTACTATGTGAATTTGGATTACTTTTTGATCAGGACTTTG
>CAXHNU010000088.1:9563-10616 GCA_964017555.1 uncultured Butyricicoccus sp. | reverse complement strand
CAAATGCAAAGAAATATCTGAACAGGAGCTGAAGCTTCTACTATGTGAATTTGGATTACTTTTTGATCAGGACTTTGGTTATCTATCGGAAAACGGATCATTTGGTCACTATATGCAAAATCACGACTTTTTTCATAAACAAGCGCCGGTGAAAGGGGCAGTATTACGCTTAGCAGCAGAAAAATGTAACTCACAGTTACAGCTTCAAGACAAAAATCCTGAAATTTGGACTGTTTTACAAGGTCAAGTGACGGAAATAATTCGAAAAAAGCAAAACTTGAAACAAATCATGTGCGATACAGGTACACTGGCTAACAATGAAAAAGATTTTTATCAAAGTACGGTTTTTCCTGAACTGCTTCGCAAATATCGGTGGTTATTGTGGATTTCGGAGGGACGCAAACATTATAAACGCAGTATTTCTATTCAACACTGTCTGGCGCTGGATGATTGTCTGAACCGTATGCAAAAGTATGAAGAAGCCAAAGCAGCGCTAATAAATTGGATGCGAACACCGCCACTGGCGGATGAGTGTATCCCAGATTTTACACTAACCAAAGATCATTACAGATTGCTTGCACAATGCGCGCAACTTCCCAACAAGGACGGTTCAGCCTCTTTTTTTACGAACATAATGTACGAAAATCGGGATTATCTTTACGGTCTGTTCAAGGGGATTTGCAAAAAATTGATGAAAATAAAATTGTCGCAACATGAAGAGAAAGTATCTAAAATACATATTTTCTGTGAAATTGCGCAAATATTAACCCCTTCTTCTGAGGTTATCCATACAGCAAGCCGAAAACTGTGGTTGGAATTAGGCTTTTCGAAATCCGTTCCCGAAAAAGATGTTTTTACAGCATTAACACAGGTATTGCCGAATGAAACAGCAGCAAATATCCCTCCAATTCAGTTTGGTATTTTGATAAATCGTTTTTTAGATATTGCGTTTCCTGATATACAGGAAAGCCTTGCTCATGAAGATCTATATTTGATGCAGCAGGGTGTTGTTCAGCGTTATAAAGAGCTATATTCAAATGATTATGCAGAATA
>CAXHNU010000088.1:7318-9553 GCA_964017555.1 uncultured Butyricicoccus sp. | reverse complement strand
CATGAAGATCTATATTTGATGCAGCAGGGTGTTGTTCAGCGTTATAAAGAGCTATATTCAAATGATTATGCAGAATATTTGATACAAATTAAGAAAAATGCTGCACGAATCAATGAATATCATGCACTTTGGTGTGATTTCATGACAACCACTGCAGAGCGCAGAGCATTCCTGTCCCGCCGAATCCGCTATGCAAAACCAGATATCCCAGATGATCCGCGCTTATGGGAAGGGGTTGCGTCAATTGAAGCAGCAACTTCAGCAAACAGGACACGCCGTGTACAAAAATGCCAGGAAGAATTAGCGCTATTGGTTTTTGAAAATGCCTTGCAGAGTTGTATCCGGGAACAAGCAAAAGAAACACTGTGGCTTTTAATATGGAATGCCGTACAGAAAAAATGAAAATTTGATAGCAAACAAAATCTATTTAATTCCCATATATTCGTTAATTCTTTTGGAAATCAGTAAAGCGAAATTGGAAGATAAAACAGGGTGAACAGGTATACGGCTAATGCAGATTTGAAAGGAATTTTTCTTTTGAATCTGAAAATAATCTGGGGTATCCGGGGTATTCCCCCAGATACCCCAGCGTTTTTTGAATGCACTATAAAAAAATTTGAATATGCACCCACGTAGAAAGTCTGTTTTTTGTATGAAAAATATTGAATGAGATTTTAAATTATATCCCAAAACCCAATATTACCTTAAATGCACTGGAAAATATTTTAGAATAAAATTCTATTTTATCTCTGCATATTCCATGTAAAAAATAGAGGGAAGGCAGAACCTCCCCTCTATTTTCTTCTGGCGTTAATCATCATCTTCGTCGATAATCTCGCTCAACAGCATCCCTACTGCCACGATAACATTACCCAGGTTCATCCAACTCACCTCCCTTCAGATTGTTTGTAATGACTGTAATTTTTACAGTTATCACCTTTAATAGCAGGCATAGCTTCCAGTAACCGGATTGCTTCTGTAATAGCGCAGTCCCAGCCATCAGTCCAGCTGTCTTTGTCTGCACCACAACCGCCAACACTATCCAGCTTATGGTAAAATTCATCTTTGTCGATCAGTTCCATATGGCACCATCCTTATATGTAAGCTGAACGCAGTTCATAGAGAACCTCGTTGAGAAGGGCTGGATCATACAACAAATCTTCAATTTCATCTGGCTCACAGCCATAGTCAAGGAGGATTTCAATGTCATCATCACTGATGCCCATAGCTTTTGCAACATCCAACAGGTCGTCATAAATGCCAACCTCTGGTTCATTTTCATTCTGCCAGTAGCGTTGCCGCCAACATGGAAACTGCCGCCATGGATGCCGGAAGGTTTGCATCGGCATAAATGCGCCACGTTCAATATCGCCATTTTTGTCAATGCGCAAGATATCACCCTCCTTTGTTGCAATTTCTTCCTGATGCCGCAGGTGCAAGCGATGTTCTGTTTTTGACAAAATGCCTTCTGTGGAAGCATACAGAAGAAACCCCCTATAATTATAGATGCACAAAGGGTTATCTCCACGCACAAACCATATGGAATCCCGCTCATCCAGCACAGTAAAAACGAAACTGCCATCAACCTTTTCTACCATAGTTTTCAAGCTGTTGAAATCAAGGGCATTCTGTTTTTCAAGCAATTGTACAGCAATGAAACTGTCAGTCCGAATATGCGTTTCTGGTAGCTTTTCAATGAATCGCAGTTCTTGGTCATTCCACAAAACACCATTATGTGCAAGTGCAAATTTGGTATGTGGAAGATTGCCGGGAAAAGGGTGATTATTGAAGTTAAGTTCTGCTAACCCCTGTGTAGCCATACGGGTATGCCCCATGACGACATTTACACCATTCGGCACATGAAACCGCATTTTATGCGCGGGGAGTGGACGCTTGAAGATGCGCAGAGTACCAGCATAGTTATAAGCGATACCGGTCGCGTCAGTGCCACGGCATTCACATTCATGGGAAAGAACCGTCAGGATCTTGTTTTTCTGACGGGTACTTAGGGCATTCTGATAGTCAATAAGTCCGAAAAGAGAGCACATATTGTTATTCCTCCTCATCTGCCGTCACTGGTTCGTTGACATACAAGCTACGTTCCTTCAGGTATTGAATCAGTTCTGGCTCGTAAATCTGTTGAAGGAAGTCAAGCCAGCTTAAGGAACCACTGATTTAATCCTTCATAAGTCAAGAAGGTGTGGTATAATAGGGGAAAAGGGGGCGCGTGGCATG
>CAXHNU010000088.1:0-4741 GCA_964017555.1 uncultured Butyricicoccus sp. | reverse complement strand
TGCCTTTGTGATACCGTTTGGTTTACGCTTTGGATGGTGGACTAAACCGATCTTCCGCATGATGCGGTAGACTGTACTCTCACTGGGGATTTTCATATCTTCAGGTTTTTTCAGCAGTATTGCTTGGTACATTCGCTTTCGACCATAAGTGTCATTGTAAACATCTTCTTTGACGATCGCGCGCATAGCATTCGCTAAACCTTGGTACTTCCAAGGACGGTTTTTCCGAGATAAATACTGATAATACCCTTGTCGGCTTACTTTTAGTACACGACAGTACAAAGAAAGTTTCCCTTTTCCGCCGCCGGACATTTTTTCTGAGAGAAATTTCATCCTCTGATCTTTACTCATTTCCGACGGCTGGCGGCGAAAAAAGCGCTGGCCTCCGCCAAAAATTCATTTTCTTCTTTTAGCCGCCGATTTTCACGCTCCAACGTTTTCATCTGCCTGCGCATCACTGCCAATTCTTCTGCCAGACTCATCGCCGAATTGGGTGTGTAACTGCCAGCTCCCATATCCAGCCGCCCTTCCCGTGCTGCTTTCATCCACCCATAGAGTGTGTTCTCTGGAACCCCCAATTCTCTTGCTGCTTTTCTTTCGCCAATCTCTTTGGCCAGTTTTACGGCCTCCACCTTGTATTCCTTTTCATATTTCTGTTGCTGTTTTCCCATTTCTTATGCACCTTCCTTTTTACTCTATTTTATCACTTTCTTTTTGTGTTGAAGGTGTCAACTTTATTTATACAACATCACCTTTCCTATTCATATTTTCTTTACTCATTCAAATACCCTGGCTTATTATGCTATATGAAGGCGTTTCCATATGGCTTTTTTTATGTGTTTTAAACCTATTTGCTTTTTTACTGAAAATCAGAGTTGATTTTTACGCTGAGAAAATGTAAAATAGGTGTAATAGTTGAAGTTCAAAGTCCCATGACCACATACAGGGGAAGGCAGAATGAAACAGAAAAGGTCTAAATATATTTTTCGTTGCTTATGAAAAACAGAAAATTTTATCATATTTATTTTCTGAAATTATGTTATGTGCATGATGGGCTTTCAAGTGCAAGGAGGCTGCTGACAATGAAGATCGGGAAAAACTGTTTTGGGAGATGTCTATGGAAAATATGGGCCACCAGGATGTTGGCATGGACATTGCTTTTTACATTCATAACGCCTTTTAGCCATATATTATTTGCCTATGCGGCGAATGATGCACAGAATGGCGGATGTATACACCACCCAAAGCATACTGAAATGTGTAGTTATATACCCGGAAATACACCTATACCCTGCTCTCATGTACATGATGAAAACTGTGGCTATATTGCTGCACAACAAGGTTCTCCTTGTACACATATCCATGATGCAGAATGTGGTTATACAGGAGCAGCTGATGAAATCCCTTGTGATATGGCGTGTGGGCAAACCGATGAAGATGGCAATATTATTCATCAGCCTGATTGTTCTTATCGCCCGGCAAGCGAAAGTGTTCCCTGTAATCATATTCATAATGAAATTTGTGGTTATTCTGAACAGGTGGAAGGTTCACCCTGCAATCATATCCATGATGAAAAATGTGGCTATGTTGAATCTACAGAAGGGCATCCTTGTACTTATCAATGCGAATTATGTGTCACTGGCTGGACTTGGAATGATACAGATGGCATTTTCATCTGGAATGACAATGAAAATTTATGGGGGCTGGGCATACCTGGTGTAAATGCGGAAAACCCAGTAACTCCAGATTTGTTAGCTGAATTGCTTCCTGATTCCATCACGGCAGAAACAGCCGCAGGGAATCAGTCTGTCCCGATCACTTGGGATTATAGTGCAGTTCCAGCGCATGCTTTTGAAGGGGCGTATACACTGACAGCTGCAATGCAGGGTGAATATGTCCTTACAGAAAATGCGCTGGCATTGCAGGTAAAATTAGAATTGGGCGGTGGACAAACACAAGCTGTATATCCAGCATTAGCGTTAAATGATTGGACATGGGAAGGGCTTAACAAGCAGGGCACCGATGCTGTTGTTGAAGTAAGTATAAATAGCGCTTCCACAGTGGAACAGTTGATAGAAGCTTTGAAGACAGCATTACCAAAACGCATTTATGGCAGTTCTATGGGTGATTCAAAGACGCAAAATGATGGTCCATATACTTATGACAAATATGATAGCACTGTGTCACCCCCCAGGACATGGGGCTATTTGAAAGTAGATTGGAGTGACTTAGAAAGTCAAGTAGATCAGGGTGTTGCTAATGGTACCATTACAATAGCAGCAGACAAATCATTTACAGTTGAAGCGAAAAAACCAACCTGGCCAGGTACAACATATTATATCAATAATGGCTGGGACACTGGCAGCTGTGAAACACTTCCTATCACAGTTAAGATAGTTCTGAAAAAACAATTACTAGCGGTAAATGAATGGACATGGGAAGGGTTTAACCAGCAAGGGACAAATGCCGTTGTTGCGTTAAATATAGACGACATTACAACTTCTGAACAGCTCACAAAAGCTTTAAAAAAAGTATTGCCCCAGCGGATTTATGGCAGCTCATCTGGTAATAAACAAAGCGTCAGTATACCTGGCTATGCATTTGAGAAATATGTCGACTCTGTGGAGCCAAAGAAAAGCTGGGGATATTTAAATGTTGATTGGAGCGACCTGCAAACACAGATTGAGCAGAAATACGGCACTGGCGGTAGTATACCAAAAAAAATTATCGTAGAAGCAGCGAAACTAAATCGCGAAGATACAGAATATATCATCAATAATACATGGGGCAGTGGCGATTGCACCACATTGCCGATTACCATCCAAATGATGTCTTTTGCCGACCATACAGTACAAGCTGCAAGTCCTAATGTTACAGTTAACCTATTTGACTATTGGGTAAAAACACAAACGCCAACAGTAGAAACCGGAGGGGATATCCTGGATAAAAGCGACGCCCACTATCATGAAGAAGGTAGCGAGGGAAAACTAAGCCAAACAACAACTGAATATTCAACGAAAGAAGATTGGAATTTAGGCATTAACGAAGGACATCTTCTGCTTTTCGGGGATGGTTTAATTCATGCGGGACTTTGGAATAAAGGCGCCGGTGAAAACTGCCGTTATGGCAACCGTTATGCAGGTATGGAAGGTATCGTGAAAAACATCTTATCATCAGATGGCTATCCAGAAATGAACCTGACAAATGCAAAAAAAATTTTAACCAGAGATAAAGATAATCCAGAAATCAATGAGTATTTTAATGTAGAAGCTTATACTCTAATCAAAGATTATAAGCTAACCGGTGACCATAATGGTAATCAAGACAAAAATGAATATGGCACGCCTGGCAATGCGTATGATTCAGATAATATTCAAAACCTGAGCAACACTGTCATTGGCACCTGGGGCAAAGATATTGAAAGTGATACCGAATCCCTGCAATATTTATTCGACCCGGATGTTGGGAATGATTATAAAACAAGCTATACAGATGTCAAAGGGTTGTTCCAGCTTGATGATGATGGGTATTATTATTACAATATGCGCAAAAACTTTGCCGAATTTAGCCAGGATAGCGGCAATCATTTTATCCTTTATGATGCCCCTGCCACACTCCGGACAGATGGTGATACAAGCATTGGCAATTTCTTTCCATTCAACCAAAGCAGCGAAGTGTTTAATGGCGTTGATGAAAATGGGAATTTAACCAGTGTGGTTCCTTGTTCCCGCAATACGATGAACCATCATTTGGGCATGACAGTCAGTGCGGAATTTCGTCAGCCTGCCAATGGCAGGATTCATACCAGCACACAAAGCCAGCCGATGACCTTCCAATTTGCTGGGGATGATGATGTTTGGGTATTCATTGACGATGTGCTGGTGTTGGATTTAGGCGGCATCCATAGTGAGCTATATGGCACAATTGATTTTTCTACCGGTAAAGTTTGTATTGGACGTGCCTTTAGTGAAAAAGGCATTCCAGATGATCCAGAAGATCAAAATATTCTTGTAACCAGCACAACATTAAAAGAACTTTATCAAGCGGCAGGCAAACTAGATGCTACATCCTGGAATGACGATACATTTACAAGCAATACCTCTCATACCCTTAAAATGTTTTATCTGGAACGCGGCAACTATGATTCCAGCATTGCATTGCGGTTTAACCTCCAGCCTTTGCTTTATCAGCGTATTGCAAAGGTAGACCAAAATGGACAGGTCTTACCTGGCGTTGCATTTGATTTATATCCAGCAGAAGTAACACAAGATACAAACGCAATCCGCTGTCTTTATACCGATGCTGGCGAACGCGGCAAAACCTTTTATGTCCAGCAGGCATCTGACCAGTCATTGGTCAGCCTTAAAACAGAAGGAAATGGTTCAGCCGTATTCTTGACATCAAAAGATACTTATTTCAATTTTGCCGACCGGGGGGATCAATACTATATTCTAAAAGAACAAAAAGCTCCAGCCGGTTACCGAAAACAACCGATTGATATTGTACTGCATTATGATACCAGCACATCCATGCTTTCGGTAGCAAACCGCTGGACAACGGGCGCTTATGCTTGTTCTGTTGCCCATATTGCGGCTTCCCCAGGCGTGCAATATGGCACAGCAAGTGATATCGGAATAACCACAAATATAATGCGAACAAATACTGTTCCTTCGGATATTCAGCAAAACGGTTTGGTGGTTGCTGTACCACTGCTGCAAAAAAAATCCGATAAAAACTGGTT
>CAXHNU010000087.1:0-12619 GCA_964017555.1 uncultured Butyricicoccus sp. | reverse complement strand
AAAATCAGCTCACGGATGCGCAAATTGCGCTTTGTGATATTTATGAAATGGCTTTAGGGGGTGATGCAAATGGCTAAGATTTATGCCGAATTGATACGAAAAGGGATAAAAACACTGGACGATGTACCGAAAAAATTGCGTGATGCTGTAGCGGCATTGCTTGCGGAGAGCGAAAACTAAACGGACGAAAGGAGGTATTCTTCATGGCACAGGCGTGACAAATATTTCATAAGTTTATAATACCTAAAATTCCAAAAAATTTTAGTCTAAGGTAAAAGCCATTTTGAGAAAGCTTCGAGTCCGTTCCCCCGCTGCGCTTGATGCGGCTATTCGCTTTGCCCTTCGCTGCGTTTCTTCACATGATTGTCTTGACTGGTTTCGCCATGCAGTTATTGTTTATTTGGAGAATTACTCTAAAATCTTAACATGATGATGGCGAGGCAGAAAAATGATACGAACGCAATAAAAATGAATCAAACGATTTAATATACTTGACTTTGCAACAAAAACATTGTATAATTAAATACAACGCTGTCGAAGCGCTGTTTTCGTGCTTTGGCAGACAGCTATGATCATTAGAAATCCCTGTCAACACGGCAGGGATTCTTTTATGTCAATTTATGAGGTGAAAAAATGGCTGTAAGTTATAAAAGGCTTTGGAAGTTGTTGATTGATAAGGATATGAAAAAAGGCGAGTTATGCAAATTGGCGGGTATTAGCAATTCCTCCATTACGAAGATGAAAAAAAACGGTTGTATTACAACAGATGTGCTTAATAAGATATGTACTGCATTAGAATGTAATATTGAAGATATTATGGAGATTGTAAAAGAATAGATAACTTCTATTGTAGCAATAATTAATATCTCTATATTATGGATGTTGCCTAACAGGAAAGGAGTTTTTTGAAATGAACATTCAGAATCCTCCAAAGATAGGTGATACGCTATTTTTGATGCATAGAGAGGTAGTAGTAATAAAGGTGTACACCTTTTTCAGATTTGTTATAGTACGCTATTTGGACGAAGTGAAGGAATTTTGTGTGGATATTTGTGCCTTATCTCGAGAACCAGACTATACAAATTCGATTTCGTTAAAATTATTAAAGGGGGAAATGCTGTGAGTGGCATCAAGCGTTTTATTGAAGGGTATATGTCTGGTAATGCATGGGAAGACTTATGCGTTCAGTGCTATCGTATTCGCTATCAAAAAGATAACTACACTGCAATTCCCGCTACCCAAGGGGGCGATGCTGGTATAGAAGGTTTTACATTCAAAGGGATTGTTCACCAGTGTTACTGTCCAGAGCGAGATTATTCGGATAATGAGCTATATGCTCATCAACGCGACAAGCTTACTGCCGATATAGAAAAGTTAAAGAAAAACGCTAATAAACTTAAGGCACTCGGAGTCCCTCCAGTTGTTGAGTGGCACTTTAACATTCCAGAATATAAGGACACTCGGATTCTTACACACGCTGAAAGCAAACGCCAAGAAGTAATTAAAGCAAAAAAAGATAAACCTTCTGACTATGCACATATCGCAGATGATTTTCAAATTGTCATAAAAATTGCAGAAGATTTCACACCAGAAATAAGTCGAATCATTCGTACATCTTTATCTGATATGCGACTCAATGTAGCTATTGAACATTTGAGTGATCCTGATTGGTCAAAATGTGATTCCGAAAAGGTTGCAAACATACGTAGAAAGATCAAGGCAATCATGCTTGTTGATGACGCTGATGACGCTTTAAATGAAGTCGTCGGGATTTATGTTGACTATTACATAAGTGGATTGGAAAACATGAATAGGTTACGGGTAGAATTTCCAGAGATATACGAGGAAATTTATCGTCTTGAGCAAAGCTACAAGCGTGACGTGTCAGTTAAAACTCTCATAAATACGGACAAAACCATGAATCGTACTCTGTTTGATGAAATTCTCGACAAGTTTCATTCCAAACTCGAACGAGATTTTTCTTCTAGATTTAATGAAGCATCCATTGGCGAACTAAAGCAAGATTTAATAGCGAGTTGGCTTGCAGATTGTTCAATGGAATTTAGGGTGGTAAATAAATGAGAGAAGATTCGTTAAAATATACCGATATTGTTTTCGATGCAAAACCAGATGCGGTTCCGTATAATTACCGTATCAGCTATAAGGTTACTCAGCTTTGTTTAATTATGCGGATTTGCGGCCGTGGAGATGTTTGTTCACTTATAAAGCTTCATATGATTTCATTCGCCTTAATTTCTCAGGAGAATATGAGAAAGCTTGTTGCATTTGCGGACGGGATTGATAGTGCGCCAATTGTTCGTTTTGATCCATCAATTAACCGAGCTCTAACATATGCAATAGGATATGGATTAATTGAACAACAGCAGAATGCAAAATATAAACTAACTGACCGTGGTAAGCAACTTGCAGAACAGATCAAGACCGTTGGAGATCTTATGGTAACCGAAATAAGCGATTTAAACTTGCTAGCAAAAAAATTAACCGAAAGCAAAGTCAAAGAAATAGTTGATAGATGGAGGATAAAAGATGCTGAGAATCAATAGACTACGAGTCGAAATTAACACTGTTAAAGGTGTGTACGGAATCGATGAATCTTTTAAAGATGGGCTGAACTTTATAGCAAGCCTTGAAAATACTTGCGGAAAAAGTTCAATTCTTGCCGCCATTTACTATTGTCTTGGTTTTGAGCAGATCCTTGGTGGTGTCGGCGGAATTGGAAGCAAAGTTCTCACGTCTGCTTTTAAAACTGCCATTGAGGATAATGGAAAGCCTTTAACGGTAACTGAGTCTGGAGCTTATCTTGAAATCAGCAATGGAAATGAAACTCGAACAATTTATAGAAATATTAAATCAGAAAGCAAAGATAATCGCCTTGTGACTGTATATTATGGGAATTATGATTCAATAAGTAATAACAAAATATTATCTGAAGACTATTATGTTAATATCCAGAACTCAGCAACAAGCGAAAAGGGATTCCATACTTTTCTTGAAGAGTTCCTTCACATGAAGCTTCCGCTGGTTCGTGCATCGGATGGCAATGAGCGAAAGTTATATCTTCAGATGATTTTCGCCTCTATGTTTATTGAGCAAAAACATGGTTGGTCAGATATTCTTTCTGGCATGCCAGTGTTTGGAATCCGTGAATCTAAGAAACGAATTGTAGAGTATATACTGGGATTGGATACATTGAAAAACGAAAAGGAGAGAGAGCGCCTTAATGCAGTAAAAACTCAGCTTGAATACAAATGGAAGCAATTGGTTTCTGATTTTGAAAAAGCTGTTTATTCAGAATCATGTGAAATTTCAAATCTCCCAATTCATCCACGAGTTTTATCGGATGTTGATTATTCAAGAATAGTTGTTTCGGTTTTAGAGTCATCCCCTATTTTAGAGTCACCCTCTATTAAAGAGAAAATACAATCTTTGAATAATGAGTATGATAGATTGCGTCAATTGAAGCCCCTTGTATGTGATAATTTTGATGATCTTAACACTGAACTATCAGAAACACAAACACAAATACTTACTTTTGAAAGTCGCCTCAATGAAATAAATAGAAGTTTAGCAAGCTACAATGAAGCAATTAAACGGCTAAGTGCCGACTTGACACTGATAAACTCAGATATTCGTAATAACAACGATGCTGCACGCCTTCAAAAATTTGGTTCTGAAGCAACAGGTGGGGACATTTCAGCAGATATATGCCCTGTTTGCAAACAGCGTATTCAAGACAATTTGCTTGATACAGAAACTGTAAGCGGTTTTATGAGTATCGAAGACAATATAAGGCATCTTAAGGAACAAAAAAAGATGCTGGAATTTACATTGGGAAGTCGCAAAGAATCATGCGAAAAACTCAGTAGAGAAAAAGATAATCTCGAAGTACGGCTTCAAACGCTACGGCGATTAGCACATACGCTTCGTTCGGATTTGTTTACAACCACAGACACAGAAGCATCAGAGGCTATTATGCTCGAGCGGATAGAGATTACTAACCGCATCGAACGATTATCAAAATTAGAAAACACCATTGTTTCTTTGATTGAACAATTAAAGGAATTATCTGTAGAGTGGAATACATATCTAGATCAAAAGAATAATCTTCCGAGAAATGATATCTCAAAGTCAGATGTTGAAAAAATTACTCTTTTGAAAGAGCGATTTATTGAAAATCTAAAGCGGTATCACTACAGCAGTTTGTCAAGTTTTGAGGGAATTGAAATTTCTATTGATTCATCACTTTTGCCTACTATTGATGGATTTGATATGAAATTTGATTCATCCGCTAGTGATGGTATCCGTGTAATCTGGGCATTTACAATGGCACTGTTACAAGTTTCTATCGAGAAAGATGGCAATCATCCTGGCATTATCATTTTTGATGAACCTGCACAGCAAAGCATTGTGCCGGAAGATATGAAAAGCTTCATTGAAACGGTTGTAGAAATCAAAAAACCATTCCAAATCATTACCGCTATTACATTAAACAGCCAAGAACTCATTAATATTATTAATGGATTGGGTGCATCAAGTTACCATAAAACTCTAATTGAAGGAAAGGCATTTAAGGCATTATAAGTCAGAGTTAATATGTTATGAAGCGCATCTATTACAATAGGAACACAGACTTGATTGTTTCCAGTGTTTGAAGTATAATTTTTTGATTTTTTGGGGGTACAAATTAAGCCAAGGGGATGCAGTTTCTTCATAATGGGGTGCAAGAAAGAAATCGTACAACGAAGTACCTAATAGAGTATGCAGATGCCATTGGGAATAAAACTATTATTTGATAATCATTTCTTTAAGGCTGTACCCTGGAAAGTGCAGCCTTTTTCATATGGGAGGTGATAGATATGGGACGAAAAACAAAGCAAAACAAAATTACTTCACCTGAATTGATTGCCCAAATCAATCCAAAGAACATTCGGCTGATCAATGACTTTCTGGATTATCTGCGGTCAGTTGGCAAGGCAGAATCGACAATAAAAGCATATACCAGTGATCTTTATATTTTCTTTGTATGGGCGCTTCAAAATGCGGACAACAAATATTTCCCTGAAATTTCAAAGCGGGATATTGTTGCTTATCAAAACTGGCTGCTGCGCAGCAATGAAAACTCGCCTGCCCGTGTGCGCAGGCTAAAAGCAACATTATCTTCTCTCAGCAACTATATTGAGGCGATTTTAGATGATGAACTGCCAAACTTCCGGTCAATCATCCGCAAAATTGAAAATCCAATCAATGCGCCAACCAGGGAAAAAACGGTGCTGACCGATGAACAGGCTGATACACTGTTAGAGTATCTTACCAAACATGGACAGTATGAAAAAGCCTGTTGTTTTGCCTTGGCGCGATATTCTGGGCGGCGTAAATCTGAACTGGTGCGTTTTAAGGTATCGTATTTTGATGATGAAAATATCATTTATGGTTCTCTTTATAAAACGCCTGAAAAAATCAGGACAAAGGGGCGTGGCGTCAACGGAAAAATGCTGACTTGCTATGTGCTTTCTAAACCGTTTAAGCCTTATTTGGATCGATGGCTGGCAAAACGGCAGGAGTTGGGGATTGAAAGTGAATGGCTATTCCCTGATAAGGATGATCCTGCTCAGCCGCTTCCGATTTCAACCCTGAACAGCTGGGCAGAAACCTTTTCTAATATTTTAGGAATCCCAGTTTATTGGCATAGCCTGCGGCACTTTTTCACGACTTCACTGGCGAAAGCCAATTTGCCTGACTCTGTTATTAAAACGATTGTCGGATGGGAGAGTTTGGAGATGGTTGAGATTTATAAAGATATTGATGACGAAGAGGAAATCGGGAAGTATTTTCAGGATGGGGAGATTGTCGGACAAAAACAAACAGGTCTTTCTGATCTGTAAAAATTGGCAGAGTAGATCTATTGACAAATCAGACTGAAAATAATATAATGCGAATCAAGAGTATGAGAGGAAATATCGACCATGCGAAAATTGACGTTTCGTGGTTTTACAGAGCAATATGTAAAACAACTGTCCCTCAGAGGGACTACGAGTATTTACCGCCTTGTTCGAGAAATGTTATCTGATAATCCAAGACTTAAAGAACCACTTTTTCTGTATGCGGTATTGAATAGAAAGTCAAATGTGCTTTTGCAGGCGTCTAAAGGAACCGTTTGCTATGATGAATATTATAAATTATTGACGCGCTTTAGCACAGACGATTTGTTGAAGGCTTTAGAGGACGGCTCAACGGAGTTGCGGTATGAATATCATAAGGTATGGAGAAGTTATTTGTCCGTTTCTCAAGGATACGAACGTGATAAGAGAGTTAAATCGTTGATGCGTGATAAGATCCGTCAGCTTCAAATGGATACCGGAGTTTCCACGTATCAAATTTGTAAGGATCTCAATTTGAACCCATCAAATGTAAACTCATGGCTGAAAAACAATTTGTCTTCCAAAGTCAGCCTAAAAAAAGCACGAGCGGTTTGGGAATATTTAGAACAACAAAATGGAACACGAACGAACAGGGCTATGTGATGAGGCATAGCCCTGTTTCATTTTTTAGGATGGGGAGATCATTGGACAAAAGCAGACAATGCTTTCTGATTTGTAGAAAAATAAAAAGAGGGCGGGTAGTTCCGCTCTCTTAAAATTAGGGGATTTAGGAGGCAGTATGGAACTGTGCAAGAAGTTTGATGAGGAAGAGTCGAGAGAACGGCTGCTAAAACACGATGAGATAAAAAGAAGATTCAAAAATAAACTCAACGAATTGATTTTAACTGAAAATATCAGTTATGATGATGCCCTTTATATTTTACGAAATACGCAACTTATACTTGAAGAAAAAATGCGTGAAAATGTAATTACTCAAATTCCATTTGAAAGTCGTTTAAAATCAACCTGATAGCAGTAAGGAGGAGGGCGAATTGTTATGGGCGATGAATGGATAAGATTGATTGTTTCTGTTCTTCTTGGACTTGCTGTTACGATTCCGCTGATTGTCTGGTTAGTGAAGTATGTATATCGTGCAATTGAAGTGGGAAATCAGTCGCAGGTTATGAATCGTGTCATAGAATACATAGAACTTGCAGAGGAAATGTTTGAGAAAGGTACCGACCGAAAAGAATGGGTACTTGCTATGGCTCGGATTTCTGCTGATACGTTCAATTGTAAAGTCGATATAGATAGGATTTCTGTTTTGATTGACAGTCTATGCAGCATGAGCAAGGTAGTCAACAATAATGCGGAGGTGAATACAAAATGACACTTAGAGAGATTTTTTTAAGCGGCAGCAGTGCCCTTGTCATTATTTTAACGCTGGTTCAGATTTCGCCGATTAAGATTGATCCATTTGGTGCGCTCGCCCGGTGGATTGGTCGTGCGTTAAATGGCGATGTATTGCAAAAGTTGGATAGAATGGAGAATGCCCAAACAGAAACGCGGGAGCGTTTAGATGAACATATCCGTATTGACAATGAGCGCAATGCAGATGCGCATCGGGTACAGATCCTCCGGTTCAATCGTGAACTGCTGCAAGGTTTGCCGCATACACATGAGGATTTCATTGAGGCGCTGCATGAGATTGATTTTTATGAGCGCTATTGCCGAACACATGAAGAATATGAGAATAACCGCGCTATTCTGGCGATTGAGAATATCAAACGGGCTTATTGCGAATGGCAAGAGCAACATAAGACCTGTAATTGATTGCTCACCAAATGAATTGAGGGTATAAGTATCATAATGGATACTTATACCCTCTTTTTTTATAATAAATTCAAAATTAAGTTGAGTATTTCTCCAAATAGCATAAAGTTGGTATAAACATGAAATAGTATGCCGAATTATATGAAATATTTCAACAAAATAGTTGATATATATATTTGAATATAGTATAATTATGATAATATGTTGGAAAGTTGAGTACTAGTAAGGGTGAGATATATGAAAAGAATATTAGCATTTTTAATTGTCATTGTATCTGTATTTTCATCAGTTGGGGTAAATGCGTATGCTTTAGAATGGTATGGGAATCCATTAGATACCACAAGTTATCAAAGCATTATAGAAGATGCAAAGAAACGTCATACGGGTTATCGTGACCCTCGGGGAATATTATATGACATTGATAATAATGGTGTGCCAGAACTGATTTTGTTATACACCACTAAGATGAAAAGCAATGAAATAACAGAAGCTTTTGATTGCTGTGTAACAAGCATATACACAATGAATGGCAATACAGTGGTACCACTTATTACAGAGAAAGTTTTATATGCACAAGCAGGCGGCCCAGAAGGATTTAGCGGCATAGTAGCTAAGAACGGAAAGAAATACTTTGCTATTTTTTCAGAATCAGGTGAAACTGGTGACGGAGAGGGTCCAATTTCAAGAGGTGCTGATTGGTACTTATATAGTGTAAGCGGTAAATCTATAAATTTAGAACAGCATCTATATACTGAATTTCAACTCAATCCAGATATGGATGTAATATCAAGAAAGACCACTTTGAATGATAAGAGCATATCATGGAATGAATATAATAATTGGATAAGTTCAATACAAAAGATAAGTGTGCTAGACGAATATAGTGATGTAGTACCACCTGAAACATTATTAGATAGCGTATTATCGGCTGTAAAAGGTAAAAATTATAATGAACCATCTTCATGGGCGGAAAAAGAAGTGAATGCTGCAATAAATTTAGGAATCGTTCCTTCAAATTTAAAAAATAATTATCAGCAAGCAATAACTCGTGAGGAATTTTGCGTATTAGCAACTCAAACATTGTGTGCTAAATTTGGAACTAATACAGAAGGAATCCTTAAGAAATATAATAAAGTAGCATATAGCAGATTTTCAGATACACAGAATAACTCTGTTATAGCAATGAATGCTTTGGAAATTGTTAATGGTGCTGATAATTATCATTTCAATCCAGATAGTGAGATTACACGAGAAGAAGCTGCTGTGATTATAAGAAAAATGTGTGGTTTGTTTGAAAATACTATGCCTAATAAATTAAACAAGAAATTTTCTGATGCAACAGCTATTTCAAGCTGGGCTAAAGAATCCGTCGAAATAGTAACATCATGTTTGTATGATGGAAAGTACATTATGAATGCAACTACCAATAATCAATTTTCTCCTAAAATGAACTATTCTCGGGAACAAGCAATAGTCACTATGGAGAGATTGTTTCATTACGTTAAAGACAAACCGGCGGTAAAAGTGCTATTAAATTATGTATTGAACTCTGACTATATAAGTACTGCTATTTCAGAAAGCGAATTATTAGGCGAATGGAAATTGGATGCTCAGCGTACAATGGACGTGACAGGAGAATCCTTAAGAGGTTTATTTGGTTCAGGTATAAAATACGGGGATAGTATGGAATTTGGAAGAAATTCGTACTTTGAATATTATATCGGAATAGGTTGTGGTGGTAAAGGTAAATTTAGAATCGATGGCGATAAGATAGAGGTTAGTTATGTGACATATGAAGAAGAAACTCAAATGTCTGAAACTCTGCATATATTGCGTGATAAATCAGGTCAATTAGTCATTGCAATGGACTATGCAGATGAAGATAAAATAATTTGGGTGCATTCCTGATATAAAAACGCACTTTTTATCAAATGCTGTATCAGCAAAAAAGTCAAAGGACGAATCCTATCGGCTGCTGTGCTGCAGAATCCAAGCAAGGATTTCGGTTGCAAGACAACATGAATATATTTTGATCAAAGGTCGAATATACTCCACCAGCTGTCTGCTGACTTTATATGAATCTACATACACATTGAAGATTTTAGTTTCATTTAACATGGTCAAAAAGCACAGGTTATCTCTGATATTCCTTGGAGAAAGTTCTGGCGGCCGTTGGAGTATAAGACTAAGAGCCTATCCCGAAATTAACGATGAACGCGAATGATCTTACGCCAGACAATCACTGCACAGGCAAACTGAAGCAGAGCCATATAGTTGGCAGCTTTCTTTTCATAGCGAACCAGGAGTTTACGGAACCGATTGAAAAAAGAGTGTGTAACCTCAACAACCCAGCGGCGTGCGCGAAAATCGGGGTTGTGTTCCAATGCCTTCTTCTCTTCACCCCGGGGTCGAATATGTGGAATATAATTGCGCTGTTCAACTGCTTCTCCGCTGCCAGTATAACCTGCATCTAAGCACAGATTTTGCGGATGCTCCTCATCCGGCTCCGGACGCAGCACAACGATATGATCCAGCGTTTCCTCCAGTAATTTGATGTCATGCGTATTGGCTCCGGAAATCACAATTGGCAGCGGGAGTCCCTTTTCATCTGTCAGAACACTGCGTTTTGTCCCCATTTTTCCCCCGGTCCGTTGGATTCTTCCCAACGGACTCCAAAGCCAAGGGGGCTTTTACCATACAGCCGTCCAGGCTTTGCCACTCCCAACCGATCCCCTCCAGTTCATCATACTGCTCCAGACCCTTACTCCAAATCTTTTCAAAGAAACCGGCGGCCAACCATTCCTGAAATCTTCTATGCACTGTACTGCCGCTCCCATATTCGCGAGGCAGAGCCTTCCATTGACACCCGGTTCGCAGCACATAGAATATTCCTTCCAACGCTTTCCTCGCTGGCATTGGTTTCCTTCCCTGCCCTGGTGCGTTCTTATATTTCTTTGCTGGATCTCGTTCTTTTTTCGGTATTTCGTCCTTGATTGCCTGCCAAAATTCATCTGAGATTGTCCATGATTGATAACTTTTCTTTTCGCTCATTTTGATCACCCTTTGACATTATACCACAGATGCTTTTATTTTGGGATAGGCTCTAAGTGGTATAGAAAGCAAGTGATGCTGGATTCTGTTTGCGGTTCACAGTGAATGGTACGAAAGACCTGCCTGTTCGGGTGTGGACATGCCCAGTGTGCGGAGTTGTCTACGACTGGGATGTGAACGCCCGTAAAGAATATCCTGAAAAAGGGTCTGTGCTTGTTGGTGCAACCAGAACACATGCGGCAAGGCGGGACACATCCAAACCGATACGCTCTGGAAGATTGTGCAAAGCATCGCTGGTTGAAGTCAATGGTTGTTGAAATGAGAATCCTCAAACTAAAGCTGAGGATTCTCAACTTATATTGGGGTATTGTATATGAAAAAATTTGCTCATTCGCTGATTGCTGTTAATCTTATGATTCAGGCGCTTATGGGAGTTTCGGCATCTGCCATAAAATCATTTCGTGATGTAGGAAACCATTGGGCAAAAGCATATATTCAATTACTGACCGAACGTGAAGTCATCAATGGGTATAGTGATGGGACATTTGCGCCTGACAGGACATTATCAAAAGCAGAAGCTGCCACTTTGATTTGCACATCGGCTAAAATTACACCATCTGAATCATCGTCCACTGATTTAGTTGATATTTCTGGACATTGGGCAGAACGTTACATTACAGCGCTCCCCCATATTGTAGCGCATAACAATTATTTTAGCCCCGATTCACAAATTACCAGAGGTGATTTTGTACAAATGATTGTCGGTGCGATGCACTTGAATCTAGGAGATGCAGATGATACGATTCTAAATCAAACATTCAAAGATGGTGCGGCTGTTCCTCAAGACATATCGGCATATATTGCTTTGGCAACAGAAAGGAACATTATCAGCGGGTATTCAGATTCAACTTTACGGTTAAATAATACATTAACCCGTGCAGAAGCCTGTGTCATGTTGAAACAGGCATTTTTCCCAGATGCCGCATTACCTCAGACGAATCATAATGAGTGGAGTCATACATTAACCGGTGTTTGGGAGAATGTAGAGTATCAATCACTACAGGAATATGCAAGATTAACTTTATATCCAGATGGAACAGCAGGACTCGTAGAACGTTCTTGTTTTTATTGGGGAAATTTTGAAGCGGAGAATGATGGAAGTGTTTCGCTTTATCTGAAAGGCAGTATTTGGTATAGCAATATGACTATTGAATGGGTTGAAGAGCCTGCTGATTGTTGTATTCGTTTATCAAAGGGAAAAACCGATCAGCAGATGAAATTCCTCCAGAAATATGATTCCTATGGGAATCATAATATTATAGGGGAAATTACACTGTCGAAAATGTATGATGATACTGATTATCCGAATATAGATGCCCAAATAAGAGAATACAAAAGCAAATAGTCAAACTAAAAGCTGTATTCATAATTGTTTGAGCAATCAGGATGTAGTGAGTACAAAATAATGTTTCAGGAAAGCCATATGATCGAAAGGGATAGCTTCTAAAGATTTACTGGTTTTCCGCGAGGAATTTTTTCTATTCAAGTCAAAATAAACTATATGAGGGCGTAAGTATCCATTATGATACTTACGCCCTCTTTTTTTTTTCGCAAGAAAGTTGAAAACCACATCGAGATTTCTTCAAATGGTGTAAAGTTGGTGTAAACATGAAATAGCGTTTCAATATACCAGAACATTTCACACAAGATATGGCGTGATTTAGTGATTATCACATCATATTCAGTATTATTTCAGTAGATTGAGAAAAACCAATCAGCAATCAAGAATATTTATTTTTTGTTTAGAAATAATAGTCATCTGCCGCATAAACTGAATCAGGCGCTGTTGGTTCATA
>CAXHNU010000086.1:0-12720 GCA_964017555.1 uncultured Butyricicoccus sp. | reverse complement strand
AGCAGCCATTTTAGTCAAACACCCCTGGAAGAAAGGATTTTTATCATGATGAACTCTCGGAAAACTTCGATTGCCGGTATCGCGCTGGCAACTGCGCTTGTTCTTGGTACAACTTCTGCATTTGCAGCTTACAGCCCGGCGGATACCGCTTCCGCGGCAGCGCCTTCGGTTGATGTGCAGAAGTTTACGGAAAAAAATGTGAACTATACTGTTGTAACTGATGCTGCGGCTGGCGGTTCTTCAGAAGAAATGGAAGAGGTTTGCGTTACATTCAGTGCGACTGATAGCAGCTTGTCTGTGCCAGGTTTTTCGTTGGATGAAGCAAAATGCACGACATTGGCAGATGGCAGCACCCAGTACGAATTTCCGGATGGCACAACTGTGACAATTTTGGCGGAAGACACACCCATTTGCACACATATCCACTAATTTTCCTTTGGACGTTTGTCCAATAGAAAGCCCCGGCTGCTTTAGCAGCTGGGGCTTTCCCGGTTTTATCCTTTATAATTTTTCCATGGTGCGGTAAAGAAGCTCGCAAGCCATTTCACGGGTAATGGGTTCATCGCTGCCGACGGTGCTGATGGTATCTGGCAATACTTCTGCTGCTGCCAACACCGCACAGGCATCTTGCGCCCAAACCGGGGCAAAATCATCCTCAACCGCCGCTGCCTGCACTGCATAAGCATCGCCCAGCACATTGCCCAGCAGCACACAGGCTTCCGCTAAGGTAATGGGGTTCTGTCCTCGGATTTCACAGGCACCGGAAGCGGTTTTATAGCCGCTGACAATGCCATTTGCCGCCGCTGCACTGATATAAGGTTTTACCCATTCGGAAAGTCCGCTGTCATCCAGAAAATCAGTTTGTGCGGTCTGTTCTATGGGCAAATCTGCAAGGGTGGATACCATGGCAATAAATTCACTGCGCGTGACTTCCGCATTGGGATGGAAAAAATATGATGCGCCGATTTTTTCCCCAGTCATAATGCCTGCCTGTGACAACTTTAATGCCGCATAATGCGCCGCACTGGAACCCATATCAGAATAGGTCAGTTTTGCTTTGTTTTTGCTGACTTTGATTTTAATCTGCGCGGGTTTGGATTCGTTGCCAAATGTGTCAATCGCGGCATATGTGAATTTATCCGTGCCGGTTTTGCCTTCTTGTGGGGTATATTGCAGCATATCCCCATCAATTGAGGCTGTACCGAACCGCGGCAAATCCATCAGCCGCAGCAGCACGGCATCCCCTTCCGGGTCTGTGGCAGTGAGTGGGATTTCAATCATAACACCTTCACAGGTTTCCCCTTCCGCAGGCTGTGCAGCCGGTGCGGCATTGCCTGCTACAGTGGGCACTGTGCTTTCTGTCCCCCAGAAGGCGGCAGCCGCCGGCAGGAATGTGGCAAACATTGCAATGAGGCAAGCGCCCATAAGCCGTGTATACAAGGTCGGTGTTGGATGGTTCATACAGCATACTTCCTTTCAGTTTGGTATCTGTATTTTTGACCGTTGGCGGTGATTTATTCTAAATTCTCCGTGAATTTTTTCGCGTTTTTCGGAAAAGAGTGCTATAAATATTGTTTTCACCGCAAAATATGCAAATACCTCTTGCCGTTTGTATGAAAATATGACATAATTGCTTTACCACAACTGAAGCTGTTATCCGCCCCTGCCGTGGCTGCTGTTTCTTTAGAGCTGGATTATTTTCCTTATCCATCCAGACCGAACGGGCGGTAACATCTATGAACCAATGCTTTTTGAAGAAAGGATGAACCCTGAAAATGCCGCATCATCAGCTTGTGCTTGTTTTGGATTTTGGCGGACAGTATAACCAGCTTATTGCGCGCCGTGTCCGTGAACATCATGTTTACTGCGAAGTGAAACCATATCAAACATCTATAGAAGAAATACGTGCCATAGATCCAATTGGCATTATTTTTACCGGCGGACCAAACAGCGTTTATGATCCACAGTCGCCGCATTGCGACCCCGCAATTTTTGAACTGGGTATTCCTGTGCTTGGCATCTGTTATGGCTGCCAGCTTATGGCACAGGCATTGGGCGGCGAAGTCATTGCCGCGCAGGAAGATTCTGCCCGCGAATATGGGAAAACACATACTTTCTATCAAACAGACTGCAAATTGTTCCATAACCTGCCTGCGGAAGGCGTTTCCTGGATGAGTCATGGGGATTATATGGCAAACGTGCCGGATGGATTTTCTTTGGTTGGACATACCGCAATGTGTCCTAATGCTGCAATTGCGGATGAAAAGCGCGGGTTTTATGGCGTGCAGTTCCATCCAGAGGTGAACCATACTGAAAATGGTTCCTTGATGCTGAAAAACTTCTTGTATGAAGTCTGCCATGCCAATGGTGACTGGACAATGGAAGATTATAAAAATTCCTCTATTCGGTCTATCCGCGAAAAGGTTGGGGATGGAAAGGTATTGCTTGCATTATCTGGCGGTGTGGATTCTTCTGTTGCTGCTGCGTTATTGGCGGAAGCGGTTGGCAATCAATTGACTTGTGTGTTTGTTGACCATGGTCTTATGCGTAAAAATGAAGGCGATGAGGTCGAAGCTGCCTTTGCAAAATGGGATATCCATTTTATCCGGGTGGATGCTGAAGAACGGTTCCTAAGCAAACTTGCTGGTATTTCTGATCCGGAAACCAAACGGAAAATCATTGGTGAAGAATTTATCCGTGTGTTTGAAGAAGAAGGCAAAAAAATCGGTACAGTTGATTATCTTGTGCAGGGGACAATTTATCCGGATGTGATTGAATCTGGCGCTGGGGATGCCGCTGTGATTAAAAGCCATCATAATGTTGGTGGATTGCCGGATTATGTCGATTTTAAGGAAATTATTGAACCTTTACGGTTGTTATTTAAGGATGAAGTCCGGGAGCTTGGACGTCAGCTTGATTTACCGGAATATTTGGTAATGCGCCAACCGTTTCCGGGGCCTGGTTTGGCAATCCGTGTCATTGGGGATATTACCCGGGAAAAGCTGGACATTTTACGGGAAGCTGATTTTATCTTCCGCGATGAAATTGCCAAAGCAAAATTGGAACATACAATGAATCAATATTTCGCTGTTCTGACCAATATGCGTTCGGTCGGCGTTATGGGGGATGGGCGGACTTATGATTATACCCTCGCGCTCCGTTCCGTGACAACAACCGATTTTATGACCGCAGATTGGGCACGGATTCCATATGATGTGCTGGACCGCATATCAGTGCGGATTGTTAATGAGGTTGGGCATATTAACCGAATTGTGTATGACATCACCAGCAAACCGCCTGCAACCATTGAGTGGGAATGATTTCACAGGATGAAAAATGTCCGGGAAACCGGTGATTTTTTCATCTGAATCATTCCTATGGCAACGGTTTGGCAACATTTTTTCAGAATTCATCATAAAAGAGCTAACTGATTTTGAGGAAGTCAGTTAGCTCTTTTTTGTTTATTCATCAGGTTTTAACGCTTTTAACAGCATATCGCTGAGTGCTTGTGAGGGTACTTTTGACCATTGCTGCGTAATATCAAACGCAGGATAATGATATCGCCATTTGTCGTATTCTTCCTTAGTAATTGTTCCATCTTGGCAAGCAGCGGCAACTTGATGCCAGGCACAAAGCATTTCATATAATTGATTCGCATCCCTGCCTTTGGTGGTGTCAATGCGCATACAAATATCCCCATCTATCTTATCAATAGTAAGCCCATACTTATCTTCTAATGTAAATAAAGTGTGTATTAACCCGATATATGAATCAATATCCGGGACAGTTAGCGCCTGCGGAGATACATTCAAAACATTTGCTATGGAAGCTGTCAGTTCTGTCTTTGGTGTTCTTGCTCCGGTTTCATATTGTGCCAGTCGGACATCGGCAGATTTTTCCGGAAAACCTAACAGCATACCAAGATATTTTTGCGTCATGCCCCGCATTGTGCGAAAAAAATGAATTCTTTCACCAATCGCCATCTTCATTCAACTCCATTTCAAATCATCATGCAAATAGCATAACAGATATGTTTAAGAGAATCAATAAGATATTAAATAATTCTGTTTAATATTTTTCTGAAAACCACCTGACATTAACATAAATATTTAGTACAATACGGATTTGTTAAGCAAATGTGTTTAGAAGACGATGAGGAGGTATACAGTTTGAACAGGAATAACTTTATGCGGGTGGAAGATGTCGCGCAGGAATTAGGGATTTCCAAGTCCTATGCTTATAAAATTGTCCAGAAACTCAATGCAGAACTCCGTGAAAAAGGTTATTTGACCATATCAGGCAGGGTTAACCGAAAATATTTCATGGAAAAACTTTGCTATGGTGATGCGGAGAAGGAGAACGTATAATGGCGGTTTATAAAGAAGAAAAAGCTGGCACGTGGCGGGTAATCTATCGCTATACCGATTGGAATGGTGAACGAAAACAGTCCCAAAAACGAGGATTTAAGACCAAACGAGATGCGCAGGCATGGGAACGGGAACAACTGTACAAGATCGCTTCCAATTTGGATATGACTTTTGCAAGTTTTGTGGAACAGTATACAGATGATATGAAAACCCGCATGAAGGAAAATACATGGGCAACAAAAGCGCATATTATCCGCACAAAACTGCTGCCTTACTTTGGCAAACTAAAAATGTGCAACATTACAGCACAACAGATTATTACCTGGCAAAATGAAATGTTAAACTATAAGGATCATAAAGGTAAACCATATTCCCCGGTTTACCTGAAAACTATACATAATCAGCTAAGCGCTATTTTTAACCATGCGGTGAAGTATTACAACCTGAAAGAAAACCCGTGTCAAAAAGTTGGAAGCATGGGCAAAAAGAAAAACCGTGAAATGTTGTTTTGGACAAAAGAAGAATATTTGAAATTTGCTGATGCCATAATGGATAAACCACTTTCTTATTATGCGTTTGAAATGCTTTACTGGTGTGGTATTCGGGAAGGGGAATTGCTGGCGCTTACGCCATCGGACTTTGATTTTGAGAAAGATACCGTTTCCATCAACAAGTCTTACCAGCGGTTGAACGGTCAAGACCTGATTACCACACCGAAAACCGAGAAAAGCAATCGGGTTATTACTATGCCTCGGTTCTTGGCGGATGAAATGCAGGACTATCTCAAAATGCTCTATGATGTTGGCGAAAATGACCGAATGTTTACTGTTACCAAAAGTTATTTATACCGGGAAATGAATAGAGGTGCAAAGAAAGCAGGAATAAAACGCATCAGGATTCATGATATTCGGCACAGTGCAGTTTCTCTTTTAATTGATATGGGTTTTTCCGCAACAGCAATTGCAAATAGGGTAGGACATGAAAGCATTGATATTACTTATAACTATGCTCACTTATTTCCGTCTAAACAGGCGGAAATGGCGAATAAATTAAACATGGCGAGGAGATTTTGATCATGTCAGCAAAGAATATGGACAAGCATAACCGCTGGCGGAACAAAACCGTTGCATTTCGGGTATCTCCAGAGGAAGATGAACAGATTGAAATCGCGGTTGGCTTGTCTGGTTTGACAAAACAAGAGTATATTACACGGCGATTATTAAACCGTGATGTGGTTGTGCAGGGCAATCCCAGGGTATACAAAGCCCTACGCGACCAGCTTGCTGCTGTGCTGGAGGAACTGCGGCGTATAAACGCTGGTAACAACGTAAATGGTGAATTATTAGATACAATCAACATGATTACTATCATTATGAATGGCATGAAGGAGGAAATAAATGATATTTGAAAATAAAAAAAGGGCTGTTCCAAATCCATCTGTTGGCGCAGAAGGAGAACAGCCACTTTATGAAACAACTAACCAAAGTATAACAGAAAATTTGTGTGAAATCAACTACCCGGAACAGATTTTAGCAGAAAGATTACGGCAAGTACAAAGAATGAACGACCCAGCATACCTACATACTGTATCTATGAATGAACTGTATGAAAATGTATATCAAAGCAGACCGCCTGTCATTGACGGTCTGCTTTATGCAGGGACATATCTGTTTGCGGGTGCGCCAAAGGTTGGAAAATCATTTCTCATGGCGCAACTTGCCTATCATGTCAGCACTGGGATTCCCCTGTGGGAATATCCTGTACATAAAGGGACAGTGCTTTATCTTGCGTTAGAGGATGATTACCGGCGGTTGCAGGGGCGGTTATTCCGGATGTTTGGAACAGACAGTACCGAAAAGCTGCATTTTGCAATTTGTGCAAAGCAGCTCGGTGCGGGTTTGGATGAACAGCTTCAGAAGTTTATACAAGAACATACTGACACAAAATTGATTATCATTGATACGCTGCAAAAAATCAGGGAAGCAGGCGGTGAAAAGTTCAGTTATGCGAATGATTATGAAATTGTCGGAAGATTAAAACAGTTTGCGGATTACCATAATATTTGCCTTTTGCTGGTGCATCATACACGAAAACAACAATCTGATGATAAATTTGATATGATTTCCGGCACAAATGGATTGTTAGGTGCATCCGATGGCGCATTTATGCTTCAAAAGATAAAACGGACAAATCATATCGCGATTCTGGATGTCACCGGACGTGACCAGCAGGATCAGCGGCTTGTTTTGTCTAGGGATAAAGAACGGCTGATATGGCGGTTAGAGCGGGCAGAAACTGAACTGTGGGCAGAACCCCCTGACCCGGTATTGGAGGCGGTAGCGGGGCTTGTGACGGCAGACAAGCCGTGCTGGAGCGGTACCGCTACGGAGTTGGCAGCAGCGCTGCAAACCGACATGAAACCAAATGCCCTCGCAATGCGGTTAAATGTTCGGGCTGGAAAATTGGCAGAAACATACCATATTCAATATGAGAATACCCGTAGTCGTACAGGAAGAAACATCAAGTTGAAATTAGATTTACCAGAAGCGTGGCGACTGTGACGACCGTGACGATGTTTTTGGGAACGTGTAAAAGCCGTCACAGCCGTCACGGTCGTCACGGCAGACTTAAATATCACTGAAATAGAATAATATCCCTTATGCTAGATATGGATAAAAATAGTAGAAAATCGGGTTTGGCGAAATTGCCAAACCCGATTTTTTCTTGAGGGATTTCCAGAAACTTTCCGCCTACAGGCGGCATTGAGGACTGGGGTTTACCCCTGTAAGCTGTAAAAATGTACATTTTTGCTATGCTTGCAAAAGAAATTGCTGGTGAATTATTGAATCAGTTTGAGTATCTAAGCATAACTGTTAGCCTATATATCTATCATGCATGGAAACTTTTTTTGACGTGATAAACTGCAAATACTGATGCGAATCAAGAGTAGAAAAGTATAGACAAACAGCGCAAAAGAGCAGAGAATGCAAGTATGTGGTAAACAAATCTCATAAAGCTCTATTGCGCTGTCTGCGACCATTATAGCACGATAGAAGCTGTAACACAACGCCAAAGCAATAATTTCCGTCCCCAATTCAGCGATGAGAAGTGTATCACTATCTATTTATGGGGCATTAGCCAGCGGAGATTTGAGCAGAGGACGATCTATGACTATACAAAAAATCACTTATTGGACTGGTTCCCCAGTCTGCCAAGTTATGCGGCCTTTTCGCATCGGCTGAATTTTCTCGCACCCGCATTTCAAGCCCTGACAGAAGAATGGTTGTCCGTCATCGTTGACAAGGAAGTGGGGAATACAACCTATATAGTTGATTCCTGCCCAATCATTCTGGCAAAAGGAACACGCTCCGGGCATGCGAAGGTTGCAGGTGAATTGTGTGAAAAAAGTTATAATTCTTCTCGCAAAGAATGGTATTATGGCGTGAAACTTCACGCTTTTGTCGTCCGGAAGCCTGGTCAGCTTCCGGCGCCAATCGCCTTGTTCCTGTCTTTGGTGAGGGTTTGTCAAGATATTTGTGTAAGTAAATCAAAGAGAAACATTCAATTTAGAGGAATATATAGAATAGACATCTAGGGCTTGTAATGGTGGATACGCTGGTGAATGGAGTTATCCAGCTCCAGCCGATTTCGAACAAGTGCCCAATTGGGAATGGGGCGCTGCCCCCACTTTTTAGTCAATTCTGTGACACGGAGATACAAGAGTTTGAGCAGGGCGTTTTCATTCGGGAAGGCACCCTTCCTTGTAACGATGCGCAGGCTGGAATTGATACTCTCTAAGGCATTGGTCGTGTACATTACTCTGCGGACGGCACTGCCAAGATCAAAGAGCTGCTTCACATGCCTCCAGTTGCGTACCCACACATTCACAGCTCCCGGATAACGGCTCCAATCTTTTTGAAAATGCTCAAATTCGCTGCTGGCTGCTGTCAGGCTCGGTGCGGCATAAATGCGTTTCAATTGTGCAGTAAACACCTTGTAGTCCCGGCTGGGAACATATTTGAGGGAATTACGAATCAGATGCACAATACATCGCTGAACGACTACCTAGGGAAAAATCACTTTTGCGCCATCCTCCAGACCTGTTACACCATCCATAGATAGGTATAACACATCTTCTACACCCCGTTTTTTCAGCTCGTCAAAAATCTGCATCCAATGATGCTTGCTCTCTGTTTCATTGAGCCAAATGCCTAAAATGTCCTTTTTACCGTCAATATCATATGCTAATATGACATAAACCGCATACTTTTTTGCCTCGTAATCCTTACGCAGAGTCACATACAGAATGTATACAACTTCTTTAAAGGACGATTCTGCCATTGCTCCACCTGTTCCAAAACACTGTCTGTGATGCTGGAGATTGCCTCATGGGATATCTCAAATCCGTAAATTTCCTTGATCGTTTCTGAAATATCCCGTTGGCTCATACCTTTCGCATACATTCCTAACACTTTTTCTTCTATGCTGCTTACATCCCGCTGTCGCTTTTTTATCAGCTGCGGTTCAAAACTCCCATCCCGATCACGTGGCACTTGTATCTCTACGCTCCCTGCAGTTGTTTTCAGCGTCTTCTGGCTGTATCCGTTACGCTGGTTTGATGTTTCCTTCTCTCCTCGTTCGTTGCTCTCATATCCCAGATGAGCACTCAACTCTCCCTGCAGCATTGCTTCAAACATCGGTCCGAAAATATCCTTTAACGCTTCCTGCATCTCTGCTACTGTTTGGGGCTGGTATGTTTCCAGGATTTCTTTGGCTAATGCTTCACCTTTCCGATTTGCTTTTTTTGCCACTCTTATCACCTTTCCTTTCCCTTTATTCTACCACCTCCTATTCCTCTTTGCTATTTACGCACTCTATTTTACACTCCCATATTGTCTTGGTATAAGCCATCATTGCTTCTGCAATGTCGGTATCGCGGATGGTGGATTCAGCATCCATGATATTTTCCTTCATAATAGTCAGGTTGTTAGCGGTATATATCGCGGATTTTCCCTTGCGCCATGTGTGCATGAAACTTTCATGCACACATGGCGTTCCATCAATTTGCTACTTTCTCTTGTCAGAATGTGTATAACTTCTCTTCATACTTTTAAGTGTTCACATATTATATAATCATCTTATCGTTGCCGACTTGCTCTCTAAGAACCTGCTCAGTATCTTTTCAGAAGCAAACGAATAAAAACGAGGGAAATCATTTAAAAAGAGTTCTGTGGTTTGTGTCCACATTTTTTCTAAAGTCCGCTATATTTGTTAAGCCAAGCAAAAGAACGCTCAACAATCCATCGTTTTGGTATCACAGCAAAGGTATGCAGCGCATTGCGTTTTGCGATTTCAACCTCAGCGCCAGAAAGTTTCTTGATTTCGTCGGCAAAATGCTTTCCTGTGTAGCCTCCATCTGCCAGGAGTTTTTTGAGCATAGACAAATGATTGATTACATCACAATAATATTCGACCATATCAATAGCGCCGTTTCGATCTGTTACATTGGCAGGTGTGATCATGATCGCATGGGGAAGCCCTAGAACATCAACCCCAATATGCAGTTTTATCCCGGATGTTTTTTTCCCGCATCATAACCCTTTTCTTCAGCAGTATCAGCATTTTGAATGCTTTTAGAGTCCACAATCATCATTGTTGTATGGGTTTCGCGCCCATTTTTCTCTCGCTCTGCTTCGACCAATCTGCGTAAGACGCGATCAAGAATGCTGACGCCATCTTCATCTGGACTTGCCCATATATCATAATGATAACGCACATTTTGCCATTTGGGAAAATCATGCGGGATGGCTCGCCATGTACATCCTTCCTTCAACAGATACAGAATAGCACAAAATATATCATATAGGTCGTACTTTCTGGGATGTGTTGCCTTTTTTGCTTTCGCTAATTCCTCTCGTATTTCTTCAAATTGTTCTCGACTGATGTCACTTGGATAACTTTTTCTCATATCCATCTCCCCGCCTTTCATCTCCTATTATACCTCTTCCTGCGATGCTTGGATAGATGCTAAACAGGCTCTAAGGCTAGAAAGTCAGATAACCTGCTGAAACAAAACTTTTATGCAGAGAAACCTCTGGAAAAATGCGTGACCGATCTTACTGAAATTAAAGCGAAAGATGGAAAGTTATACGTTTCGGCAATCTTCGATTGTTTTAATGCCGAGGTTCTTGGTCTTGTTATGGATGACAATATGCGGGCAGAATTGTGTGTACGAACACTAAAAAATGCAGTAACTGCTCATCCAGCTCTGCGGGGAGCTATCGTTCATTCTGACCGGGGCTCCCAGTATACCAGCAGCGCTTACCGGGAAGTTGTGGGAAAATACAAGATCCAACAGAGTATGAACAGCGACAGTGGCCGCTGTCATGACAATGCCCGTTGTGAGAGTATGTGGGCTAGGATGAAGTGTGAGTTGTTTTATGATCGGCTCGATCCAGAAACCATGCCAATGGCGACGCTAAAATCCCTTATCTGGAGATACTTCATGATCTACTGGAATCGCCGCCGTATTTGCTCTGCCAACGATGGACTCCCTCCTCTTGTCAAGCGTCAACGCTACTATGCTGCTTTAAATGCTATCGCTTAGATCTTGCAGATTTTTGACTTTAATGTGTCAACTGATATTGACAATATCACTTTGAACCTGTTTCCCTTAACATACACAAAATAGATTTTATTCTGTCCGATATATTTTCTCTTCATTCGTTAGAAAAATGTTAGACAAACGATGTGTAGGTTTTGATAATAATGAAGGCTGTCTTGCAGTTTCCTTAGCGTTCTGATAAAATATAAATAGAAAATAACGGGAGGATAATTATATGGGGCTTTATGTGAACCCAGGGAATGAAGGCTTTCGTTCTTCTTTAAAATCTTCAATTTATGTGGATAAAACAGGGATGATTTCCTATACAAATGCAATGCTTGATACAGAACAAAAATTTATCTGCGTCAGCCGTCCCAGACGGTTTGTCAAAACTATGGCAGCAAAAATGTTAGCAGCATATTATAGCCGCGGATGTGATTCACGAAAAATGTTTCAGGGATTACAAATTGCAAATGAGCCATCGTTTACAGACCATTTGAACCAATATCCTGTTATTCGCATGGATATTCAATGGACAAGAAGCAACGCAGAAAACCCAGACTACATTATTTCTCTTTTGCAGAAATCGGTAATTACAGAGCTTCGAAATCAATATCCGGAATATGTAAACCCAGAAACGGCTTCATTATCTCTTGCCCTGTCCGAAATCTACATGGCTACAAATGATAAATTTGTTATTATTATAGATGAATGGGATTGTTTATTTCGTGAAGATGTGAATAATACAGTATTACAAAAAGAATATATTAACTTCTTGAGAGGATTATTTAAAGGGATCTTGGCTGAAGAATGTATTGCGTTGGCATATATCACAGGAATATTGCCAATAAAAAAATATGGAACTCAATCTGCATTAAATAATTTCCGGGAGTTTACGATAACTGAACCTTTACGATTGGCGAAATATGTAGGGTTTACAGAAGACGAGGTGCAAGGGTTATGTACACAATTTAGCATGGATTTTGAAGAAACCAAACGTTGGTATGATGGATATCAATTCCATAAGGTGGGTCATGTCTATAATCCTAAGTCCGTGGTTGAGGCTATGCTAAATGAAGATTTTAAAAGCTATTGGACGCAAACTGAAACTTTTGAGGCTTTACGGATTTATATCGACATGGATTATGATGGGCTGAAAGATGCTGTGATTCAGATGCTTGGTGGCGAAAAGGTTAAAATTAATCCTGCTCATTTTACAAATGATATGACAACATTTAAAACTAGGGATGATGTACTCACCTTGCTGATTCATCTGGGATATCTAGGATATGACGCAGAAAAACAACAGGTTTTCGTTCCAAATGAAGAAGTTCGCGGTGAATTTGTGAATGCAATTGAGGTATCGAACTGGCAGGAGGTTATGCGCTCTATTACAGCATCGGAAGCATTGTTGGAAGCAACCCTGAATGGTGATACAGGCACTGTGGCAAAGGGATTAGATGCTGTCCACCTGGATACGACATCCATCCTATCGTATAATAACGAAAACTCTCTTAGCTGCGTAATTTCTCTTGCCTATTATAGTGCAAGAAATTATTATTACTTGAAACGGGAGTTGCCAGCCGGAAAGGGATTCGCTGATATGGTGTTCACGCCACGCAGTAACAGCCCAGACAAACCCGCCATGATTGTCGAGTTAAGGAACCACTGATTTAATCCTTCATAAGTCAAGAAGGTGTGGTAGAATAGGGGAAAAGGGGGCGCGTGACATGAAACAGGAAAGTCTTA
>CAXHNU010000085.1:0-13024 GCA_964017555.1 uncultured Butyricicoccus sp. | reverse complement strand
AGTTTGCCGCTTTCAATTTTGGACATATCCAGGATATCATTGATAAGCCCCAGCAAATGGCGGCTGGACAGCGTGATGTTTTTCAGGCAGTCCTGCACCTGTGAGGTGTTGTCAATATTGGCGCTGGCAATGGCGGTCATGCCAACAATGCCATTCATCGGGGTGCGGATATCATGGCTCATATTGGAAAGGAACTCGCTTTTGGCGCGGTTTGCGCGTTCGGCAGCCTGGCGGGCATCCTCCAAATCGCGCACCTGCCGGCGGGTTAGGCGGAAATACCATAAGAAAACCAGCAGTAAAGCAAACAGGATAATGCTGCACCCGCCCAGCGAAGAAATTGTCCATTGGTGCCCAAGCTGGTCTATGGTCGAATCCAACGGGCCATATGGCATGGACAGCAGCAGGCTCCAGTCGGAATGGGGCAGGTGGCTGCAATATAAATGCCGGCGTTCGCCATCAACAGAAATTTCTGTGGTATAATTGCGTCTTGCATGAATGGCGGCTTGCAGTTGGGTAAGATATTTTTCCGGGGTGCCGCCATCGAAACTATCATATTGCTGCTGTACCCAATCAAAATAGTTATCGCTGGCAATGGTTTCACCACGGGTGATAAACAGCCCTTCTGGGCGAATGATGGAGTAGGTAAACATACTGTCATCCATATTGGCAAATAAGGTATCGCTGATATAGGAAACGGGCAGGGCGGCAACGAGTGCGGTATATTGCCCGCCATCCGCACGGGGATAAGCGGCAGGCACACCCATCAGGATAATGCCGTTGTCATCGGCATCCTGCCCAACGGCGATTTTTTCCGCGCCGCTGCGCAGCGACTGTCCAAAGCTTTCCGGGTCAGCCGGTTGGATTTCCGCGCCATAAATCATATCAAAACTGCCATCTTGATGATAAAGGGCAAGGTATTCAAACCCGCGCAGGCGGGCGTTATAAGCGAGGGAAACGCGGGTTGTATCAACGTCCCCGCGGGGCGGCACGGAATCGACAAGCGCACTGACTTGCCCAAGGCGCAGGTCTATGGTGGTGCCAAAATGCAGGGAAATCTGTTGGCTCATGCCGGACATATAGATTTGTCCGATTTGGCGGATTGCAGCCGCACTTTGGTGGTTAATGAGTGCCGTTAGGCAGGTAAACACAACCACACACAGGATAGAAATTGCAAATAAGCTGGCAAGCAGGAAACGGGAGGTAGAATGCTTCATAAAAGCGCCCCCTTCCAGATAGCAGATAGCAGCATCTGCTTTGCACAATGGCTGAATGTCAAAAGATGTAACTGCATAGCAGATTCCTCCTGTTCAGAGATTAAAGCATTATCCACGGGTAATGGGCAGCCCAAGCAATTTGAGGCGGGCAAGGATTGCGCTGACCGGGCGTGAATGCTGCGCAGCGATCATAGAAACTGGCAGTTTTTCTTGTGTTTCCGCACGCAGGCGGTTATCTTCTTCTGTATTCCAGGCGGCAACGGGCGGGGTCAGCCCAATTTGCTGGGCGGCAGTATTTTGCGGCGCGGGCATCAGGTATTCCTTGATACAAGTAGTAAAGGCTTCGCCATATTTCTCCGCTTTTATGCGCCCAACGCCGGGGATTTCCAGAAATTCATTCTCGGTAATTGGTTTTTGGGTACACATATGCTGCAAAGCAGCATTGGAAAAAATCACAAAGGCGGGCACGCCTTCTTCTGCTGCAATTTTGGCGCGCAGTGCGCGCAGGGTTTCATATAAAGCATTTTGCAGCACAGGAGCAGCGGTTTTTTGCCGTTTATCGCGCGGCATACGCACAACAAAAGGCAAGTGTTTGCGGATGATATCATTTGATTTTTCGCATAAACGCACAACAGGATATTCTCCAGCGGACTGCACCAAATAACCCGATTCAATCAAACGGTCAATCAGTCCGCGGATATGTTTTATGGTGCAGTCTTTCATAATGCCGTAAGTAGATAAGGTGTCAAAACCATCCTGCTGGATGCGGTCTGTTTTCGCGCCATGCAGGATATCGGCGATATAAGATTTGCCGACCGACCGCCTGCGTTGATGCAGCCGGAAGACACAGGAAACAATTTTTTGTGCGTCAATGGTGGCATCAATTTCTTCAAAATTGGTCAGGCAGTTGGAACAGTTATCGCAGGACAGCGGCGGGTTTTCACCGAAATAGCGGAGCAGCCGATACCGCAGACAATCGGTCGTTGTGGCGTAAAATGTCATTTGGCGCAGGCGTTCAAGGCTGCGTTCCCGCAGCAGGCGGCGGGTTTCCGCGTCCAGTTCGGCATCTTCATGGTCATGGCTGTGTTCGATTAAAAACTGGCAGGTATGGACATCCTGCGGGGAATAAAGCAGGATGCAGTCAGCAGGTGTGCCGTCGCGCCCGGCGCGTCCGGCTTCCTGGTAATAACTTTCGATATCTTGCGGCATATTGTAATGAATCACAAAAGAAACATTGGATTTATCAATGCCCATGCCAAAGGCATTGGTTGCCACCATAATGGTAATCCGGTCAAACAGGAAATCATCCTGAGTTTGGCGGCGCTGGGCAGCGGGCAGCCCGGCATGGTACCGGCCAGCGGCGAAACCATGGGTGGTTAAGTAGCCATAGACTTCGTCGACCGCTTTGCGGGTAGAACAATAGATAATGCCGCTTTGCTGTGCGCGTTCTTGGAGCAAAGTCAGCAGATGGGAAAGCCGATTGCGGGGCTGTTCGGTGATAAAGGTAAGGTTAGGGCGGTCGAACCCGGAAACACGTACCAAGGGATTATCCAGCGCCAAAAGCTGGATGATATCATTGCGGACAGCAGATGTTGCGGTTGCGGTAAACGCGCCGACAGGCGGTCGGTCAGGAAATATTTTTAGAAAATCCGGGATGCGCCCATAGCTGGGGCGGAAATCCTGTCCCCATTGGGAAATACAGTGGGCTTCATCGACGGCAGTAAATGCGAGAGGGGTATAATCAAAAATCCGCAGGAACCCCGGTAAAGAAAGGCGTTCAGGGGCGACATAGAGCAGACGGATTTTGTTCTGGCAGGCAGCTTCAAGGACACTCGCCTGTTCAGCGGAGGGCATTGCGCTGTTAAGGCAGGCGGCAGGGATACCCGATTGGGTCAGGGCGCCGACTTGGTCTTTCATCAGCGAGATAAGCGGAGAAATGACAAGGGCAATGCCAGGCATGAGCATGGCGGGAACCTGATAGCAAATCGATTTGCCCGCGCCGGTTGGCATAACACCCAGCACATCACGACCGTTTAGCAGGGCATGGATCAGGGGTAATTGTTCCCCGCGAAATGTGGAATGCCCGAAATATTCTTTTAGGATGGTTTCTGGAGTATCCATAATATGCCCCCTTGCTGGTTAAGAATATTATACCGTAAATGCCCTGCCAAAAGCAACCCTCCATGAGGGAGGTGCCCTTCCCGCTGGGAACAATCACGGCAAGCTTTGACAATAAAGATTTTCTGGATAAAAGGAATTTCAGAAAGGGGTTAATTTTTTGGGAATGCTGTGGTATAATGTCCGCAAGCGGCATGATACATCAAGTGGGAAATGGTGCTGTGTTTTTTGGGAGGAGAAGTTTTTGTTATGGAATATAGCGTTCGTGTGACCTCAGAAGTGGAACTTGAAAATGAAGAAGAAATCTGTCAGCTCATTATACAGTGTGCGAAACAGGCATTAGCACAGGAAAAAGTAGGGTTTGACGTGTTTGTCGATGTTACTATCGTTGATGATGATACCATTCAAGAGATGAACCGACAGTATCGCAGCAAGGATGCGGTGACAGATGTTTTGAGTTTCCCAATGTACACGTTTTATAATGGCGAGCCGCAGGAAGATTTGGAAAGTGATACCGTAATCTATACGGATATTATGTTAGGTGATGTGATTTTGAATTATAAACGGGCACAGGCGCAGGCGCAGGAATTTGGACATTCTGTCGCGCGGGAATGTGGTTTTTTAACCGTGCATTCTGTATTGCATCTGTTGGGGTTTGACCATGAACGGGATGAAGCTGATCGGCTGCTCATGCGCCAGCAGGAAGAAATCATTTTATCAGCCGTAGGCTTGACACGCCAATGAACCATGAGATTCGGCGCCTGCGGCAAAGTTTCCAGTATGCCTGGCAGGGGTTCCGCGCCTGTGTGCGCACAGAACGCAATTTCCGCATTCATCTGATCGCGGCGGTGTATGTGTCAGTTTTTGCGCTGCTTGGCGGGCTGGATGTGGTCAAATATGCGGTATTATGTTTGTGTTTTGCGCTGATGATGGCGGCGGAATTGCTGAATACAGCCATTGAGCGGTTATGTGACAAACAGGCGGCAGGTTATGACGAACAGATACGGCAGGCAAAAGATATTGCGGCAGCAGCAGTATTTTTGTGCGCCTTATTTTGTGTGGTGGTTGGGGCAGTGTTTTTTCTGCCTGGCGGCGCGCTGTGGCAGGCGGTTTGTGTTTTATGCCGACATATTTGGGGGCTGATATTATTCGGCTTATCCCTGCCTGCGGCGGGCGTATTTATTTTTTGTTATGGCAGGCTGAAATAAAGGAGAAAAAATTTATGGAGATTAAAAAGACGGCGGTTATTTCGGTCGTAGGGCGTCCGAATGTAGGCAAATCGACGCTGGTAAACAAACTGGTGGGCTGTAAAGTGGCGATTGTATCAAATAAGCCGCAGACCACGCGCACTCGGATTACCGGGGTTTTGTCAAAAGATGATTGCCAGTTTGTGTTTTTGGATACGCCTGGGCTGCACAAGCCGCGTTCGCGGCTGGGCGATTTTATGGTAAAAGTTGCAACCGAAAGTGTTGCGGAAGTGGATGCGGCGGCGTTGGTGGTTGAGCCAATCCCGCGCATTGGTGCGCCGGAAGAAAGCCTGATTGCAGAAGCTGAAAAAAATGGCGTACCTGTGGTGCTGGTCATCAATAAAGTGGATACCGTGCCGCATGAAGCATTGCTGGAAGTGATTTCAGTTTATGCGGCGCGGTATGATTTTGACGCTGTTGTGCCGTTATCGGCGCGCACAGGGGAGAATACAGGCATTTTATTGGATGAACTGGAGAAATTCGCGCTGGAAAGCCCTGCGTTATTCCCCGAAGGCATGGTATCCGACCAGCCACAGCAGCAGATTGCGGCAGAAATCATCCGGGAAAAAATGCTGCGTTTATTAGACCGGGAAGTGCCGCACGGTGTAGCCGTCGGCATTGAACGCTGGAATGAGCGGGAAAATGGCTTGATTGAAATCAACGCGGCAATTTATTGCGAAAAAGCCAGCCATAAAGGGATTATCATCGGGAAAAATGGGGAGATGCTGAAAAAAATCGGCAAATCCGCCCGGCTTGAGATGGAACGCAATTTAGATACCCATGTGTTTTTGGAATTATGGGTGAAGGTAAAAGAAGGCTGGCGCAATAATACGTTTCAAATGCGCAGTTTTGGCTATCAGGATGAATAACAAAAAATTCCCTGTGGTAACAGCCGCGGCTTCCGGTTATGCTAAGGTGTGAAAGGGAGTGTGCGATAACATGACATTGCAGCAATATTGGGATGCGTTCATAGAAACCGGGGACCCGATGGCGTATATGCAATACAGGGATATGCAGAGGGATCACCATGCAGCATCTGACGATAAAAGGGCTGATTATCCGCGAAACCGATTTTGGTGACGCGGACCGTTACATAACGGTTTTAACCGAGCAGGGGCAGCGCATAGAAATATTATGTAAAGGGGTGCGGCGGCGCAATGGACGGCAGACAGCCGCTGTGCGGCTGTTTTGCTGGAGTGAACTGACCCTTTATCACAGCCGCGGCAAATACACCCTGACAGATGCAGAGATTGTTCGTTCCTTTTGGGGTGTCACGGCGGATATTGAAACTTATGCGCTGTGCTGTTATTTTGTGGAGCTCTGCTGCGCGGAAACCGATGAAATCGAAAATCCCGCGGTCACACGATTGTTTTTATATGCGCTGCGTGCGCTGGCAGAACAGAAACGGGATAAAACATTGGTAAAAGCGGCGTTTGAACTGCGCCTGATGGCGGAATCCGGGTTTTTGCCGGATTTATCTGGCTGCGGTGTATGCGGCAAGCCAGTAGAGGGTACGATATATTTTTCGGTAAAAGACGGCGTGGTGTTGGATGCGGATTGCCTGCGGCGCTTGAGCAGCAAGGACGCAATCCCATTGCCGCAGGGCACATATGCGGCGATGGCGCATATTATTACCAGTGGGATGCCGCGTGTCTTTTCCTTTGCACTTGGCGGAGAATCTTTGCGGCAGCTTGCGGTTGTGTGTGAAAAATACGCACTTTATTACGCCGAACGGGATTTCCATACGTTAGATTTTTATCATTCCCTGTTTTAAAGGGAGAAAACCGAAATATTTTTTTGGAGCAGGAATAAGATGAATCGTTTAGCAGAAAAATCGCTGCGCACACTGGAATATTTTTCAGTGCTGGAGCAGCTCGCAGGGCAGGCAGTATCTGCCCGCGGCAAGGAATTATGTGAGGCATTGCGCCCGGTCACAGACCGGGAAGAAGCCGCGTTAGGGCTTCAGCAAACCTCCGATGCCAAAGATTTAATGGTGCGGCAGGGCAGCCCATCTTTGGGCGGCATTCGGGATGTTTTGGGCGCGGTACGGCGGGCAGATATCAGCGGTGTGCTGAATTTGCGGGAATTGTTAGATGTTGCGTCGCTGCTGCAGTGCGCGCGGCTGATGCAGGGGTATTTTGCCGAACAGGAAGAGAAAACTTCTTTGACGCCGATTTACCGCCTGCTGACTGGCAACCGCACCTTGGAAGAACATATCACTTCATGTATCATCAGCGAGGAAGAAATTGCGGATGGCGCCAGCCCGGAACTGGCGTCCATCCGGCGGCAAAAGCGTCAGATTTCCGGCAAAGTGCGGGAAACACTGGGGCGCATGATTTCAGGGGAACGCGCAAAATATTTGCAGGAAACCATTATCACCCAGCGCAATGGGCGTTATGTTGTGCCGGTCAAGGCAGAGCACCGCGGTGATGTCCCTGGGCTTGTGCATGATACCTCATCATCCGGCGCGACGGTGTTCATTGAACCGGCGGCAGTGGTGGAAATCAACAACCAGATCAAAGTGTTGGACGGCAAAGAACAGCAGGAAATCGAACGGATTTTGGCGGAGTTATCCGCCGAAGTTTCGGGCAGCGCCGGGATCATCCAACAGGATTACGAACAGCTTACCACACTTGATTTTATTTTTGCGCGGGCGAAACTATCATTTCAAATGAATGCAAGTGCGCCGCATTTTCGGACGGAAGGCTATGGGGTTGACCTCAAACGGGCAAGGCATCCGCTGTTAGATGTCAAAAAAGCGGTTCCGATTGACATTGCAATTGGCGAAAACTATGATACATTGGTCATTACAGGGCCGAATACAGGCGGTAAGACCGTATCGCTGAAGACATTGGGGCTGTTAAGTCTGATGGCAGCATCCGGACTGCATATCCCCGCAAGCGAACTGAGTGAAGTTTGTGTGTTTGACAATATTTATGCGGATATTGGCGATGAACAGAGCATCGAACAGAGCTTGTCCACATTTTCATCCCATATGAAAACCATTGTTGGCATGATGGAAAAATGTGCACGTGGTGATTTGGTATTATTCGATGAGCTTGGCGCGGGCACAGACCCGGTAGAAGGCGCGGCGCTTGCGGTATCTGTCATTTCTTATGCGCGGCAGATGGGCGCGTTTGTGGCGGCAACCACCCATTATTCCGAGCTGAAAAGTTTTGCGCTGACAACCGAAGGGGTAGAAAATGCCTCCTGTGAATTTGATGTCAGCACATTGCGTCCGACTTACCGTCTGCTGACAGGCATTCCCGGAAAATCCAACGCGTTTGCGATAGCGGCGCGGTTAGGTTTGCAGCCTGCGATTTTAGAGCAGGCACGGGCACAGGTATCCACCGAAAACGCACGGTTTGAAGATGTATTGGCGCAGCTTGAAAAAGAGCGCAAAATGCTGGAAAAATATAAAGCGGAGGCAGAACGCCTGCGTTCTGCCGCACAAAGCGAACGGGATAAAGCGGAAAACCTGCGCGGCAAATCCGAGGATGAAGCCGACCGCATTTTGGAAAATGCGCGGTTAAAAGCCGACCGTTTGTTAAAAGACGCGCGGATGACAGCCGAAACCGTCTTTGCCGAGCTGGATGAAATGAAGAAAAAAGCCGGGGAAAACGCGGCGGAACAAAACCTTGCGGCAGCGCGCGCCGCGCTGCGCGGCACAATTACCCAGGCGGAAACCGGCATCCGCAAAGAAAAAACCAAACGTACCGTGGAGCCAGAAGCAGTGCGCCCCATCCGGCGCGGCGACGAAGTGCAGCTGCTCAATGTGTCAAATATTGTAGCAACGGTACTGTCTGACCCGGATAAGGATGGGAATATCCAGGTGCAGGCAGGCATTATGAAAATGACAGTCAAAGTAAATGAAGTGCGCCATGCCAAAGCGCCGGAAAAGCCCAAAGCAAAGACATTCCGGGCAGGCGGCAGCGGCGGCGTGCGCGAATTGCGGTTAAAAACGGTACCCAGTGAAATTGATGTGCGCGGGATGTGCGCGGAAGACGCAATATTGGAAGTTGATCAGTTTATTTCCGGCGCGCTGCTGTCCGGCTTGCCGACAGTGCGCATCATTCATGGCAAAGGCACAGGCGTGCTGCGCGCTGCCATCCAGCAGCACTTAAAACCCAAAAAGCAGATTAAAACCGTGCGCAATGGCGCATATGGCGAAGGGGAAAATGGTGTCACCGTCGTGGAATTTAAATAGAATGATGTGTGCCGGAAAAAGGGCAAATATCACCGCTGTGCAAATTTTTTCATGCTTTATTGGCGAAATGGCACAATTGAAATTGCTTTTTCTCGGAATTTTCTACAAACACAAAACCGTGAAAGCAAAATTTAATGTTGACGAAAGCCCGAAAAAAAGGTATCCTAAGTATAGACTTCAATGCAGGGAAGCTTTATGTATGTAAATGCTTATAATCTTAAAGAATAGGGAGCGATGAGGAAATGTATTCGAAAGAAGTTCAGGTGACCAACCAGGTAGGTCTGTATGCAAGACCGGCAACGTTTTTTATCCAGAAGGCGAATGAGTTCAAGAGCACGATCCTCGTCGAGAAGGAAGAACGCCGCGTTAATGCCAAAAGTCTGTTGGGCATCCTTTCCCTCGGCATCACGAAGGGTACAACAATCAACCTGATTGCTGATGGCCCGGATGAAGAAGAGGCTGTCAACGCGCTGGTTGAGCTGATTACCTCTAACTTCACTGATTGATTTTGCTTGTAGAAAAGCACCGCAACGCGGTGCTTTTTCTGTCTGCCCGTCGGCGGGCAGCAAAGGGGGGTGCCAATGAGTGAACGGTTTGACTGGCTGAAAGAAAAAGTATTGGCACTGCCATACCAGCCAGGCGTATATATCATGAAAAATGAAGCTGGCGAAGTGATTTATGTCGGTAAGGCAAAGGCGCTGAAAAACCGGGTCAGCCAGTATTTCCAAAGCGGTTCCCAGCATACGCCCAAGACCGCGAAAATGGTGTCTAATATTTGGGACTTTGATATTATTGTCACCGAATCGGAATTTGAAGCGCTGGTGCTGGAAAATTCCATGATAAAGAAATACAAGCCGAAATATAATATCCTGCTCAAAGATGATAAAGGATATCCATATATCAAAGTGTCGCTGTCGCAGCCTTTTCCAGGGTTCACGGTTGTGCCAAAGCCGCAGCAGGATGCCGACCGGTATTTTGGGCCATATCTAAGCCGCCATCAGGCATATCAGGTGATCGAAGCCATCAACGGGGCGTTAAAGCTAAAAACCTGCCGCAAAGTATTCCCACGGGATATCGGCAAAGAACGCCCTTGTTTAAACCAGCATTTAGGGCGGTGCCTTGCACCGTGTACAGGGGATATCTCAGCGGAAGAATATGCGGCACTGGTACAGCAAGGGGTTGACTTATTAGAGGGGCATTCCAAGCAGCTGGTGCGGCAGCTGGAGGCACAGATGCAGCAGGCAGCCGAGGAGCTGCAATTTGAACGCGCCGCCATTTTGCGCGACCGGGTGAA
This sequence comes from uncultured Butyricicoccus sp., assembly GCA_964017555.1. Classification (GTDB taxonomy): domain Bacteria; phylum Bacillota; class Clostridia; order Oscillospirales; family Butyricicoccaceae; genus Butyricicoccus_B. The sequence continues at coordinate 2,944 of CAXHNU010000085.1, read as the reverse complement.
AGCAATTCGGGCACTGGGCGAAAAGCAAAAAGTTGTTGCTGGGACATTTGCTGATTTGGATGCGGTTGCCTTTGTACAGGGGCAAACCAAAGGCTGTGTGGTTGTGCTGCATTATTTGGGCGGCGCCTTACAGGATAAAGAATATGTTTTGATTGATGGAACGGCTGATGAAGACGCAGGCGAAGTGCTGGGCGCATTTATCAAGCAGTATTACCGGCAGGCAGCGCCTAAAAATGTGCTGCTCAGCGATATAATAGAGGACATGCCAGCGGTTGCGGAATTTTTAGCGTCAATTGCGGGGCGAAAAGTCGAATTATCCGTACCGCAGCGGGGCAAACGGCATGATTTAATCCGATTGGCACAAAAAAACGCGGCGGAAGAAATTGCCCGCACAGAAACCGCACAGGAGCGGCGCGCCAAATCACTGGAACGCCTGCAAAGCATGACCGGCATGGAAACTTTGCCGCGTATACTGGAAAGTTATGATATTTCCAACTTTGCCGGGGCGGATACCGTTGGTTCCATGGTGGTGTTTGAGGATGCCAAACCCAAGCGCAGCCGTTACCGGCGGTTTAAAATTGCGTGCGCGGCACAGGGGCAGGATGACTATGCTTCCATGGCAGAAATGCTGACCCGCAGGTTACAGCACTGGAAAGATGGCGATGAAAAGTTCTGTCCATTGCCGTCCGCTTTTCTGATTGACGGCGGGTTAGGGCACGTGCGTACCGCACAGGGCGTATTAGATTCCTTTGGCGTTACGGTGCCATGCTTTGGCATGGTCAAGGATGACCATCACCGCACACGCGGTCTGGTTGCGCCGGATGGACGCGAATTTGGGATTTCTACCGTTCCGGCGGTATTTGCGCTGATTGGACGGATACAAGAAGAAACCCACCGGTTTGCGATTACCTATAACCGTTCACTGGGGACAAAACGAATGCGCGGGTCTACCTTAGATAAGATCGAAGGGGTAGGCAGCAAACGCCGCAATGAATTATTAAAATATTTTGGCACCATTGAACGGATTAAACAGGCGTCGCTGGAAGAACTTCAGCGGGTTGTCCCCAAAAACGTTGCTCAAAACATCCACAAACAGCTCCATGGGGATTAAGGTCGTTGGTTTGCGCTGGAAATTATGTTGGTGGTCAGTGGAAAAAGGAAGGATAACATTATGCGTGTGATTTCCGGTTCGGCGCGGGGGTGTAAATTGCAGCCTGTTCCAGGCATGGATACCCGTCCAACAACCGACCGTGTCAAAGAATCTGTTTTTAACATTATCCAGGGCTGGGTGCGGGGTGCCCATGTGCTTGACCTGTTTGCGGGTACCGGACAGCTTGGCATTGAAGCGCTCAGCCGGGGCGCGGCAGATTGTGATTTTGTGGAACATGACCGTGCCGCGATGAAAATCATCCAGAAAAATATTGCGGCAGCACGGGTAGACAGTCGGGCAAAAACCCATTTGATGGAGTTTAAAAGATTTATTTCTGGATGTGAGAAAAATAAGTATGAAATGATCCTGTTAGACCCGCCTTATGGCGGGGAAATCATGGAACAGGCGCTTTTATCCATCAACAGGTTTGACATTTTAGCGCCCTCTGGTATAATATTATGCGAAAGTGCTGTCACTGACTCGTTTGCCATGCCCTTTGCGGTCGGGCGCGAGTACCGGTACGGCGCAACCCGAATCACCGTCCTGCATGGGCGGGAGCAGAAAGCGGATTAGGATATGAAAATTGCAGTTTATCCCGGCTCGTTTGACCCGGTTACGCTGGGGCATCTGGATATTATCCGGCGTGCGTCAGCGCTGTTTGACAAGCTGATTGTTGTTGTGATGCACAATGTCAGCAAATACCCGATGTTTACCGCAGAAGAGCGGATGCACTTTTTGCGGCGCACCACCAGTGGTTTACCCAATGTTGAAATTGATGGGTATAGTGGTTTGCTTGCCGATTATGCCGCAAAACAAGGGGCTTGTACCATTGTAAAAGGTTTGCGAGCCGTCAGCGATTTTGATTATGAATTTTCTATGGCGCTGGCAAACCGCAAGCTCAATGCGCAGGTGGATACTGCCTTTTTGATGACCAGTGCGGAATATATGTATCTTTCGTCCTCTATGGTCAAAGATATTGCACTGCATGGCGGGAAAATCACCGATTTTGTACCCGAAGAAATTGAAACTGAAATATATCGCCGTGTTAGAAAGGATGGATGAACAGTATGGCATCAGTAGAAGAATTAGTAAACAGCCTGTATGAAATGGTACAGGACGCGGGCGCAGTGCCCTTTACCGACAAATGTATGCTGGAGCGCGACCGCGTGCTGGATATGCTGGATGAACTCCGTGTATCATTGCCCGCAGACCTCAAAATGGCGCAGGATATTGTCGAACGCCGCAATGAGCTGATTGCCGCTGGCAAGCGGGAAGCCGATGCGCTGAAAAAACAGGCGGAAGAAGCGGCACGCACGCTGGTGAGTGAAACAGAGGTTGTCCGGGCAGCGCGGGCAAAAGCGCAGGAATTGGTCATGAATGCAGAGAACCAGTCACGGGAGCTGCAAAAGGCTGCAAATGATTATTGTGAAGATACCCTCAAGCGTACCGAAGAATCAGTGGCGCTTGGGCTGGATGAAGTGAAAAAAGCCCGTTTGCGGTTCCGGGCTTTGGCAAGCAAAGAGCAATAAACTGCGGGGCAGCGCTGCTGCCTACACGATGGGTGTATGCCATGGCAAATGGCGTACACCCGTTTTCCATTTTAATCAAACGGCAGTTCGAAATCGAAAAATCACGCGTTTTTCTGCAAAATGCAACAAAAACTGCCCTGTTAGATTTCACAAAAGTGAAAGTGCAGGGTTGCAAAACGGTGACAAACAAGGTATAATAAATCCAAGGTGGCGCAAAGTGGGGAGAAGTGCAGCCAGGCGGAATGAGGTGAAACTGCATGAAGGG
>CAXHNU010000084.1:0-13027 GCA_964017555.1 uncultured Butyricicoccus sp. | reverse complement strand
AAGGAAATATAATGAATACAATGAAAACCCATGAATTTTGGTTTGTTGTTGGCAGCCAGTCTTTATATGGTGCGGATGTGCTGGAAACTGTGGATGCCCGCGCCAAAGAAATGGCAGAAAAAATCACAGCAGATAAACACATTCCATGTACGCTGGTTTATAAAGGGACGGTCAAAGACCCAGATGAAATTGCCGCGATTTGTAAAGAAGCCAATTATCAGGATGCTTGCTGTGGTATGGTGGTATGGATGCACACCTTTAGTCCCAGTAAGATGTGGATTAATGGGCTGCATTTGCTGCAAAAACCATACTGTCATTTTGCAACGCAATATAACCGCCTGATTCCCAATGAAGAAATTGACATGGATTTCATGAATCTGAACCAAGCCGCACATGGCGACCGGGAACATGGTTATATTGGCGCACGGATGGATTTGCGGCGCAAAGTGATTATGGGTTATTGGCAGGATGACCAGCCACTTTGTGAACTTGCAGACTGGATGCGGGCAGCTGTCGGCTGGAAAGTCAGCCAAAACTTGCGTGTAGTACGGTTTGGCGACAATATGCGGGAAGTTGCAGTCACCGAAGGTGACAAGGTCGGCACCCAAATGCAGCTTGGCTGGCAGGTGAATACTTGGGCTGTGGGTTATCTGGCAGAACGGATGCAGCAAGTCACAGATGCACAAATTGATGCTTATTATGCACAGTGCCATGAAAAATACACGCTGGATGACAAAGATGCACAAACCATCCGATATCAGCTGCGCGAAGAAATCGCGATGGAACAAATTTTACAAGAACAAAAGGCTGGCGCATTTGTCAACACATTTCAGGATTTATATGGTATGCAGCAGCTGCCAGGGCTGGCAAGCCAGCGCCTGATGGAAAAAGGTTATGGCTATGGCGGCGAAGGTGACTGGAAAGTTTCCGCACTTACCCATGTCATCAAGCAGATGACCGCGGGGATGGGCGGCGGCACCAGCTTTATGGAGGATTATACCTATCACTTTGCACCAGGGCAGGAATATTCATTGGGTGCGCATATGTTGGAGGTTTGCCCGACCATTGCGGCAGAAAAACCACGGATTGAAGTGCATCCGCTGGGGATTGGCGACCGTGAACCGCCTGCACGGCTGGTATTTGAAGCCCATGCGGGCACAGCGGTTGTGGTAAGCCTTATCGACCTTGGCGGTCGGCTGCGTATGATTGTACAGGATGTGCGGGCAGTAAAACCGATTATGCCAATGCCAAATTTGCCGGTTGCACGTGCCATGTGGCAGGCAATGCCTGATTTATGTACTGGCGCAAAGCTATGGATTCTTGCAGGCGGCGCACATCATACGGTCTTTTCATATGATGCAACCCCAGGGATGCTGCGCGACTGGGCACAAATGATGGATATTGAATTTGTGCATATCCATGCGCAAAGTGAACCAGAATCTTTCCGGCAGCAGTTATTATTATCCGATCTGATTTGGAAATTACGCCGTTAAATCAAACTGGAGGCAAAACATTATGTTAGAAGCACTAAAACAGCAGGTTTTAGAAGCCAATCTGTTGCTGCCCAAACATGGGCTGATTACATTCACTTGGGGCAATGTATCTGGGATAGACCGCGAAAAAAATCTGGTTGTCATCAAACCTTCGGGCGTTGATTATGACACCATGACAGCGGATGATATGGTTGTTGTGGATTTACAGACCGGCGAACGGGTAGAAGGCGAATTGAAGCCATCCAGTGATACACCTACCCATTTGGTGCTGTATCGTGCGTTTCCGGGAATTGGCGGCATTGTGCATACCCATAGCCGCTGGGCAACAACATTTGCACAAGCTGGCCGTATGATTCCAGCACTTGGCACAACCCAAGGTGATTATTTTTATGGCGGCATTCCATGTACCCGGCTGATGACAGAAACCGAAATCAAAGGCGATTATGAAGCCGAAACTGGCAACGTTATCGTTGAAACTTTTGCCGGTAAAGATCCGGAGGCTATCCCAGCAGTGCTGGTACATAGTCATGGCCCATTTGCATGGGGGACTGACCCTATCAATGCGGTTCATAACGCAGTTGTACTGGAAGAAGTTGCTTTTATGGATTTTCATGCAATGCTGCTTAGTCCAGGCGTGCCGCCGATGCAGCAGGAACTGCTCGATAAACATTATTTGCGTAAACATGGCGCAAATGCTTATTATGGGCAATGAGCTGTATTGAAGCAATGTAAACTGATGTAAAACAGCAAAGCCCTGCCGCACATTGTGTGCGACAGGGCTTTTTGGCTGCCCAAATAAGAAAAAGATGAATAAAAACTTAGCTTTGCAATGTCATGTTAATAGACTGCTTCCCAGCTTTTGCACCATATACGCATACGGTCATCCATTGGGATTAACACCTTATCATTGATACCTGGGACTTTGATGAAAATTAAACGGCAGCCAGGTTGGCATTTTTGGATATACGGTGTATCCCGCCGTAAAATATAAAAATCCCCGGCTTTAAAATGATATTCTCTGCCATCGGAAAGGTCTATATATCGGGTTTCACCCTCTAAAATATAACAATATTCACTGGTAATTGTATGATAATGCGGCTGTTCCCACTTATAATAAGGATAACTGCTGATGCCTGCTTCCACTGTTTCATCATGCAAAAACGCTAACTGCTGTGGTAGTTTTAAATTTCCAGCCAGGTACTGCCGTGTACTGTGGGCAAGGGATTGGTTAATTTCATCTGCATATAAGGCTTCAATATGCCCTGTAAAACTGCGTGGCTCAGATTTCCCCAATAATAAGGTTTCTAATGCCCATGCAACACCATCTTCATCATTTGCAGGTGCAATGTAATTGGCTTTGGCTTTTAGTTCAGGGCAGGCATTGCCCATTGCAACGCAGGTAAATGCTTCATCAAACATCCCTAAATCATTTTCACTGTCCCCTATCACCATAATCTCCTCTAGAGATAAACCAGCAGCTTGCCGCACCGCATGAACTGCCCGTTGTTTATCCGCACCTTCTGGTACAACTTCAATGAAACATTTTCCAGAGGATAATGTCTTTATGCCTGGGATGCTGTCCAGCACAGCACGTAAAGCAGAGATTTTCTCTGTTTCCGCCATAGAAATAAAAAATTTATTCACCCGCAATTGTTTTTCTGCTAAATACGCCTGTAAATCATCTGCAATTTGCATCGTGCCAGCGAAAAAGCGGATATGTTCTTCATCCATGCCGCACGTATGGATATGCCCTGCCCGGCTGGCTTGACAGCAGGCGCGGTTTCCTGCATAAGCCTGGAAAAATACATCTTGTCTGAGCAGAAAACGGATGATATAATCCACAGCATCTTCCGGCATATATGCCTCATACAGCAGCTTGCCCGCACGGTAATCCTCATAGACAGCAAGTCCATTCATCGCAATCAACGCGCCATCTGCCCCAATCGCGCGGCTGGCAAAATCGGCTTCATATGCCAAACGCCCAGTTGCAATCACTGGACGGATCCCACGTTTCCGTATTTGTTCAAATGCGTGGATGGTACGGGGGGTAACCGTATCTACACCTTGCAGCAAAGTGCCATCCAAATCGACAAATACCATGCGGATACCAATATCCTGTTCCATCCTTGCGCCTCCATATCATGAAAATAGCTGCGGGATTGCCCGCAAACGCATTGCGTCCGTCAGCAATCCCGCAAAAGAGAGTTTATAAGAGATTGTGAGAGCTTAATTTGAAATAAAAGTTAGAAAGTCATGCCATCTTGTGCCTTGCGGAGCTGATAAATCAATGTGGAGGTATCCAGCTCTACCATATCTAAGGTCAAAAGCTGGCCCTTTTTCGCGTCTTTCAGCATTTTTGCACCCTTGGTAACAAGCCCATAAGGGATATAGCCTTTTGCGTCGGATTCTGCTTTGGTTGCAATCGAACCATAGGTGGTATAACCGCCAATGCCGTCAATGATTTCGCCAGCCTTTAAATCCTTCTTCGCAACGGTAATACATTCAGAAACAAGCCCAGCCTTTGGCACAATGGTGGTTTCCCCATCAATGACACATTTTGCAACCGTCAGCGGGGTTTCAAGGTTGCACAGGTGATAGGGGCGGTACAATGTCCACAATGGCCCTGGACCCATGGAATGATACTGCATCTGATATGCAATTTCCTCATTTTCGGTGGAAACCGTTACAAATACACCTGGTGCAATGCCGTTGACAAATTCAACAACACCATGTTTATTCAGGATGCCGCCATCTTCTTTCAGGCGATACATATCATTCAGCCCCTTGACATCGCAGGCAATGCCATGCCCGCCAATGATATCAGGAACCAGCCCGGTTGCATTGGACATTGCTGTCATTTCAACCATTGTTTTTGTGCCATCTTTGAATGCACAAAGCATTTTCGGGCTCATTTTGCGGCGAGTTGCTTCTTCCAATACAGTATCAGGGTTGCAGTCGCGTGCCAAACGGTTATTTTTGCCTTTGCCCATAACCTTGACATCCATACCCATTGCCTTGGCAAAACAGTACAGTTCCATGACAGCGCCCGGTTCGTCACCTGCGGAACCAGTATATAATACGCCGTTTTCCTCTGCAAGGCGTTTGAGATATGGCCCAATGACAACATCGGTTTCAACATTCAGCATCACGACATGTTTGCCATTTTTAATGGATTCAGTTGCAACACGTGCGCCAACATCCGGCACGCCAGTTGCGTCAATGGCACATTCCACAAGATTTACCTGGGAAATAAAATTTGCATCTTCACAGGCAACATACTTGCCTTCTTCCATAAAGCGGTTTGCTTCCTCAATGGTGCGGGCAACAGCAATATCGCTATCCGACACGCCTGCGTAATTGAACGCATGAATGGCATTTTCCACTTTGATATCAGACACAATCGCTGGGGTAATGCCGTTCATCAACACCATTTGTGTCACCATGCCGCGCCCCATTTGACCAGCGCCAACGATACCTGTGCGGATGATTTTGCCTTCTTCTTGGCGTTTTGCCAGTTTTCCATTCATGTTCAACATTGATATTCTCCTCCTGTAATGAATAATTTATAAAATTTGTTATTATATGGACTATTTTTGGGCATAAATCAGGCAGCAGCCCTCCTGAGGAACTGCTACCCTGTTATGCCAGTTGCAGTAAATGGAGTGTTGCCTCGTTACGCTATTTCGATTGTGCCGCCTTTGGTGATCTCCGCTGTAGTAATGGCTTCGCCCTCCAGCATAATACAGCCTGGACGTTCTGGCTCACTGCCGCCAGTAAAAGTAAGTGTGCAGTGACCAAGCTGCCGTAAAGTATGCAGCGCTTCATCGCCTATGGCAGTGATTTTGAACGTTTTGCCGCAAAGCGTCAGGGTATCGCCAACCACAGGGTCAGCAGTAAGTTCTGCTTTGGTATGCAGTACAGCAATTTCTGCGAGTTCCGGCGGTGCGTCCTCGTTGAAGATGATCAGGAAATGACATCCTTCTTCCTCCAGAAATCCAAGGGCATCCGGACCCCAGCTGGTGATTGTTGCGCGATACTTCATAAAAGAACCTCCTTGATTTTATGTTTTTAGCTATATAAGCCGATGCTGAATACAAACGCGATGATAACAGCAAGCGGACCGGTAATAATACGGGAATACAACACAGCAGGGACGCCAAGTTCAATCGTTTCGGCTTCCGCTTCACCAAGTGATAAGCCAACAGGTACGAAATCACCGCCAACTTGTGCATTGATCGCGAACAATGCAGCCAGTGCATACTGTGGCGGGATATTGCCCAGCCCAATCTGTGCGCCAAGCAATGTACCGACGACCTGCGCAATGACCGCGCCAGGACCAAGCACTGGGGACAGGAACGGCAAGGCACAGACAATGGAAATAGCAAGCATACCTGGCAAAGTCGCACACAATGGCGCAATGGTGTTTGCAATGACATTGCCCAGCCCGGATGCGCTGATAATGCCGAGGATGGTTGCTGTAAATGCCATGAAGGGCAGGACATTGCGGATAACCATATCAATGGTGTCGCGCCCAGCTTGGAAGAACTTACCTACGACCTTGCCAACGCCAATGCCGATTTTGGTAATGATGCCGGGTTCTTTTGCTTCACGCATGGCGGCGATTTCTTCTTTTGCCTGCGCTTTGGTTTTGGGCTTTCCTTCCGCATTCACAGTTTCAGAAACTGCTTGCGCAACAGGGCGCATTTCCTGCACATTGGCAAAGCTGATATCTTTTTCGGTGACAGCGGATACATAGATATCCTCTGTGATAAACTGGGCAAGAGGTCCGGATTTGCCAACCGGCATAATATTTACGGTAAAGATTTTCTTTTTTGGGTATACGCCGCATCGTGCCGTGCCGCCGCAATCCACAACAGCAACCAAAATTTCATCTTCCGGTGCGCCGCCTGCAAAGCTGTCCACGGCTTGGCAGCCAGTCATTTCTGCAATGCGTGCCGCAACTGGATGGATGCCGCCGCCTGTAACGCTCAGGACTTTGTTGCGCTTTTCATCTGGCTGTAGGGTCAATGGACCGCCCCAGCCGCCGGAACCATGTGTAATGGTAATTGCTTTATACATTTGTTGCTGCCTCCCTCTTATTTCCCAGCTTTTTTACGCATATTCAGATAGATTTTTTCGGTTAAAATGCCGCGGATAAAGATAACAATCAAACCAACGACGAAATAGCGCAGTGCCAAATCGCCAAGCGACAGCCCTAAAGTTGTGATGCCTGCGGCAATGCCCATGTAAACAAACAGTTCGCCTGGGTTCGCGTGTGGGAACAGACCAGTAACCGGATGCAGGAATGATACGCAGGAATCAAAATACGCGGGTTTGTACTTTTCGTCGACAAACCGTCCAAAAGAATAACACATCGGGTTACCAAGGAACATAACGGCAAGGACAGGAAGCACCAGATAACGCCCCAAAACATTGCCGGTCATTTTTTTCGCAAAGTGCTCAACACGATCTTCACCGATTAACTTAATAATGGAGTTGATTGCGGTCATCAGGCAGATTACCATGGGAATAATGCCAGTTACCCATCCCATAAAAGTTTCGCCGCCTGCCTGGAACAGGGACATAAAGCCATTCGCTGCCCAGGTAATAGTATCCATAAATTGTTGCACAGGTTTTTACCCCTTTCTGAATCATCTTCTTGCCCGGCTGCACAAGACATACCGGTATTCTTTTTCATCTATGTACAGGAGGCATTTTACTGACAGGGCCCATGCCAAAAAATGCAGCCCAATACATCTAAGTTTTAGCTGGTTTCCAGCTGGCCTTCACGCAGGCGCATTTCCAGCGCTTCTGCCGCTTGTATATAACCTTTCATGTATTTGGTTTGTTTTTTGTCCAATGTGCGGAATATTGCAAGCAATTCCGCGATATTTGTGCCAGTAAGCTGATATCCCATAACACTTTCACAGCGCCGAAACTTTGCCATAAAAGTCAGCCCATCCATAATTTCCGCTCCGGTAATAACACCGTCCGCATTACAGGCAATCAGTACCAGATAGCCATTAAACAATCCGCCACGCTTTTGCCCAATGCCGACATTCCCCAGTTTATGGACACGGCGGATTGCTTTTTTATAATCCTGTATCTGAAAATAACCACCGACTGCCTGCATTGCAAATAACGCAAATAAAATCATGAAAATGAGCAGTATATCATGGTTCATTGATTCTTCCCTCCCATTTCTAAAAGCTGACGCGCACAATCCTGATCAGTTATCAGAATATTGATAAACCCGCCGCACAATGCACCATGAACAGCATCCGCTTTATGGATGCCGCTTCCAATGCAGATCCGGTTTTCAACTTCCCGAAGCTGACAAAGCGGCATTCCTGTGACGCGGGAATTAAATTCGCGGAACGGTTCGGTATCCCCATTGCGGTCAAAAAACTGAAGGGATAAATCACCAGCGACGCCTTGCTGCATCATCTCCTGCAATTGTTCCGGCGTGATATAACCCGCACGTATCATGGTAGAACCAGCACGGTTTGGTGTGCCAATGCCCATAATCACGGTTTTAACCTCCTGATAATATTGCATAATGCGCTGCATAGGCGCTTCTTTCATAAAGCCTTTGAGCACGGCTGGATCAGAAAAGATAGCTGGTGAAAAAAATTCAACATATTGCCCGCCGAAAAGCTTGGCAAAGCTTAAAGCAATTTGATTGGAATGGATATTCACGGTAGCACTCCGCCCGGTGCTGATACCACCCAATGTTGGAACGAATGTACAATTAATATTATTGGTATTTTGACGGGTGCCGCTGCAAATGTTATGTAATGTCATGCCCATGGATACGCCAACAATATCATTATCATGTAGATAGGTTTCCAGTAAGTTAATGGTTTCTGTGCTAAGTGCGGAAAGATGGTCATATGTAGTTAACAATGGGCTGTTTTCTACAACAACAGCTTCTTTTAAACCATACATTTGCTCCAGTTCACGTTCGAGCTGTGTGTAATGCAAATGGTTTGGGCTGACAATTTGGATTTTTACCATACCACTTTCCCGTCCGGCCCGAAGCATCCGGGAAACCGATACACGGGAAACCCCGAGAATGTCCGCAATATCTTGTTGCCCTTGTTCTTCTTCATAATACAGCTTGCAACATTTATAAATCAATCGCGGGTCATCTATCACTTTTCTCACCGTTTTCCCTCCTGTTCTGATGTTTTTCTCTTGCTAATTGGAGTATATCTCCTGACGCACTTTTTTTCAAGGGTTTTGGGCAAGAACATGTGATAAAGTCGGCTTTTTTACTTGTGTGATTTTATCAAATGTAAATGATATGTTTATTTTTCTTAAAATTGCGTTAGCTGTTTTGTCAATTCATACAAGGTTTTTGGAACGACACTATGGCATAAAGACGGAGAAAACAAAAAAAGGTTTCTTATGCCTTGTTAAGATAGATTTAAAGTTCATACGCGAATCATAAAATCGCATCACATTTTGCATGAAATATCCGGTATATCAGAATGCTATTTCATGTTTACACCAACTTTATACCAAATGAAAAAACGCTCAAACTCCATTTAGATTTTCAGAAGATCCGCAAAAAATAAGGTGCAGATTAAAATAACCCTGCACCTTATATATTATTCTATAACAATAATTCTGTGCTGCTTAACATTCACATCATATCCTATAGGTATTATAGGATTAATATTAAAATTAACATTAATCTAAGAATCTATCCCAAAATAAAATCATCTATGGTATAATGTTGAAGGGTGATAAAATGCGAATCAAGGGCAGAACAGAGTAGACAAACAGTGCAAAAGCGCGGAGATTTGAGCGGCGGAAAATTTATGACGATACGAAAAATCATTTGTCCGCATGGTTTCCAGATCTGCCAAGGCTGCACAGTATTTTTCTATCAGCTTAATTTTCTTGCGCCTACATTTCAGGCTTTATCTGAACAATAGCTATCCGTTATGATAGCAAATGACAGTCAATGTCTGGCTGATATTGGCATTTGTTAAGGGATATCGGCTAACGCTTGCTGCTTGCCGAGCGTATAGCGGACTTTCACCACTTAGTTGCTGCCCAATGCTGAGCGCACAACAAAAACCCTGCCGCACATTCTGTGCAGCGGGGTTTTTGCTTTTTAAACATATTTGCTATATTTTTTGTAAGCACATTTTACATTATGGTAAAACGTTTCTTTTATCCCACATCAAGCTCTAGGAATCCCCTGGTTTAGGAATGCTTATTCTGAATTTGCCCATTCAAAGTTGCCTTTGTCAAGGTATTCCCCTCATATTCTAACTTCAAGGAAAAAAACGGCGCATTTTCATCCAGCAAGCGGAAAAACAACTTATCCCCTTCCCAGATAGGCAGTTCTGGGACACGTGATTTTTCCACCCAAACAAGTTCGCCTTCATCACATTCCGCCAGTTCACCCGTCCAAGCATCCGCTGTAAATAAGTGCATATATTCTGTCAGCGCCTGGTCTGCAACAAAGGTCACAATGCCCCGGTAGTGGTAACCAGTTAGTGTTAAGCCGGTTTCCTCTTGCACTTCACGTATTACGCATTCTTCCGGACTTTCTCCAAATTCAAATTTGCCGCCAACACCTATCCATTTATCCTGGTTGATATCGCCTTTTTTCTTTACCCGGTGCAGCATCAGATACTGTCCATCTCTTTCCAGATAACAAAGGCTTGTATTCAACATATCACACATACAGAATAAGTGCCACAAAACGCAGGGTTTGCTGCCCACAGTTTGCAATGCTGTGGCTGTCGCCATCTCCAGTATACAGCAAATCGCCTGGTTTTAATTTGACTTCTTGCCCATTATCCACCGCAAGCGCCTCTCCCTCCAGAATATAGAATATTTCTGCTTCTTTTTCATGTGTATGCCCACCAATGGAATCTCCTGGCTGCAAAGTAATGGTGCTGAACAAGCGCCCTTTGCCAAACATCTCGGAAGCATCCAGCAAATCGGTTAGCACCGCTTTTCCTGACCCACCTTTCATCTGCGGGCGGTCATATGTTTTCATTTCTTCTTTGCGGCGTATCATAAAATAAATCCCTCCTGAAAAAGTTCTTACTATTATCCTAAGGCTTTTTAGCGGGAAATGCAATATCAAATCCTTCATTTGCAGGCATTCTGTCTGTGATAAACATGAAATAACCATATATGCTTCACCCAAACCAAAGCGAAAGGCATTTTCTATTTAAAATGATAAGCCGAAAATCGCTTTGCCTGCATGGAAAAAACATTGCCGAAGTATGCACTTAGGCATTGCGATTTTTCCGCGTTTCTCTTATAATGAATAGTGTATTATATTCTGAATCCGAGGAGTGTGCTGCCATGTCAAATCAGTTGCCGGAAACCAATAAAATCCTGGAAATGGACAAAGAGCATCTCCGTGAAATTGATGGCGTCGTTATGGATTTGGACAGTTATGCCCGTCATATTGCCGTAACGCCGCCAGAAACACCGCCACAGACCAGTATTCCCCAGCCTACAGCATCAGAACAGCCCTGCCCCCCTGCGACACAGACTGTCAATCCACCGCCCTCCGCGCCGGAAAACAGCACTGCTGCATCACCGCCTGAAAACCATGCCCCCGCCCCAGTTTTTGCCATGGATCCAGTGCATATTGGCTGGTATGAACCAGCTACCCCAGAAAAGGTTTCTTATCCGGTTATGGCTGGTGCGATTGCGCCCACCGAACCATGTCAACAGCAAATGGTTACTTATTTCAGCGGTTCAGGATCAGGTTCTTATCTATCATCCTATACCGCGTCCTTTCAAACCTCATTCCTGACTTCTTGGATGACTTCTTACCTGCTGGGTTCTGGGTCTTGGGTCACTTCTTTTCTTTATGGTTCAGGTTCTGCCATTTATGGTTCTGGCAGCAATGGTATCCTGCCAGGCGGTTTTGGGTTGGAGCTTATCTAAAATGATACGTGCGTTTCATTCTAATTGGACTGCGCCTTTTTCCGTCCGGAACCCTGGCACGGATTATATGGTTGAACCTTGCGAACTGCTGACCACCGCCCTTTCTGCCTTGAACTGGCAAAAATGCGGCGGTTCTATCGCCATGCTTTGTGACAGCACCGCTGCCGCATATTATCAGCGTTGCCATTTGGATGGGCTATGGGATGCTGGCATCCAAACTGTACTTGATGATATCCCCAAAACCATTCCCCCACATATTTTTTGGGCAGCAGGCAAACTATATGCTTTGCGTGCTTATGGCGCACCTTGTGTGATGATAGATACGGATTTTATCGTCTGGAAACCGATCGAAGATTTGCTTGGCAGCGCAAAGTTTGCCGCAATCCATCAAGAAGATATCCTACCGGATATTTATCCCGATTGTTCCGCGTTCCCCGGCAGTTTTGATTTTTCCGGGCTGGATTGGTCTGTTAAACCGGTCAATACTGCTTTATCTTATTTTAATGACGCGGATTTTGTGCAAACTTATACGCAAAAAGCGATTTCATTTATGCTGTCCCATCAAAATGCGGACAACCCTTTGACATATATGGTGTTTGCGGAGCAGCGCCTTGCCGCTATGCTGGCAAAGACTTCCGGCATCCCAGTGCATCTCCTTTCTGATTTGCCCGCATTATTTGGTTCTGGACAGCAGTATTTTACCCATATTTGGGGATTCAAACAGCAAATGCGTGAAAATCCAGCTTTATATGAAGGATTTTGCCGCCGCTGTGCGGCACGCCTAACGCAGGATTTTCCGGAATGGGGCGCTGTTATGTCGCATATTCCCAGTCTTTCAGTTTATTTCTCACCATAAATCAAATAGAAGTATTTTTCGCGCTGTCGAAAAAGCAGGGCGAAAAGGAGGTTTTTTACTATGTTTAGGAACCCTATCTTTCCTTCGGCGGCGATGCCGTCTGAACCGGTTGACTTTGATACAATCCGCAGTCAGGCAGAAAGCGCTATGCAAATGCTGATTGAAACCGCGGCTTTGCAGCCAGGTGATCTTGTTGTTGTCGGCTGTTCTTCCAGCGAAGTCGGCGGACATAAAATTGGTACAGATTCCAGCCCGGAAATTGCCCGGCAAATCCTTGCCGGATTGCTGCCTGTCCTTCAGCGCAATGGGCTATATTTGGCTGCGCAATGCTGTGAACACCTTGGACGTGCGCTTATCGTGGAATATGATGCGGCTGCCCGTTATGGGCTTTGCCCTGTCAATGTGATTCCACAGCCCAAAGCTGGCGGTTCCTTTGGCACTGCGGCATATGCCGCGTTCCATCACCCTGTTGCTGTGGAATCGCTGTGTGCACAGGCTGCAGCAGGGCTGGATATTGGCGGCACACTGATTGGGATGCACCTCCGCCCTGTTGTTGTCCCAGTACGGCTGCCGCTGCGCCAAATTGGCTGTGCGCCGCTGACCGCGGCACGCACCCGCCCAAAATTCGTTGGCGGCGTGCGCGCTGTGTATGACAATGCCCTAGGATAAGGAGTGGCTTCATGACTGTTAAAGCCGTTTTATTTGATTTAGATGATACATTATATGGGGATTTTGATACCTGTGACCG
>CAXHNU010000083.1:0-13056 GCA_964017555.1 uncultured Butyricicoccus sp. | reverse complement strand
CAACCGTGAAAGGGGCTTTATTGATGCTTTCTATCATACATCTTGCTGACCTGCATCTTGGGGCGGCTTATTCTTTCCTGCCGCCGGATAAGGCAGCGGCGGCGCGTGAAAGCCAATTTTCTGTATTGCAGCGTGCCGTTGATTATGCAAATACCCAGTTTGTCAATGCCATCCTCATCGCTGGGGATTTATTTGACTCACCCAGCCCGGCAGGCGAAATTGTAAACCAAACGTTTTCCATTCTTTCGCGGGCGAATTGCTGTGTTTTGATTGCCCCTGGCAACCATGATTATTTATATGCGGAAAGCCCTTATCTGACCGCCCAGCGCCCCGAACAGGTCTTTGTGTTTACCTCGCCGGTGCTGACCTCTTTTCCCATTGGCGACCGCGCTTCGGTTTGGGGTGCTGCCTTTTGTGGACAAAGCGCGGAAATCCCTTTGCAAGCTGATTTGATCGCCGGACGCCCCAATTTATGCCTTCTGCATAGCGATTTGAATCATCAAAGCGGTTATAATCCGCTGACAGCAGCTGATTTCAAAAACAGTGGCTTTGTTTATGCGGCGCTTGGACATAACCATCAGTACAGCGGCATGCGCCGTGCGGGACAGACCATTTATGCGTGCCCTGGCAGTCCCTATGGGTTAAGCATGGATGACATGGGGGCAAAAGGGTTTTTATATGGGCGGCTTGGGGAAGAAACCAAATTCCGCTTCATCCCAGGTTCCGGCATAGAGTTCCACCCATTAAAAATTGATTTTACGCCGCTTGCCAGCGACCGGATGCTGGAACAGGCATTGGCTGCACAAATCCCGAAAAACCATACCAAAGTCTGTGCCACCGTCGAGCTGACTGGCGAAAGGTGTTATGAACCCAACTTTTCCGCGCTGCGCGCGGCATTGGATGCTGTGTTCCTGCATACCACGGTCATTGACCACACAACAACCCGCCGCAGTATTTGGCGTTATCAAAATGATGATGATTTACGCGGGGCTGTGACCCGCCGTTACCGCGCCTTAATTGACAAAACCACAAATGAAACTGAAAAGGCGAATTTCACCTTATCGCTGCGCTATGCGCTTGCGGCGATGGATGGCGAACCTATCCCTTCTTTTGATGCACCGAAGTGAAAAATTGATGATAAAACCCTGCCTGTTCCAGCAAGCAGGGGGGAACAAAAGGCACATGGCAGTTATCACAAGCTGCTGTGTGCCTTTTTCTATTAAAAGTTTTCGTCAGGCAAAATACCCTGCCTAAAAAGGCAGGGTAAAATGTTTTTAGCCATGTGCCAGCATAAGCGGGGAAAATACCGCATACAAACACAGCATCAGCAAAATGCAGATCACCGAAAGCATTTTGCCTTTCTTCCAGGGCGTCATGTCAACAACCTGCGCATCATGCATGACATAAGCGGTTTCACGGGGATGGAGTTTGCCAATTGCCAATTGCAGCAAGATATTGAACACAAATAAAACAAACAAAACATACAGGTAATGGCCAGGGAAAATCCCTTTGAAAACTGGCGTTTTGGTCAGAGAATATAATACAACATGGGTAATCAAGCCGATTTTCGGTGCGATTGCAGGCACACGGGTTGTATATAAGCCGATAATTACAGAAGCCAGGATTGGGACATTATAAAACCCAAAGCATTCCTGCAGGAAATCATACAGCCCTGATGGCGCAAACGATACAACCGGCGCAACACAAATCGAAATGATGGCCAGGATGGTGCCGAACCTCTGACCAACCTTTACCAGGTGTGCGTCTGTGGCATTTGGGTTAAACATCGGGCGGTGGATATCCAATGTATACAGGGTGACAGATGAGTTCAGCGCAGAGTTAAACGAGGAAAGGATTGCGCCAAACAGAACTGCCGCAAAGAAACCAAGCAATGGTTTGGGCATCATTTCAATAATCAATGTTGGATATGCAAGGTCACTGGTTTCAGACAGTGCCGCAACCTGAGATGGGTCAAGCATCCCATTATGTGCCATATAGAAAGCAAGCAGGCCGCCCAGTGTAATAAACAGTGGGTTTGTCAGTTTGAGCAGTGCTGCAAAAATAGCGCCTTTCTGTGCTTCTTTCAGGTTTTTTGCGCCAAGGGTACGCTGGATAATCGCTTGGTTTGTTGTCCAGTAAAACATATTGTTGATGACCATGCCAGTAAATAAGACCGGCCATGGGATCATCGGCGGCTGAGCATTCGCCGGGTTAATGGCATTGAATTTCTCCGGCGGGATGAGGTTTACAAAATTACGCACACCCTCCACAAAGCTGCCGCCGCCAAATGCCGTCAGTGCAAACAGCGGCAGCGCAACGCCGCCAATCAGCAGACCAATGCCATTTACCGTATCAGAAACCGCAACCGCTTTCAGCCCGCCAAAGATTGCATAAACCGCGCCGATAATGCCGATTGCTGCCGCAGTTAAAATGACGCCTTGGAACTCTGTGATGCCGAAGATTTCATCAATACCGAAAATCTGGTTGAATACAAGCGCGCCAGAATAAAGCACCGTAGGAAGGTAGGTCAAAAGGTATCCCAACAGGAACAGGAAAGATACAATACGTTTTACGGTTGTGTCATACCGTTCCTCCAAAAATTCTGGTACGGTTGTAATACCCATTTTTAAGTATTTGGGAAGAAAGAAGAATGCAAGAATAAGCAGCCCCAGGCAAGAAGTGCCGTCCCATGCCATAGGCCCCATATTGGTGGCATAACTTTGCCCCGCTTGTCCAACAAGCTGTTCTGTGGACAGGTTGGTCAGCATCAATGACCCGGCAATGACTGGCCCGGTCAAACTGCGCCCAGCAAGGAAATAGCCATCCTGTGTGTTGAGTGTATCGCCTCTGGTTTTCCACCAGGAAATCACAGCGACAAGCACCGTAAACAACAGGAATGTAATTGGAATCATCATTTGTTTATTAACCCCTTTTCACTTGGTAAAAAACATCCCCTATCCGGATATTGGGTTTCCTTGTGCACAGTATTATCATATCAGCATTCTTTTCCATTTGCTACTGCAATATTGCTGCAATAAAAAAATACCGTATATGATAAATTCCTATGATGCTTTATGAAATTTTTGTGTTTTTTCATATCCAGCCTGTGGCTTTGCCCGGTTTTATGTGAAACTGTAATATGAATTGGGTATACCTGCAATTTTTTGTCGTTTATTCAGCAAACAACGCCTTTTATGGCATTGTATTTTTTGCGATGGATATGAATTACAATTTATGTATGGCTGCTTTTGTTTTCTTGCGTTTTTTTCGTATTCTTGCGCACCTGTTTCCGCTGCCCAGCTAAATCTTATGCCCCAATGCCTTGAAATACATAAACCGCAGCCCAGGTTCTTTTTCCGCTGCAAAAATGCTGTCTAATATCCTGCAAGCCTGTTGGAAGCTGCTAAGGCGTTCTTCTGCCCCACCAGCAAGCCCTTCATACCATTGCAGCAGCCGGATTAACAGCCAATCCAGCCATTCGCCACTGCGCATGGTATGGCGCTCATCCAGCGGCAAATATCCAAACTGCTTTAGCGCAGTATCCAGCCAAGCCTGTGTGACATTTGGCATACCCAGGATTATCAAATGCCGCAGCATGGTTTTCCGCGGAATAACGCCCAATAATTTCACCGTGCGGTTTAGTTCGGAATCATAGTTGATGCTTGTGATATGTTTGGATAAATATTTCCGCCTTGCTGTATCGCTTTCCTGCACATAATTCATCGCATCTGCATAATACAAATGCCGCAGGTTATGGCAGCGCATTTCCGGCTGTATTTTCAATTGTGCCAGCCGGGTCATCGGGATGCGTTTGAGATATGTTTTAACCAAACGTTCCATGCCGTCCCTGCGCCCCCAATAGGCAGATGCCTTATCACTTGGTTCCTCTTCATACATCTGGTCACAGCTATCATAATAGCCCTGCATTAAAAACCGCTGCCCAGCATCATCCAGGTGCATTGCCCTGCCAAACGCCGCACACAGGGCATAATTGACCGGCAAGTGCCGCCCTGTGCGCCAATAGCGTATTTTTATGATATCCTGCAAATTTTCCGGCGGTTTGCAATAAATCTGTGCGTAAATATATTGGTCTGCTGCCCCCCTGTTTTTCAGCCCAATCTGCTGCATCAGTTTTTGGTATTCTTCATTTAACCATTGCAGTTCCGGGCGTTCGGATTGTTTTAATGCAATACAGGAATGCGCAAGATGCGCCATTGTATCAAAAACAGTATCAATATTCAAATTTTTCTCTCCCCAAATGCTTTTGTTTTCTAATTCGTATCAAAACCAAAAAAGGGGACAAAAAAAGCTGCATAAATGGAAATTCCAATTTATGCAGCCCTCTTCAGTTATATCATCAGCATTTTTCTTTCTGTTCCTGCCATACAAAGTTGATTGCGCTGCACAAAACAGCCAGCAGCAATGCAGCCACAAATCCAAAACCACTTGCATGGAAAAACAGCCCAATATCAAATTTCCCAACCCCTTGGATATACCATGTGGCGGCAAAATATAATTCACAAGCAACCAGCAAAAAGCTGCCAAATACAGAAACCATTCGCATGGTTTGATTTCCGCCCAGCCAAATGCCCAGCAGCATACACAGCAGCGCCAACCCTGCAAATGGGTTTGCAAACATAGCAGCCCCATAAACCTGGCTTTCGCCCCAGCCAAACCGAGAAAAACCCATTGTAACCACACAGCAAATCATGAGTGCTGTTAAGAAAATCTTTTTGTTCTGGTGCATGATATCCCTCCTGTGCGTCCTGTTGTTTACACTTGCCTGCTTATATCAAAGGAATGATTATTTTTTCACCCGTTGAATCTGTACGCCTTGCCGGGTATCCTTAATGATAACCCCCATTTCGGCAAGCACATCACGGATGCGATCAGCTTCCGCGAAATTTTTCGCTTTTTTGGCAGCAGTACGCTGCGCAACCAGTTCATTGATTTTATCTTCATCCGGGTCAGCCGCTTCATCCCGTTTTTGCGCAAGGTTTAATACGCCTGTCAGCTCCATAAATAAACCATGTGCCGCGGTTAAAAATGCCTTGCTTACATCATCATGCGCTGACATATACCCATTGATTTCGCGCACCAGTTCAAAAATCGCCGACAGCGCGTCAGCCGTATTCATATCATCATCCATGGCGTCAATGAATTTTTGTTTATAGCCCATCAAAGCGTCCAGTTTTGCGTTTTCTTCGGCATTCATGCTGTCCCCAGCCGCTTTTTCAATGCGGAACTCCATATTATCCCGGCATTCATACAAACGGCTTAAACTTGTTTTGTTCATCTCTAAGGATTCCACCGAATAATTCAGTGGAGAACGATAATGCGCGCTTAGCATAAACATACGGATGGTTTCATAACCAAATTCTTTGGCAGCATCGCGTACCATAAAGAAATTGCCTTTGGATTTAGACATTTTTTCATTATCGATGGTCAAAAAGCCATTATGCAGCCAGTAATTTGCAAATGTGCAGCCATTGGCACATTCCGACTGTGCAATTTCGTTTTCATGATGGGGAAAAATCAAATCCAGCCCGCCAGAATGAATGTCAATCGTATCGCCCAAATATTTGCACGCCATTGCGGAGCATTCAATATGCCAGCCGGGGCGCCCTTTGGTGCCCCATGGCGTATCCCATGCCGGTTCGCCTGGCTTTGCCGCTTTCCAGACGGCAAAATCCATTGGATCTTCTTTGGTTTCACCCACGCCAATGCGTGCGCCTGCCTGCAATTCTTCCATGGGCTGATGGCACAGCTTGCCATATTCCGCAAAAGATTTTGTGCGGAAATAGACATCGCCATTTTCCGCAACATAGGCATGCCCTTTGTCCAGCAGCCGCTGGACGATATCAATAATCGCATCCATGGTTTCTGTTGCACGGGGGTGCATGGTTGCCCGCTTGATGCCCAACCCTTCAGCATCAACATAATATTCTTTGATATACCGTTCGGCGATGGTATTGAAATCCACACCTTCTTCATTGGCTTTTGCAATGACTTTATCATCAATATCGGTGAAATTCTGCACAAAATTCACCTGATAACCACGATATTCAAAATAACGCCGCAAAAGATCAAACATAATAAAGGGGCGTGCGTTTCCGATATGGAAATAGTTGTATACCGTCGGGCCGCAGGAATACATTTTTACCTGTCCAGGCACAAGCGGGATAAATTCATCTTTTTGGCGGGTTAATGTGTTATAAAGTTTCATAAAATAGCCGTTCTCCTTTTGATCTATCGTTTTCAATATGTATCGGTACCGGCACGGCACCAACGCACAAAATTTTCACAATTGTTATGGATCAGGTGATATTCCTGCTCACCACAGCGCTGCCAGGCACGGCTTACCGCTTCTTCCCTGCTGAATAACAGTGCGCTTGCCTGTTCGGTATAGCGGTATACCTGATACCCTTCGGCAAATTCCTCAAAATCCGCAACCTGGATATAAATATCCGGCACCTGCCCGGCATAGTGCATCACCTGTCCGGAGCCGATATAAATCGCATGATGGGTATACATATCCTGCCCAATGCCGCTGCCATCCCGGAAAAGGTGATCTGCCAGCCTGCAATCCTCTTTGCTGACCGGTTCTTCACGGCTTGCGCGCGGTAATTGCAGTTCATCCCAGATAAAGCCCACCGGGTCAAATAATTTTTTGCGTTCTGCCTGTTCCAGCGGGTTCATCATGCTTTCTATGGTATTGCGTGTTTTGGTAATCACTTTATCCACCGCATCACCTGCGTCATCATCAAATTCCCTGATAAAATCTGCCGCAGCCTGTTGCAGTTCATTGGCAGTTTTCCGCATGAAACCGTCAAATCCCATTGATGATTCCCCCTTTTCACATCCAGGTAATCGTATCATATTCCAAAAACCCTGTCAATATCCTGCCCAAGTCGTGTCTTGACGCAAAGCGTTCCAAGCAATATAATAAAAGAATAGATACAAAAATATTGCAGGAGGATATGATGGAGCAAAAACTATATCAAGTCATCGGCGTATTCCTTGTTGGGGCAATCGCTGTTTTATTGGTACCAGCAATCATGGGAGCGCTTATATAAGCTGGGGGAATTATGGCACGTCATGGGTTTATCCGTACAAAGGAAGAAATTAAATTTTTAATCTTATATGCCATGGGGCGGCTGCCGTTCCCTGTGGATTTGCAATGTGTTGTTGATTTATGCACATGGTGTGACGGTGGGTTTGGCTTTTTTGAACTGAAAGAAGCCTTTGATGAAATGCTTGCCACAGGGCATATTGCTCAGCCAGCGCATGACCAATATGAAATCACAGAAAAAGGGCGGGAAGCCGCGGAATTATTTGAACGCAACCTCCCCTATTCTGTGCGGGAAGCCGCGCAGCAATCCGCCCTGCGGGTGGTGCAGAAACTGCGCCGCGATGCCGCAATTATCACCAAAACCGAACCGCTTGCGCAAGATGATATGTTGGTCACACTATCTATGGAAGGGGTATTTTCCATTCAGATGAATGTGGTCAGCCAGCCGCAGGCTGCACTGCTCGAACGCAATTTCCGCGCAAATGCAGAAAAAATTTACCAAGTGCTGCTCCGCGCGGTCACAGAGGACTATAGCAACGAATAACGCCAATTACCTGCCTTTTTGGGTGAGGTAAAACAACAGGCATAATGCAAGGATGGCAGCGCCTGCCCATAAAAGGACAGTCACCAGCCATAATAAAAAGCGGCGCATGGGACGGTATAACTCTGCCAGGGCGCGCCCAAGCTCATCCGGGTCGCCCATGGACAGTACTGCCTGACGTTCTGTTTCCTCCTCTGTAAGCCCCTGCAAGCGCAGCATCCGCATTCGGTCATCCAAATGCGCAGATAGTTCCTGCCGGATGGCATTGCGGTGCCGCTGCCAACACAAATGGCTGCAAACCTGGTCAAGCCATTGTTCAGTCTGTGTTTTTGGCACAGGCTTCACCTCCCTTTGGGGCGTCGAACGCACGGGATAATAATTTCCATTCATCCCGTTTGCGTCCAAGCACACGCGCCCCTGAACGGGTCAGGCGATAACAGCGGCGGCTTCCCGCTTCGGTTTCTTTGATATAGCTGGACACCTGCCCGGCTTCACACAAACGGTATAAAACGGGGTACAGCATCCCTTCACGGCAAGAAAATGCGCAGTCGCAGCGGGCTTCCAGCGCATGGACAAGTTCAAACCCGGTTTTATCGCTTTCCCCTAACAACGCAAGCACCAATAAAGTTTGTGTACGGTCTGAAGGCGTAAAATTCTGTGACATTCAGGGCTCCACCTCCGGGAACAGAAACAAAAGGTTAAATTAAACCAAGCCGGGTACAAAAGTCTGCAAATGCGCCTTCCGGCGCGGGACAGCAGACATAATCCGCGGCTGCTTTGGCTTCTTCGGTGCCATCGCCTGGGCAGGCAGACTGTCCGGCTGTGTGCAGCAAATCAAGGTCATTATGGTTGTCCCCAATTGCGGCGCAGCAATCCAGCGGGATATCTAAACTGCCGCAAAGCAGTTCTAGGGCTGTGCCTTTGTTCACACCGGCAGCATAGCAGTCAATATAATTGTTATGACTGCGGCAAAGGTTAATTCGACTATCGGTATCCCGCTGCATAATGGGCAAAATCGCGCTCACTTCTTCATCTGTGCCATGGAAAATCAGCTTGGGGCTTGGTGCGGTGAATACTTCCGCCAAATTTGGGCGGTAATCAATGGGCGAACCGAGCAGCGCGCTTTCAGCGCGCAAGCCACGGGTGACGCGGTTGGTGAAAAATATATTATCCCGCGGCAGGATAATTGAAATCGGGTGATGTTTGTAACGGTGGTAAACATCGCATAATATTTCAGGGGTAAGCATACCCACGGTATGGATTTGTTGTGTTTTTGCCGTGTAGATTTGCGCGCCGCCCGCCATGATGATATAGTCCACCGCATCCCACAAAGCAAGGCGGTCTAAAGCGGGTGTAATGATGGGCAGTTCCCGCCCAGTTGCAAGGGCAACAGCAGTGCCATTTTCATGCACAGAGAAAATGGCGTCACGATCACGTTTTGAAATATTTTTACGGTCATAAAAAAGCGTACCGTCCAAATCGGTCGCGATGAGTGAAATATTTGGCATAGCCTAATACAGTGCCTCCTAGTCAGTATGATTTCCGAATAAAGATATTATACCACAGGGAAGCGCAGAAATAAAGCAGGCGCCTTGGTTGCGCCTGCCATAGATTTGGCGGAAAAGGGGTTGCTTTTTTGGGAGAATTGCAAAAAATACCGGGTGTCGGCAAAACCATAGAACAAGATTTATTGCGGCTGGGTTATGATACCATCGCATCCTTGCGCGGTGCAGACCCGGAAGAGATCTATCGGCGGGACTGCCTGGAACGCGGTATGCAGATAGACCGATGTATGTTATATGTCTATCGGTGCGCCGTATATTTTGCGGAAACCGAACACCCGGAGCCGGAAAAATGCAAATGGTGGAACTGGAAGGATTAAAAAAATGGCAACCATTCTTGATGTGCGCGGCAGTGCCGCGCCGCTTGATGAAATTAAACAAGCGTTAAATACCCAAGGCGTACCAGTGATTGTACTGGCAGAGGATGATAAAACACGTGAGCAAATTGAAGGATTTGCAGCAAAGCGCGGCTTTGCCGCCTTTGCCGATCAAATGGAAAATGGGACATACCGGGTTGTCATCCAGCCATCTGCACTGGATATGTTTATGTTTCCTATGGAACCTGCTTTCCCAGACAGGGGCGCTGATATACCAGTCATTCAGCAAGCTCCTTTGCCGCAGGCAAACCTGCCGCAAAAACGGCAGGTGGCTGCTGTTTTTTCATCTGACCATATGGGTGACGGGGATACGCAGCTTGGCCAGTCACTTTTGCAAGGGTTTCTTTTTGCGCTGACAGAGCTGCCTGACAAGCCAAATGCCATTTTATTATATAACAGCGGGGTCAAACTCGCTGCCGAAGGCACACAAACCGCAATCGCGCTCAAAATGCTGGAGGAAAACGGCATAGAAATTCTTGTTTGCCAGATGAGCGCGAGCCATTATGGGTTATCCAGCAAACTGGCAGCAGGCAAAGCCGTGAATATGTATCAAATCGCGGAAACGCTGCGCTATGCAGCGCAGGTCATCCGCCCATAACAGATTTTGCATCATTTTGTCAGGTTCTGTGCCCAGGTATATTTCCGGTAATACCAAAACACAACAGGAACCTTGATACATTCATCCAAGCATAGGATAAAATAAACCACCAGCACGGGAAGATGCAAATAAAAAGCAGCAACTGAAGCCATCGGGATAACAATCAGCCAAAGCACAATAAAATCACAAATACATCCAAACTTTGATTTACCACCTGCACAAAAAATACCGCCAATCGCCATTGTATTGATGGAACCAGCAATCATATAATAACTGCATATCAGCAGCATACCTGAAAGGTATTCTGTTGCTGTACTTGACAGCTTAGCAAACTGCAAAACCCATGGGCGTAATAAAAGCAATAGCATACAAGTGACGCCCCCTATTATGCCTGCAAGCTGCACAGAATGTTTTGCATACTGCTTTGCCAACTGAATTTGCCCTTTTCCCAGTTCGTTGCCCACAAGGATTGCCCCTGCGGTCCCGATTCCCTTTGATACACACGCAAGGATATTCCGCACAATGTTGGCAAGGGAATTTGCTGCGACTGCATCATTCCCCAAATGCCC
The DNA here is from genome assembly GCA_964017555.1 of uncultured Butyricicoccus sp. Classification (GTDB taxonomy): domain Bacteria; phylum Bacillota; class Clostridia; order Oscillospirales; family Butyricicoccaceae; genus Butyricicoccus_B. The sequence goes on along the minus strand of CAXHNU010000083.1, from coordinate 2,337 downwards.
AATGATGGCAGAAAAAATAGTCACGCCGCCACCCCAGAAAAAATAATTTCCAGCGATCGGCAGAGTATGTTGACGGAAATCTTTTCTTATCTCCTGGTCTGTATGTAAGGTATAAGAAAACGACACCCGGATATTCCCTGGTTTCCTTTCCTCCTTCAGTGTCCAGCCAAACTGTATACAGGACGCCGCTACAGTGGCAGCCGCCGCCCCCTGGATTCCCATGGCTGGCAAACCAAACAGCCCATAAATGAGAACGGCATTAAGTGCAACATTTACAACCATTGCGGAAGAGCCAATCACCGTGCTTTCCCCTGTTTTCCCACTGCTTTTCATAATACATAAATATATCTGTGAAAGTCCTAATGGAATGTAGGAAAAGCCTGCAATCCGAAGATATGTACTGCCCCACACAATTAAGCCATCTGCATTTGTCATCAGCCCCATAATCTGTTCCGGCATAAGCCATGTGCCCAGCAAAAACAGCACAGAAACAGCAGCCATATACTTCATTGCAAGCGCAAGGATTTTTTCAACCGTATCCCGGTCGCCTTTTCCCCAATATTGCGCTGCCAGCATGGTTGTTCCCTGCACCAAAACGGTAACACACAGGTTAAAAACAAATGTAACCTGTGCCGCCAATGATACCGCAGACAGCGCCTGCTGTTCTAAAAAACCCAACATAACTGCATCAGAAGCGCTGACCAGCGCTGTCATTAAGTTTTGAAACGCAATCGGCAGCACCATGGCAAACAGTGTATGATAAAATTGCCGGTCTTTTTGTTTTGCCATACTCCATAAAGCTTTCTTTTTCATATCCAAACACCTCTTTTACATATAGTAACAGGCATATTGAAAACTATTGCCTCTTTCTTTTTATTTTACCGGCAAACGCGTGGAATAACAAATACCTAATTCAAAAACCTTGATTTGCTTTGCAGGCATATCATGCAATATACCAGCTTGAAAAGGAGTGTCCCCTTGGAAATTAGAGTTTTGCGCTATTTTTTAGCAATTGCACAAGAAGGCAGCATCACAGCTGCTTCTAACCTTCTTCATGTTACACAACCAACCTTATCGCGGCAAATCAAAGAACTGGAAGAAAACCTTGGGCAAAAATTATTCATTCGCGGAAGCCATAACATGGTATTGACCAAAGAGGGAATTATTTTGCGGAAACGGGCAGAAGAAATCATTGCGATGGTCGATAAAACAGAAATGGAATTTCAAAGCATGGAAAAAGATATTGCAGGAGATGTTTATATTGGCGGCGGAGAAACAAGAGGGATTTACCTTTTGGCACAGGCAGCCAAAGAATTGCATGATGATTTTCCTGATATCCGGTTCCACCTTTACAGCGGCAATTCCCAAGATGTTGCTGAACGACTGGACAAAGGGCTGCTTGATTTTGGTGTATTCATTCAGCCTGTGGATTTATCCAAATATGAAAGTTTTGCACTGCCCGTGAAAGATGTATGGGGTGTTGTGATGCGCAAAGATGACCCTATGGCGAGAAAAGCCACCATTAAAAAAGAAGACCTATTGGGAAAACCATTGATTTGTTCCCGCCAGGCAATGGAAAACAACCCCAGCAACAGTTATATTGAATGGTTTGGCACAGCATATAAAAACCTCAATGTTGTGACAACCTTTAACTTGTTTTATAATGCTGCACTGATGGTAGAAGCGGGTATGGGTTATGCGCTCACCATTGGCGGACTGATTCGGGAAACCAAAGACAGTCTTTTATGTTCTCGTCCATTGGAACCAAGATTAGAAGCAGGGGTTCATATTGCGTGGAAAAAATATCAGGTTTTTTCATCTGCGGCAGAGTTATTTTTACAAAGGCTATGCAAAAATTAAAAAACATAAACTGCTTCAGAAAAACAAGCATGATGATCAGCATTTAACGGACAGGCTGACACTTGTATTATAATACAAATTATTTTTAAAACACTTGAATAAAGACTCTATTGGTCGTATACTAAAGTTATAAACAATACTGCATACTGCACACAAAGCAGTGCAGTATATCTGTATCTGTGAAAGTGTGCTGTTTTGTAAACAGAAAAGGAGTCAAAAAACTATGAAGAAAAAAATGTTGTCCTTAGCATTTCTGCTGAGGCTGTGCCTGACCTTTTTGCCAGGCAGCGCATTGGCGTTAAGCAACGAAACCTTTGAGTACACATTGTCGGGTGTTAGCGATATTTTAAGTAACCAATAAAAAAGCCCTGTCCCTCTTGACGGAGGACAGGGCTTTTTAGGAATGTCCTGTGGCGGCTGAATGCCTTAGGACAATTACAGTATACCACATATTTCGACCTTTGTGTGTCGAATTTT
>CAXHNU010000082.1:0-13093 GCA_964017555.1 uncultured Butyricicoccus sp. | reverse complement strand
ATGGGATGGCATGATTTATATGTTAAATAAGGCATTATCTATTACAGAGCGTCCTCGGACATATATCTGTGAAAGCAGCGCATGGGGCAGTCTGCCTTGGGATTTGCGGTCGCTTGGATATTATTATACAGGGCGGGTGCAGCAAGCATTTGATGATATCAAACAGGCGGTTATACTTGCACCGCAGGATGAACGGCTCAAAGAAAATATGGTGCTGATAGAACGGGAAATGGCAAAATCACCTTCTGCGGATACTGCACATAGTATGGAATAGCCTTTCTGCCCATATGGGCAGGGGGGATATCCAGAAGAAGGAGGTTTTTCGATGGAGAACCCGTTCAATTATGGCGGTATGTTTGGCGGTTCTGGCTGCCCGCCGTTTAATCCTTGCGGCCCTGGCCCCGGACCTGGCCCTGGTCCCGGTCCCGGACCAGGGGGCGGCATGGTTGGGCCAACAGGCCCAACTGGTCCACGCGGCCCAAGAGGGCGCGATGGGATGTCGGGATGTCCAGGCCGGCCTGGGCCAACCGGTCCGACTGGCCCTACTGGCGCAGGGATAGAAGCGGTACAGCCATTTGTACCAGGGGTAAATTACCCATTGGGTACAGTTGTTTCGCATGATGGCGCTTTGTATCAGGTGAACCGGGATAACCCAACGGGTGTGCCGGGCACTTCTCCGGATTACACTTTGCTAACTGTAATGGGTCCGACTGGCGCAACAGGCCCGACAGGACCAATGGGAGCAACCGGCGCAGCCGGGGCCCCCGGTGCAACCGGCCCGACAGGGCCAACAGGCGCGACCGGCGCAGCCGGAGCCCCCGGTGCAACAGGCCCGACAGGGCCAACGGGAGCAACCGGCGCAGCCGGAACCCCGGGCGCAACAGGCCCGACAGGACCAACGGGTGCGACTGGCGCGACCGCGCCGTATTCATTTGCAAAACAATGTCCCCTATGTCAATCCCCATCTGCCATGCGGTAGCCTACCCCATTTTCTGTTAAGATATAGTGCGGCTCTGCAGGATTCTTTTCTAATTTGCGTCGGATATTTGCCATGTTGACACGCAGAATTTGATTGTCTTCCCCTTTATATGGCCCCCAAATATCATGCAAAAGGGTTGCATATGTCAATACCCGCCCAGGTTGTCGCGCTAACCGTTCTACAATTTTATATTCATTTTGTGTCAAATGGATTTCGCGTCCACCAACGGTAACGACCCGCCGTTCAAAATCAATGCGGAAATCTTGAAATTCATATGATGGCGATACCAAAGCCCGTTCGGCTGCCAATTGATTCGCATGGCGGCGGGCTGCCCGGATACGTGCCAGCAATTCACTGGTGCCAAATGGTTTGGTAATATAATCATCCGCTCCCAAATCAAATGCCCGCACTTTTTCTTCTTCCTGGTCACGTGCGGATACCACCAAAATCGGTACGCCTGACCATTCCCGTAAATGCCTGATGACCTCTGTCCCATCCATATTTGGCAAACCAAGGTCAAGCAGGATTAAATCTGGGCAATGGGAACTTGCCATGGAAAGTGCCTGCGTGCCATTGCACGCAGATAACACCTGATATCCATTGGCGGCTAAAATGGTTTCTAAAACGCGTAAAATTGTGGTTTCATCCTCTACCACTAATATTTTTTCAGGATTCGGCATAAGATGCAGCCTCCTTTGTCGGCAATGTGAAACTGATAGACGCCCCACCATCTGGCAGGTTGCGGGCAAAAATATGCCCGCCATGCCCTTCTACAATGGTGCGGCATATGGATAACCCAATCCCAAGCCCACGGGTGGCATCGCTGGATTCTTTGTCCCGTGAACCAAACCCATCAAATAAAGTTGGCAAATCCTCTGGCGGGATGCCTTGCCCATGGTCACGCACAATAATTCGTACCATATCATTTTCCATTTCCGCGGAAAGCGCGACAGCATTGCCGCCCCCATGCAGCATGGCATTGTCAACAAGGTTTATCAGCACCTGTACAATCAGCATTTCATCCATGGGCACAAGTGCAACTTTATCCGGCATTTGTATGGATAATTCAATCTGTGGGAACCGTTTGCGCGATTTGGCAGCAACTTGGGAAAACACTTCGTCAAGTGGTTCGCATACTTTTTTCAGCGACAATGCCCCGCCGGAAATCCGTGTGATGGATAAAATATTTTCCACCATACGCAGCAGCCATTCGGCGTCCTCATGAATGCCGGAAAGCAGTTCCCGGCGGCTTGTCGGGTCTATCAGCCCATCATTATCCAGCAGGGCGCCTGACGCCCCCAAAATACCAGTCAGCGGCGTGCGCAGGTCATGTGAAATCGCCCGCAGTAAATTGCCCCGCATTTTTTCTTTTTCGGTTTCAATTAAAATACGCTGGCGTTCTTCGGTCAAGCGGGTGCGTTCGCGGGCGAGTTCCCGTTGTTTTTTGACCCGCCCGCCCAAGGCGCTTGTGGTGATGGCAACTGTCAGCATAATCAGAAATGTGACCGGATAACCTTCAATCGTAAAATTCAGATGGAATGGCGGATAAGTGAAAAAGTAGTTGACGCACAGCACGCTTGCTACAGCCGCAATAATGCCCCATAAATAGCCAGCCGTGTTTAGCGACACCAGTAAAACGCCCAAGGTATATAATTCTGTTGCGCTGCTGATCATTTGGAAACGCTGCAGTAAGATTGCATTTGCCGCGGTAGCGGCGCATAAAATAGCTGCCGTTTTCAGGCAGTTGACAGACGCCCAATGGGTTATTTTTGCTGTAAGGTTTATCATGGAAAACGCCCCCTTCCCAATCCCCCATTTTATTATAACACGCCCGATAAGACAAGGGGTATCATCAAAAAAATTGCCTGCCGCCCGAATGGAATCTTTAACGACATCTTAACAGCCATCTGGTATAAATCGTGCTATACTTGTGCTGATAAAAAAACGGGGGCTTGCCCCTTTCTGCAAAGGGAGTGTGAATCAAAATGGAATCCTATGATTTCTTGGTAATTATTGCAATTATTTTGTTGTCCACCAAACTGCTTGGGCTGATTTCAGAACGTATCCATATGCCGCAGGTTGTCGGCGCACTGCTGGCAGGCATTTTGCTGGGGCCTTCGGTGCTGAATGCCGTTAGCGAAACCGATTTCTTGCTGAAAACATCGGAAATCGGCGTCATTATGCTAATGTTTCTGGCTGGTTTGGATACCGACCTCAGCGAACTCAAAAAAACCGGTGTTGCTTCTTTTGTCATTGCATTAATCGGCGTTATTGTGCCGTTGATTGGCGGTACCATTTGCTATGAACTGTTTTTCCGCGATACCACTGATGCTTTGGATTTCCTCAAGGCATTGTTTATCGGCGTTGTGCTGACCGCGACTTCAGTTTCCATCACGGTGGAAACCCTGCGCGAAATGGGCAAACTCAAAGGCAGAGTCGGCATTGCGATTTTAGGCGCCGCAGTGATTGACGATATCCTTGGCATTATTATTTTAACCGTTATCAGTGGGTTTGCTGATCCTACCGTGGTGCCGCTGATGGTTTTTGCGCGGATTGGTATGTTTTTTGTCTTTATTGCTGTGGTTGCGCTGGTTTTTTATCATGCGTTTCAGCGGATGGATGTTATTTGGGCAAACCATCGCCGCCTTGCCATTATGTCCATTGCGTTTTGCCTCATCCTCGCCTATATCTCTGAACGCTATTTTGGCATTGCTGATATTACTGGCGCTTATTTTGCCGGGCTTATCTTATGTAATATCATGGATTTGCGCGAATATGTCGCGAAAAAAATCAATGTGATGAACTATATGTTCTTTTCTCCGATTTTCTTTGCGTCTATTGGCATTAAAACCGTGCTGGATGGCATGAATGCCGAAATCCTTCTTTTCTCATTTGCCTTGCTTGTTGTTGCTGTGCTCAGCAAGGTCGCGGGCTGCGGGCTGGGCGCACGTGCCTGCGGCTTTAATGGGCATGAAGCCTTATCCATTGGTGTAGGCATGGTATCACGCGGGGAAGTCGCGCTGATTGTCGCGCAGAAAGGCGCCGCTGTTGGGCTGGTGGATGCCCATATGTTCCCCGCCATTGTGCTTGTGGTCATTGTCACAACCCTCATTACCCCAATCCTGCTCAAAGTTGTGATGAACAGCAAAGCGGAAAAACCAGTCAACGCCACCGCAGGCTAAAACTGAAAGTTGCAGCTCCTTTTCCAATTTCACTCAGCAGCTTCCGGCTGATCCGCCGGGGCTGCTGTTTTTTGTGTGTCCGGCAGTCCTGGCGCCGCCAGCGACAGGTAATATTGCCCAAGCCGGGTGGCTTGCTGGTTAAGCAGCAGCGCGCATTCCGCGGCAAGCGCTTCATTGGCATACAGTCCCTGGCTGGCATATTGGATTGCCTGCCGCATCAAGCGGGTGATATCTGCCAACGCATCTTTTTCAATCATCGCACGCGCCAGCCCAAGACAGGCGCGTGCCCCAAGCGCGGATAATTCATCTTGAATAATATCCGGCATGGTTTCGCATAAAATAAGAACACCGGTATAATCAGCGGCATATAAACGCTTTTTTGCATCCTGAAGGATTTGGAAGCTGTCCAGCGCTTCGTCATGCCCATCGCCGTCGCCCATTAGCTCGGACAGCGGGATATCCAACACGCCAGCCAAATAAGATAAGGTTTTCACCGACGGCATAGCCGCGCCGCTTTCAATCTGGCTGAGCATATTGCGGGTGATAAAATTGCCGACAACTTCGGCTTGCGTCATTTTTTTGGCAAGGCGCGCTTCTTTTAGTTTTTTCCCCAGCCCAGATGCCGGCATGATAACCACCCCTTCTGACGTAAGTATAATTTACTAAAAGTATACCTGACCATTGTGCAAATAGCAAGAGGGAAATTATTTTTTTGGATGTAACACGATTGTAATTGACAAAATCTTAACGCTGGCGTATAATGTGTGTAAATTAAATTTACCTTTTGAGGCGAATGAATCGGAAAGGGGGCTGCCATATGGAACAAATGATAGTATGGTGGGAAAGCCTCAGCGATATCTTGCGGGTGCTTTACTGCATGGCGGTGCCGTCCACCTTGCTGCTTGTGATCCAAACGCTGATGAGTATGCTTGGCAGTGACAGCGGGGAAGGTGTCAATTACAGCGATACTTCCGGGCTTGACCTGGATGTGCCGGATGGCGTGGATGTGAGTTTGGATTTTGATATGCCTGACCAAATGGATATCCAGCATTATACAGATGGCAGCAGCCCTGGCGATGCCACAGCCATGCGCCTGCTGACGCTGCAAACCATTGTTGCATTTTTAACCGTGTTTTCCTGGTCATCCATTGCATCCATCCACGCGGGCACAGAACCATTATTCAGCTTGCTGTTTGGTTTGGTGCTGGGCGGCATTGCGATGTTTTTGGTGGCAAAATTGGTGCAGGCTTCGTCAAAACTCGCGGAAAATGGTACCATCAGCTTAAAAAACGCCATCGGCGAAAATGGGCGGGTCTATCTGCCGATTGCTGCCAAGGGTGTAAGCCCCGGCAAGGTGATGGTACAGGTGCAGGGACAGCTGCGGGAATGCAGTGCCATTACGGAAGGCGACGCAATTCCAACCGGTACCAGTGTACGTATTGTCGATTTGCGGGGGGATATGCTCATTGTGGAACGGGAAGAAACATAAATAAGTACCCTTTTGCAGAAAATAAACGATCCACATCATGTGTCACAGAAAAGGAGGAAAAATATGCCATTCCAGCTTCTTATTTCAATCTGCATCATTGTGGTGGTGCTGTTTGCCGCGTTGATTGCCATTTTGTCGCGTTACCGCAAATGCCCCGCGGATAAAATCCTGGTCATTTATGGTAAGGTCGGGTCGGATAAAAATGGTCAGACCCGCACTGCAAAATGTATCCATGGCGGCGCGGCATTTATCGTGCCGGTGATTCAGTCATACCAATACCTTGACTTAACCCCAATTTCCATCAGTGTTGACCTGAAAAACGCCCTCAGCAAGCAGAATATCCGCATTGATGTGCCGTCGCGGTTCACCGTGGGCATTTCCACCGAACCCGGCGTGATGCAAAATGCCGCGGAACGCCTGCTCGGGTTAAAACTCAGCGAAATCCAGGAACTTGCAAAAGATATTATTTTCGGTCAGCTCCGTTTGGTCATTGCCACGATGGATATCGAGGAAATCAATACCGATCGGGATAAATTCCTTGTCGCAGTATCTAACAATGTCGAAATTGAACTCAAAAAAATCGGTTTGCGGCTGATTAACGTCAATGTCACCGATATCAATGATGAATCCGGTTATATTGACGCGCTTGGCAAGGAAGCTGCCGCAAAAGCAATCAATGACGCGAAAAAATCGGTCGCGGAGAAAAACCGTGACGGTGAAATCGGTCAGGCAAATGCCCAGCGGGATCAGCGCGTACAAGTTGCGGCGGCAAACGCCTCCGCGATTGATGGCGAAAACAGCGCAAAAATTGAAGTTGCTCAATCCGAAGCCCGCCGCCGTGAAAAGGAAGCCGAAGCCTTGCGGCAGGCAACCGCAGCAGAAGCCGTACAGGCAGCAAAAGCAAAACAAGAAGCCTATATTGCCCAGCAACAGGCAGAACAAACCCGTGCCGAACTGGAAAAAGCAACCCAACAGGCGGATATTATCGTAAAAGCGGAAATCGATAAACAGCAGGCGGAAATCGCTGCCGAGGCGGAAGCCGAGGTCACGCGCCGCAAGGCGCGCGGCGAAGCCGACGCGATTTATGCTCGCATGGAAGCGGAAGCACGCGGCGCACGCGAAATTCTGGAGCAGCAAGCGAAAGGTATTGCGGCGCTGGTCAGCGCCGCCGCTGGCGACCCACAAGCCGCCGTACAGCTTATGATTGCGGATAAACTGGAAGAACTCACCCGTATCCAGGTGGATGCCATCAGCAATCTGAAAATTGATAAAGTCACCGTTTGGGACAATGGCGCCCAAGACGGCAAATCCTCTACAGCCGGTTTTGTATCCGGGCTGATGCAGGCGATCCCGCCAATGCAGGATTTATTCAAACAAGCGGGTCTTGAAATGCCTTCTTACCTTGGCACACCCATCAAACCGCCCGCTGAACCCACTTTGCCGGATGAACAATAATATAATATGCCCTTTTGGGCTTTATGCCGCTCCTGGCTGCCGCAGGCAGCCAGGGGCGGCGCTCTTTGTACAATTCCCTTGATAAACAGCCCGAAATGCGATATACTAAAGCCAACGATACTGAATTAAAAGGAGCTGTGAAAATTTATGGGTTGCTCACATAACTGCGATTCCTGCCAAGCTGGCTGCGGCGAACCCGAAAGCCTGCTTGTTAAACCAAATAATCTATCCAGCATTAAAAAAGTCATTGGCGTGATTTCCGGCAAGGGCGGCGTTGGCAAAAGCCTTGCAACATCTATGCTTGCGGTTGCCATGTGCCGCAAAGGATATCATACCGCCATTTTGGACGCGGATATCACTGGTCCATCCATCCCAAAAGCCTTTGGTGTCAGCGGCAGGCTGGAAGGCTGTGAAGAAGGCATTTTCCCCAAAACTTCTGAAACCGGCATTGATATGGTTTCCATTAACTTTGTCCTTGACCATACCGACGACCCGGTGATTTACCGTGGCCCTATTATCGCCGAAACCGTAAAACAGTTTTGGGCAGATGTGATTTGGAAAGATGTCGATTTTATGTTTGTCGATATGCCGCCCGGCACGGGCGACGTTCCGCTGACTGTGTTCCAATCGCTGCCGGTTGACGGCATTATTGTGCTGACTTCTCCACAGGATCTGGTTTCGATGATTGTGGGCAAAGCGGTAAAAATGGCAAAAATGATGAACATCCCGATTGTGGGCATCATCGAAAATTACAGCTATCTTGTCTGCCCGGACTGCGGCAAGCAAATTGAAGTCTTTGGCAAAAGCAAGCTGGACGCGGTTGCCGCTGAATATGATTTGCCTGTGCTTGCGCGGCTGCCGCTTGACCCGAACCTTGCCGCCGCGGTTGACCGCGGCGATATCGAGGACGTCAAACTGCCGGAGGCATTACATGGCGCAATGCGTGTGCTGGAAGATATGCTGTGAAAGTAGAGGAAAATTCCATGAAAATTGCAATTGCCTGTCAGGATGGCATGGTTGCTGACGCCGCTGGCTGTCCGGAATACCTGCTGGTTACTGTGGAAAATGGCACACCCTGTGCAAAGGAACTTGCTGCCGCGCCCGGCAGCAGCCCGACTGCTTTGCTGACATTTGTGAGTATGGCGCAGGCAGATGTATTTATCTGCAATGCGCTTGGCATTGCTCTGCGCAATGCGCTGGAAATGCTCGGCATTGTGCTGGTGCCTGGCGTCACCGGCGCAGCCGAAGAAGCCGCCGCAAAATTCATTGTCGGCGAAAAACAAGGCGATCCCGGCATTTTAGAAGCCTGCCGCGAAGAAGATCCCAATGACCCCATGGCGTGTATGCATGACTGTTCCAAATGCGCTGGCTGTGGACCTGTCCATGTGCCCGAAGAAGCATTGCGCAGTCTGCCGAAAATTGACTGATTCACTCTAAAACCCTTTCTGGCTTTGTGCGGGAAGGGTTTTTTTATAAAAATCTTGTGAATTTTCGATTTTCCCTTTCCGAATCCGCCAAAAAGTTGTATAATATGAGATAACGCATTTGGAGAGGATGGTTTTGCTATGGCAGATTTTGTATCACATTACCTGTTTGGTGAACTTGTACAGGATAAATTCCCCGCAGTTGTGCAGCTTGCCGCTGTACGGCGTCCGGCTGCTTTTAATTGGGGGCTTCAAGGCCCCGATCCGCTTTTTTATCGCAAGCTGGCTTTTGGCAGCCCGCTGCACAAATATGGCAACCAAATGCACTCAGAATGCACTGATGAATTGTTTTTTGCATTTGCCCGCGCGGTCAACCGCATGACAGGGGATAACCGTGCCATTGCAGAAGCCTATTTCTATGGCTTTTTGTGCCATTACGCATTGGACAGCACAGTGCATCCCTATGTCTATTGCCGCCAGCATGAATGTTTGGAAGCTGATCCCAAACTAAACCCCTCCGCAGTCCATTGCCAGATTGAAAGCGATATTGATTATGCTTTGTATGAACAGGAATACCATGCGCCAGTGACCGATTTTGACCCCGGCAAATATTATGCCGCGTCGGATGAAGAAATTGCGGTGCAGGCTGTGCTGCTGCATTACCTGCTTGGCACAGTTTATGGGCTGCGTGTCAGCACTGCCGATCTGCGCGCCGCATTCCGTGAAATGCTGACTGTGGAAAACTTCCTTTACAGTGAAAACGCTTCCATCTACCACGGGTTGCAGAAGCTGGAAGGGCTTGCCGGGCGCGGCGCATTGCTGACCAGCCATATGAAAATCGATCCGCCGGAATGGAATTGCCTGAACCTGGAACACGCCGCATGGCATAACCTATGGCAGCCCGAAACCGAACGCACCGAATCCGTACCCGAACTGATGGAATCCGCAATGGATACCGCCGCGCACCTTGCCGGGCAGTATGCTGCCGAATTTGACGCGGGCTGGCTGTTGCTGCACCATTATGATGTGCCATTTGACAATGGCAGCCCAAAGAAAATGGCATAATCTTCGCGGACAAATTTTTATTTTTCCATGTCAGGTGGACTTCTGTGCATACCTGACGGAATTTCACCTTGGATTTTGTGTTTTTTCACGGTTGCAACAAACTGGGAAACAGTTTATACTATTAGTCAATGAAACAAATAAAGGCTTTGACGGAGAGAGTAAGCACGCAGCAAAAGCCACAGCGAACCGGGGACAGTGCAAGCCCGGTGCGAGTCGCGCGTTGCCGAAAATCACTCCTGAGCTGCACACCGAACCCCCCTTTTGCTTTGGGCAAGTAGGCTTTGCCGGTTTTCTCCTGCCGTTATTCTAGGAGAACGTATGATGGTACGGTAACAGGTGGTTTACAGCGCTTTTTCAGCAGCTGTCCTTTTACGGACGGCTGCTTTTTTATATTTTGTCACGAAACACTTTTCACAAGATGATAGGAGGAAAATACCATGAACAAACCAGTTGAAATCCGTTGGCACGGGCGCGGCGGTCAGGGCGCCAAAACAGCTTGCTTACTGCTTGCAGACGCTGCTTTCTCATCGGGCAAATATGTCCAGGGCTTCCCGGAATATGGCCCCGAACGTATGGGCGCACCGATTACCGCGTATAACCGCATTTCTGATGAACGCTGCACCGTGCATTCCAATATTTACAATCCCGACTATGTTGTCGTTGTTGATGAAACCTTGCTTGAATCGGTCAATGTGACCGCTGGGCTGTCCAATGAAGGCGCAATCATCATCAACACCGAAAAAACTCCGGAAGAAATCCGCCCCATGCTCAACGGCTATGCCGGCAAGGTCTGCACCATTGACGCACGCCGCATTTCTGAGGAAACTCTTGGTAAAAACTTCCCGAATACCCCAATGCTTGCCGCTGCGGTCAAGGTTTCCGGCGTTGTGGAGCCAAACCGTTTTGTCAGCGATATGAAAGCATCATTCCAACATAAATTTTCCACAAAGCCCCAAGTTATTGAAGGCAATATGAATGCACTGGCGAAATCCATGCGCGAGGTGCAAATCGGATGAAAAAAGCAGCAAATATCAATGAACAATCCAAATGGTATGAACTGACGCCCGGTTGTGAAATCTATGAGCCGGGCACAGCCCGCCTGACCATTACCGGGGAATGGCGCACCCAAACCCCAACTTGGGATGAATCCAAATGCAAACAATGTTTGCTTTGCGCGCCATATTGCCCGGATTCCTCCATCCCGGTGACGGATGGCAAACGCCTTGATTTTGATTTTGACCATTGCAAGGGCTGCGGCATTTGTGCAAAAGTCTGCCCATTCCAGGCGATTACATTCCATAAGGAGGAGCACGCAGATGGCTAAACGAGATCGCCTTTCCGGCAATGAAGCCGTGGCTTATGCCATGAAACAAATTGACCCTGATGTGATGGGGGCATTCCCAATCACCCCATCAACTGAAATCCCCCAATATTTTGCCCAATATGTCGCAAACGGCGAGGTCAACACCGAATATGTCACAGTGGAATCCGAACATTCTTCGATGTCCACCTGTATTGGCGCGGAAGCCGCTGGCGCACGCGCTGTCACCGCAACTTCTTCCTGTGGGCTTGCGCTGATGTGGGAACTGCTTTATGTCGCGTCTTCTTCCCGCCTGCCGGTGACACTCGCTTGTGTCAACCGCGCACTGTCCGGCCCCATTAACATTAACAATGACCATTCCGACTCCATGGGCGCACGGGATGCCGGCTGGATTCAAATCTATGCCGAAAATAACCAGGAAGCCTATGATAATTACCTGCAAGCCATGCCAATCGGCGAAAACCCGGCGGTACGCCTGCCGGTGATGGTCTGCCAGGATGGCTTTATTACCTCCCATGCGGTCGAAAATATAGAATTATGCGACGACGCCGATGTGAAAAACTTTGTCGGTACTTATGAACCTGAACATTACTTACTCAAACATGACAACCCGCTTGCCGTTGGTCCCTATGGCGTTTCCCCCTATTACATGGACGCCAAAATGGGTCAGGTGGAAGCCATGAAAAATGCCAAAGAAGTTATTCTTGCCGTCGGCAAAAAATTCGGCGAAATGACTGGGCGCAGTTATGGTTTCTTTGAAACTTATCAGCTCGAGGACGCAGAATCCGCGGTACTGCTGATCGGTTCTTCTGCTGGCACTGCCCGCGCTACCGTCGATAAACTGCGCGCACAAGGCAAAAAAGTCGGGATGCTCAAACTGCGTGTGTTCCGCCCCTTCCCGGCGGAAGAACTTGCCGCTGCCCTTGGGCATTTGAAAGCCCTTGCTATTTTGGATAAAGCAGAATCGTTCTCAAACGCAGGCGGCCCGCTGGGCGCGGAAGTGCGCGGCGCTTTGTATGACCTTGACCACCGCCCCAAAACCATTAACTATGTTTATGGGCTTGGCGGGCGCGATTTCCGCGTGCAGGACTGCGAAACCATTTTTGATGCCCTGGATGAAATCATCCGCACCGGCAATACCGGCGCGCGTTACCGCCATCTTGGGCAGCGTGAATAATTCTTGATGACAAGCGAGGAGCAATACTATGCCATATAATCTCAAACAGGAGCTTTCCAAACCGGAACGCTTTGTCGGCGGGCACCGCTTATGCGCAGGCTGCGGCGCAGGGATTACAGTCCGCGCAGTCATGCGCGCACTGAACCCGGAAGATAAAGCGGTTGTCACCAATGCAACCGGCTGTTTGGAAGTATCCTCTTTCCTTTACCCTTATACCGCCTGGATGGACAGCTATATCCATAATGCCTTTGAAAACGCTGCGGCAACCTGCGGCGGCGTAGAAGCTGCCTATAATGCCCTGAAACGCCGCGGCAAAATTGATGATACTTTTAAATTTATCACCTTTGGCGGCGACGGCGGCACCTATGATATCGGTTTCCAGTCGCTTTCCGGCGCCATGGAGCGCGGTCATGATATGGTCTATGTCTGTTATGACAATGAAGCCTATATGAACACAGGGATTCAGCGTTCTTCTTCCACCTCACGCTTTGCCGATACCACCACAACACCATATGGTTCCGCTTCCAGCGGCAAACGCCAAAATAAAAAAGATTTGACCGAAATTATGGTTGCTCATGGTATTCCCTATGTTGCCCAGTCCACGTTCCTTGGCAACTTTAAAGATTTGCATGAAAAAGCACACCGGGCAATCTATACCCCTGGTCCCGCATTTCTCAATGTATTATCCCCTTGCCCGCGTGGTTGGCGGTATCCTTCTGAAAATATCGCGGAAGTGACAAAACTTGCCGTGGAATGTTGCGTATGGCCATTGTTTGAAGTGGTGGAGGGTGAATACCACTTGACCTATGAACCAAAACAAAAACTTCCTGTAGAAGAATTTATGAAGGTACAAGGAC
Organism: uncultured Butyricicoccus sp.; assembly: GCA_964017555.1. Taxonomy (GTDB): domain Bacteria; phylum Bacillota; class Clostridia; order Oscillospirales; family Butyricicoccaceae; genus Butyricicoccus_B. The sequence continues at coordinate 144 of CAXHNU010000082.1, read as the reverse complement.
GCTTCAAACATTGCTTTAAGAAAGGCAATGAATGGATGATTGAAGAAGCCCAAAAATGGGTTGACCATAAATGGGCAGTGCTGACCGCCAAATGTAAATAAAGTTTTCGCCCGCCTTTTTCAAAAGGCGGCGGGGTCCCGGGGC
>CAXHNU010000081.1:0-13499 GCA_964017555.1 uncultured Butyricicoccus sp. | reverse complement strand
CTGGCGCTTACCGAAACTTTATGATATAATGCTTATAGTTTGTTCCGTTAAGGTTCCTTAGCTTTAACGCCATACCCTGTGTTTTTTCTGGGAGGCATCATATCATTGGATTCTATTTCACATACACGTGTTGCAAACCTGCTGCTTGCTTATGTCAAAGATACCTGTGGTGTTACCTTTGATGAAAGCGCTTTCCGATATGGCAATTTGAAACCCGATTTGACTGGCACTTACCTCACCAAACGCCATTACCCTTCCCTGATGTATGATGAGGTGATGGAGAAAATCCGCACCTTCATCAGCCGCTATACGCTGGAACCGCATAATGGGCGGGAACTTTCTATTGACTTAGGCGAAATCTGCCACTACTTGACCGATTTCTTTTGCTATCCACATAACGATGATATTTATGACCACAATTTGCTCGCACACTATATCTATGAAAAGCGGATCGCGCTCTGTATCCACCGGCGCCTAACAGAACAGGACTTTATCCGCTGGACTGCCCCTGTCCTGCCAGCTTTTACATTAGAAGCGCTTTTGAACCGCATTGAAGCTATGCACAGTCGTTACAAAAACGAAACCTTACGCCATGGCATTGATAATGATTTGGTCTTTATCTGTCAGGCTTGTGCAACGCTGGTTCTTTCCATCATCAACATATGCTATGTCCCCGCTGGCGAAGAGCAAACAGTTACTGCTTGAATATCCTGAAACTATGCAAAAGACCGCGTCAGGCGGTCTTTTTTATTGATGCCTGGTTGACGAAACACACACTTTCGCATATAATAAATTGGTTAACGAATATGGATTTGAATGTATAGGAGTAGATAGGGAATGGTTTATAATAATATCCTAGAAGCGATGGGGCATACCCCCATGGTGCGGCTGAATCATATGGTGCCGCCAGATGCCGCTGAAATCCTAGTGAAATTTGAAGGGCTGAATGTTGGCGGTTCGATTAAAACCCGTACTGCTTTTAATATGATCCGTGACGCGGAAATGCAAGGCATTTTACAGCCGGATTCCATCATTGTCGAACCAACCAGCGGCAACCAAGGCATTGGCTTAGCTTTAATTGGCGCTGTCCGCGGATACCATACCATTATCATTATGCCGGATTCGGTTTCCGAGGAACGGCGCAAACTCGTGCGCCATTATGGGGCGGAAGTCATTATTATCCATGATGCAGGTGATATTGGTGCGTGTATCCAAGAATGTTTGGATACCGCGTTACGCATGGCAGCGGAAAACCCAAAGGTTTTCGTTCCACAACAATTTGAAAACCCTGCTAACCCAATGGTTCACCGCCACCATACAGGCATTGAAATCTTAGCGCAAGTAGAAGGCCCTATCCATGGGTTTTGCTCCGGCATTGGCACAGGCGGCACGATTACAGGCATTGGCGAAGTGCTGAAAGCACAAAACCCGGATATGACGATCTGGGCAGTGGAACCCGAACACGCCGCGATTTTATCCGGCGGGTCGATTGGCACCCATATCCAAATGGGCATTGGGGATGGGTTAATCCCCACCATCTTAAATACAAAAATTTATGATGATATTTATATTGTCACGGATAATGAAGCGCTTCAGGCGGCAAAGGATTTATCCCGCCATGAAGGTTTGATGTGTGGCATTTCCTCTGGCACCAATGTTGCAGCGGCAATCCAGCTTGCCAAAAAGCTGGGACGCGGCAAGCGGGTTGTCACCGTGCTGCCAGATACCGCTGAACGGTATTTCTCTACCCCACTGTTTGATGATTAAGAAAATCCCCCTTGGCTGGTACAGTCCATCCTGCGCCGCCAAAGGGGATCTTTTTTATATTGCCTTCAACTGGGCAATCGCACCATAATGCAGCACCTCAAATGCCGTCGGCATTCATTCCGCAAAGTTTCAAAGGAAGCATCGATTTTCACCAAACCATTCTTCCCTTTCCCCAATCAATGCCTCAAGTTTGGCAAGCTGCTGCACCAATGCCTTTTTCTTTTCTGTCCGATATGTTTCATCATCTGCATAATCAATAAACGCTGCCCATTCATCTATATCACTACTGATATCCCCATGCAAATACTTGCAAAAATCCAGCATACTCGTATGCGAATATTCGTTTTTGATGCGTTCTTTTTGCAGCGGATGCCTTTCATCATCTTCTATGGTAATATGGCAGTTCCAATAACTTACCACACATAAAAACCGCCCAGGTTCCATAAACCCTTTCACGCAAAATGGAAGCATCACTTCCAGCCCATGGATTGCCTGCGCCACCCATTCAAATGCAATATCATCCAAATAGCTAAGCCCATAGGTTGATGTTCCTTCTAAATGGAAATCTGTCCATCCATACTCCGGTTTTGTCAACATATTTCTCATCTCCTCTTTATCAAAATGGTCGCCGAATCAGCCACAATTTTCTGTTAAACTATTCTTTGCTATAACCCAATATAGTTACAACAATGCCTATACCAATAAAAATCCAACCAACCGCCGAAAGCGAAAACACCCCTACGCCATCAACAAAATGTACATCAGGCATTGCTCCAATAACACTTTTAACAATATAATCTGTGCAAAGGATAATGAATCCACAAATTACAACACCAATACCAATCATCAACTGCTTCATATAAGATAACCCCACAAATTCCGATTTATCATCCTGATTATATCACGATCAACTTCCAGCTTCAAGTTATGCGCCATAAGATTGCTGGTATATAGATCCATCAGCATAAAAAGTAAAATGGGCATTTTATCGCCCCTTGCCTGCTAAGGGCAAATATGCTAGAATGTTTGTATGGTACTGTTACTCCGGAAAGAAGGTATTTGTTATGGATTTAACCGAACAGTTTATCCTGCTTCAAGCGCCAAACCCCACTGCTGCCCAAAATGGCAGGAAACTTTCCAGCAAAGGCAGTTTCTCTGTCCATCAGCGCACCGCAGATGATACGCTTTATTGGGCAGAATGCGCCGGAAGCGGTAAAAAGCCGTATAAAACCTCAATTGATTGGACTGACCGCAATGCGCCTGTGTGCCGCTGTTCCTGTCCCAGCCGCCAGTTCCCTTGCAAGCACGCTTTGGGGCTGATGTTTGAAATATTGGGTGGCAAAGACTTTGCCATTGGGGAAATCCCGGAAGATATCGCTGCCAAACGGGAAAAACAAGCTGCGCGGGCTGCCAAAAAAGAATCCGCAAAAACTACCCCCAAAAAGCCCAATGCCGCTGCACAAAAGAAAAAATTAAACCGTCAGCTCGAAGGGCTGGACATGGCAGAAAAAATGGTAAATGATTTGCTTTCGGCTGGTCTTGGCACACTGGCTGGCAGCTCTGCGCAAACCTATGATAAACTTGCCAAAGACCTCGGCAATTATTACTTAACCGGTCCGCAAATTGCTTTTTCCCGCATTGCCCTTACCGTCCGTGAAATGCAGAAAGATGCTGACCAAGCTGACCGCTATGCCGCGGAAGCGCTACGCATTTTAATTTCCCTGCATTCTACCATCAAAAAATCCCGCACCTTTTTACAGAATAAACTGGATGCCGGGCAATATTCCGCCGAAGATACCGTACTTTTTGTAGCGCTTGGCGGCGTTTGGCGGTTGGATGACCTGCACAGTATTGGTGCGTTCCGTGAAAATGCGAAACTAATCCAGCTTTCTTTCGATGTATCCTATGATGAGGCAAAAAAGGAATTTGTAGAGCGCGGTTATTGGATTGATACTCAAACTGGACATATTGACCAAACCTTAAACCTGCGCCCTGCCAAAGCGCTGAAATATGTCAAAGCAGAAGACAGCGTTTATGAACTGTTGGAAATCCCTGTGCTGTATACATACCCCGGCGAGGGAAACCGCCGTATCCGCTGGGATGGATTTACTTCCCGTCCTATCCTGCCTGAAGAACAGCAGGCATTGCCCGCACTTGCTCAGCCTGATATCCCGACGGCTGTGAAACTGGTCAAAGGACAAATTAAAAATACTTTATTACCCAAATTTATGGCTGTTTTGCTGCCAATCGGAACAGTTGGTATGGTTGACAGCCAGTTTGTGCTTGAAGACCCTGCTGGCAACCGCCTTGTGCTGCGTGACCGCCCGGAAGATGGCGAAAATCATGCTTCTGTTTGCCGTTTGGCCATGCTGCCCACAGCGATTCCAGCTGGCAGCGCTTTGTTTGGGCTGATGTTCTATGATGAACCAACTCATTCCATCTGTCTGCACCCATACAGCATCATTACACCAGAACATACCATCCGGCTGCAATATTAAAAAGGGGGATGACAGATTATGAGTTTACAAGCACTTTATGATGTAAAAGACCGTTTGGAACACGCCGCAATCGCTGGCACTGGGCTGCTTGGTGAGGATTTCCGCCTAACCCGTGCCACAGACGCTTTAGCGCCGCTTGCCGCAAAAAACCCTGTTTTTGCAAAAATCCATGCCGGACTGCAAAAGCTGATATCCGCCCCTGCTGATGCACGCAATGGTTTATTGCTGGATACTCTTGCCCTTGTGGATGCTGTTGTCTATACCCAAGGTGCCACTGGCATGGCTGGGGATTTGCAGCCGCTGCCTGTCGGTTCTGGCGTTTATTGTGAAGTATCTTATGGGCTGCTGCATCCCTTGCTGGAAGCCCTCACCACCACTGGCGGCGGACGGATGTCGAAAATTGAAGCCGCATGGAAAGTCAATCCGGAATATTTCAGCGATTACCGCGTATTGCCGCTTCTTGTGCGCGGGTTGGGCGACAGCTATGGCGGCATTGCGGATTTGCTGGTCAATATCCTGCAAGAAATGGGCAATGTTGCGCTGCCAGTGTTAAAAGACCGTTTTGACCCAGCTGGCAAGCGGGAAATGCAGCGTGTGGTCGAAGCCATTGACGGCATTGCCGGTGCGGATGAAAATGATTTTTATCTGGAATATATCCCGAAAGCAAAAATGCCCATCCGCAAAGCGCTGATTTATGCACTGCGCCATGATCCAGATAATACCGAAAAGTTAATTGAACTTGCGCAAACTGAACGCGGCGAAGCCCAAAAACAAGCATTGCTTGCCTTATCCTTTTCGCCTTTGCCTGCGGCAGAAGCATTCTGGAATGCCCATGCGGACAAAAAACCCGCGCTTGCCGCGGAATGTATGCTGAAATCTACCACAGAAATCGCAAGCAATTTGGTTGCCCGCCTGTTGGAAGAACAGCTTGCTTTATTTGAAGCTGACCCCAACGCGCCAATGACCAAAGAAACTTGGGAAATCTTAAATAATCTGCGTTTTGGGCTGCCCAGTAAATCGGGCGAAGCCATTTGCAATATGTACCGCCATGCGGCAAGGCTTGGCACTTCCCTGCGCCGCCCTGCCAAACCTGGCATCAAAGAAAAACTACTGTTTTGGTGCTCCTCCAGGCATACACAAGGGACATTTGACCATGCGCTGTCATCTGCGCTGCAAGTCGCCATAAAGCTTGACCCCACACAGGAGCGCCGTGCGCTTGCTGGTGAGCTTTTCAGGCAATATGGCGGACTTTGGGCTGTGCCCGCTATGTGCGCCGCTCTGCTGACCATGGACAGCATGTCTGCCTATGATTATTGTGAAATCATTCTCAATACCCTCAAAGGGAAAGAAAAAGAAAATGCGGTGAAAACACTGTTCACAGATATTTGGTGGAATGCCGATGAAAATTGCTATGGCTATTTCACCTTGGATGGCTATGGCTATTCGCCGCTGTATCAGTTCACAGACACCCCAAGGCATTCGCTCAGCCGCCCACTTGCCGCGCCGCTGGATATGCACTGGTATGATTTGCTGATGAGCAACCCAGAATTTGTGTCCTGCCTTTCTAACCTGATACCAGCAGACAATACTGCTCTTTGTGAAAAACTTGGCAAGTATTTCTATTATCGGGCAATCCATCACAGCGCCCCGTTTCAGCGGTATACCCCCACTGATACCGAGTATCTGTTCCGTTTGCTGCTAAAGTGCGGCTGGACAGATTGGAAAGATTTTTTGCCAAAATGCGTGGAAAACTGCAAAGAAATGGGCTATTATGCGGTCTATTCTATCCTGCGGGAAATGCCGATTCCAGACCAGGAAAAAGCAGACCAACTGCAAAAGCTGGATAAGCTCGCGTATGAACCCAAAATCAACGCCAGAAACTGGGTTCGCACTGCGGTAGAACGTCAGCTTGCCGACTGGTGGTCATAACCAAAATCATCAATAAAGGAGAGCAATAAACCATGTCAGATAAAAATGTGCAGCGGCTTCCTGCCGAAGAATTGTTTCAAAAAGAACTTGACGCCCTAATTGCGGCTGAAAAAGATGAAATTCCAACCGGTTGGCGGATGTCCCCGCGTTCTGTATTAACGTATATCACAGGCGGCAAAAAGGTGAAAGGTGTTGAAATCACTCCAAAATATATGGGCAACCGCCGTTTGGTTGAAATCGCGATTGCAACACTTGTCACTGACCGTGCTTTGCTGCTGATTGGCGAACCTGGGACAGCAAAATCCTGGTTAAGTGAACATCTTGCCGCCGCTGTCAATGGTGATTCTACCAAAGTTGTGCAGGGCACCGCCGGGACAACCGAAGAACAAATCCGTTATTCCTGGAACTATGCGATGTTAATTGCCAAAGGTCCCAGCCCGGAAGCAATGGTGAAAAGCCCGATTTACCGCTGTATGGAAAGCGGTTCGATTGCCCGTGTGGAGGAAATCTCCCGCTGTGCCAGCGAAGTACAAGACGCCCTAATCTCAATTTTATCTGAAAAACGCCTCAGCGTGCCCGAACTTGGCTTAGAAGTGCCTGCCGCAAAAGGTTTTTCAGTCATTGCCACTGCAAATACCCGTGATAAAGGCGTCAACGATATGTCTGCGGCGCTCAAACGCCGGTTTAATATTGTGGTATTGCCTACCCCATCTGATATGGCAACAGAAATGGATATTGTCCGCACCCGTGTGGCACAGCTTTCCAGCGGTTTGGATCTGAATGCCAGCCAACCAGAAATGGACACGGTGGAAAAAGTGGTAACCATTTTCCGGGAACTGCGCCGCGGCGCAACCTTGGATGGCAAACAAAAACTCAAAACCACCAGCGGTGTTTTATCCACTGCGGAAGCTATCTCCCTGCTCGCCAATTCTATGGCGCTTGCCGGCAGCTTTGGCAATGGACAAATTACAGACGGCGACCTTGCCGCCGCGCTGCAAGGCGCTGTGGTGAAGGATGAAGAAAAAGATAAAATCTGCTGGAAGGAATATCTGGAAAACGTGATGAAAAAACGAGGCAGCGCTTGGGTGCCCCTTTATCGGGCGTGCCGGGAGCTGAATGGCTGATGGGCGGCGTTACTCTGTTTGGCGTGCGCCATTTGTCCCCAGCATCAGCATATCATTTGCGGCAGGCACTGGACAGCGCACAGCCACAGCTTGTGCTGGTGGAAGGCCCCAGCGACCTCAATGACCAAATGCACTGGTTATGCCATCCGCGCACGGAATTTCCTGCTGCTATCCTTGCTTATACCCAAACCCCACCAGTCCATACGATTTTATATCCATTTGCGCAGTATTCCCCTGAAATCCAAGCCATCCTTTGGGCGCATGAACATCAAGTAAAGTGCCAGTTCATGGATTTGCCTTCCAGTGTATTTTTATCGCTGCAAAAAGCATTGCCTTTGGAACCCGAACAGCAGGAAGAACCGGATTCCCCTTCCGGCAGTACAACCGAATCGGTTTACCAGCGGCTTGAAACCCTCACCGGTGAATCCCATGATACATTTTGGGAGCGCAATTTTGAACAGATTCCGCATTCTGCGGCGTATCAAACCGCCTGCAATACATTTGGGCAGCAATTGCGCGAAGCCACACAAGATATTCCCCGCCGCACAGCAGAAACCCTTGTGCGGGAAGCTTATATGAAACGCACCATCCAAGCTGCGATTGACGCGGGTACTCCTGCGGAAAAGATTTTTTGTGTCTGCGGTGCATTTCATGTTGCCGGGCTGGAAACCTGTGCGCCGATGACGGATCAGGAAGCAAAATCTTTGCCCACCGCAGACAGTGCCGCTACGCTCATGCCATATTCTTATTACCGGCTTTCTTCCCGTTCGGGCTATGGCGCAGGCAATAAAGCGCCAGCTTATTTTGAACTGCTTTGGGACGCGATGAACGACAAAGGGCTGGATACCGCCCCATATCTTTATCTGACGCATTTGGCAACAGAACACCGCAAAGCGGGTAATATTGTTTCTTCTGCTGAAGTCATTGAAGCGGTGCGCCTTGCGGAAACCCTTTGTGCCATGCGGAACAGCCGCCTGCCTTGCTTAGCGGACTTGCGCGATGCCGCCATTACCACTATGGGGCATGGCAATTTTTCAGAACTTGCGGTTGCTACAGCAGCAACAGAAATTGGGACAAAAATCGGCTCCTTGCCGGAAGGTGTCAGCCGTACTTCGATACAGGAGGACTTTTACCGTCAGCTAAAAGCCCTGCGGCTGGAAAAATTCCGTACCGCTGAACTTCAGCGGCTGGATTTGGATTTACGTGAAAAATTAAATGTCCGTTCCGAACAAGCTGCATTAACAGATTTACGACGTTCCTTTTTCCTGCACCGTTTACGGGTACTTGGCATTCATTTTGCAACCCAGCTTGTTTCCCGTCAAGACAGCGCCAACTGGGGCGAATACTGGGAACTGCGCTGGACGCCGGATGCAGAAATTGAAATTGTTGAATCTGCCCTACTTGGGGACAGCGTTGAAGGCGCGGCAGCTTTTGCCTTAAAGGAACGCGCAGAGCAAAGCACAACCATTGCAGCAGCCGCACAAATTTTTGTTGACGCATTCCTTTGCGGCATGCCGGAAGCGGCAGCCCATGCCCTATCCGTGCTGCAAGGGCTGTCTGTTGATGCTGCAGCGCTGGCTGATGTTGCCGCGACAGCAGAACATCTTTCCATGGTGGTGCGGTATGGCGACCTGCGCCGGTTTGATGCCGCGCCGGTTATCCCTTTGCTGTCACAGCTTTACCTGCGCGCCTGCCTGACGCTGGAGGACGCCTGTATTTGTGACAATAAGGCTGCGCCTGCTGTCATTGAAGCGATGGGACGTTTAAACGCATTGCAGCTTAACCATGATTTCTTAGATGAAACACGCTGGCTGGATTTATTATCGGATGTTTCTGACCGCGATGATTTAAACACCCGCTGTTCTGGTTTTGCCATGGCAATTTTGCTGGAACGCGGCGCTGCCAGTGAAGAACTGCTTGCACGTGAAGTTTCACGCAGGCTATCGCCTGGTGTACCTGCCGACCTTGGCGCGGGCTGGTTTGAAGGGCTTGCCGCCAAAAACCGCTATGCGTTAATCACGCGTTTATCTTTATGGCGGCATTTAAGCGATTATCTTGACAACCTGGATGATATCGCATTCCGGCGGGCGCTGGTATTTTTACGCCGTGCATTTGCTGATTTCTCCCCTTCTGAAAAAAGTGATATTGCGGAAAACCTGGGGGAAATCTGGGGTGTGAATCCCAGCCAGATTGCAGAAACCCTGATGAAAGAAACCACGGCTGAAGAACAGATCTTACTGGATGAACTAGACGACTTCGACTTTTCTGATATTTAGATGTTCTTTCTTTTCGGCAAAAGAAAGAACCAAAGAAACCCCCTACTTTCTTTTGTAAAAGAAAGTAGACAAAGAAAACTTCATTTCGCGCTGCCGCGCGCGGTATGTAGACGCAAGTATATGCAGATCCTTTCCTTTTTCGCGCTGCGTACAGCAGCGCGAAAGCGGGTTGCAGGGCAGAGCCCTGCCGTGCAGGAGGTGAACTAAGATTGACAAAAGAACAGCAAATGGCACGTTGGCGCTTAATCCTTGGCGCTAAAAGCCAAAAACAGTTTGATACCATGGGCGCATCCGCGCTTTCCAGTGAAGAAATTATGATGGATAATGCCCTTGCTGCCATTTATGGCGGCGCCGGAGAAGGGGAAGGATTGGGCAGCAGCGGTGGCGGTGGCCGTGGGCCGTCCTCGCCGCATATTACCAAATGGCTCGGCGATTTGCGCACACTATTTGACAGCGAAATTGTTGCAGTTGTCCAAAATGATGCCATTGAACGAAAAGGACTGAAACAGCTTTTGCTGGAACCAGAATTGCTGGAAGGGTTGGAACCTGACCTCAATTTGGCTTCCACCCTTTTGATGCTCAAAGACCAAATCCCTAAAAAATCCAAAGAGTCCGCACGCGCTTTTATCCGTAAAATCGTTGAGGAAATTAACCGCCTGCTGGAAAATGATGTGCGGCGGGTCGTTACCGCTGCCCTTAACCGGCGTGCCCATTCGCCGCTGCCGTCTGCGGCTGCGATTGATTTCCCGTGTACCATCCGCCGGAATTTACGTCACTATAACCCTTCATTGGGCACGATTATCCCGGAACGGGTTTGGTTTTTTGACCGTTCCAGCCGTGTCAACCGTTGGCACGTCATTTTGGATATCGACCAAAGTGGTTCTATGGGACAATCTATCCTTTATTCGTCTGTGATGGCTTGTATTTTGGCGTCTATGTCAGCAATCCATACCAGTGTCGTTGCGTTTGATACTGAAATTATGGATCTAACGCCGCTTTGTGAAGACCCTGTGGACTTATTATTCGGCTTCCAAATGGGCGGCGGCACAGATATCGCAAAATCCATTGCTTATTGTCAGGGGCTTGTAGAATCCCCCTCCAAAACATTGTTTTTCCTCATTTCTGACCTTGAGGAAGGCGGCAACCGTGCTGCCTTGCTGCGGCGTTTAGAAGAAATGAAAGACAGTGGTGTGACTGTCATTACCCTTTTGGCAATCGCGGATGGTGGTAAACCTTATTATGATGCCCAAACAGCGCAGCGCATTGCTGATATGGGTATTCCTTGCTTTGCTTGTACGCCTGATAAATTACCCGACTTGCTGGAACGTGCATTAAAAGGACATAGCCTGACAGACTTTGCAAAAAAGAAATGATATACCTTTGCCACAGTGGTCAAAAATATGGCATTTGCCCTTGCATTTTGCCAAACACTGTGGCATTATAGTTTTATCATCAATGATATTCACATTTGTCCATATAACAAGGAGGAAAAACCCCTATGCTGGTTGATTTGCATATGCACTCCCATTTTTCATTTGACGCACAACCGGATTCGATTCCAGATATTGCAGCAGCTTCTATACAGCGCGGGCTATCCGCAATTGTCATTTCAGACCATAAAGATTATTTTTGGAATAAACCGCCGCTCCCATTAGACCTCGATGGTATTATGGCAGAAATTGATACAGCGCGCGAACTTTATGGCGATAAGATCGAAATTTTGAAAGGTATTGAGCTTGGTGAACCGAATGCAGATCCTGCTGCCATGGAACTGCTGGATGCGTATCCATTTGACACCGTGATTGGCTCACTGCACGCAATGCCAAATGATATTGATTTTTATGATATGGATTATGCAAACCTTGACCAAGAGCAGCTTATCCGCGATTACTTGATAGAAGCCCAGAAAATGGCGCAACATGGTGGGTTTGATGTGTTTGCACATTTAGATTACCCTTTACGGGTGATGAAACGGGATGATAATCACCCTTCTTTTGAAAACTTTATGGAATGGGTTGTTCCTGTTCTAAAGGCAATCATTGACCGTGAATTATCATTTGAAATCAATGCGGCTGGGTTATTTTCCTGGCTGGGTCATGTTGGTCCCGAAGATTTTGTGTTGGAAGAGTATCATCGTTTGGGTGGCACAATGATTTCGATTGGCTCAGACTCCCATAGCGCGCAATCTGTTGGACGCGGCATTGAATCTTGTATTGCCCATGCCAAAAAACATGGCTTCCAGCAAGCTATCATTTATCGAAAGCGGAAACCAGATGCCATTTCACTTTGAAAGGCAGGGGATATCAATATGAACCAAATAACTTTGCAAGCTCATGCAAAAATCAATTTGACACTGGATGTGACTGGTAAACTAGAAAATGGATATCATACCGTAAAAATGGTAATGCAATCACTGGCATTACATGACGATGTCACCATTACGCGGGGCACAGCAAACGGGATTCAAATGAAATCCAATTTAAGATTTTTGCCAACCGATGACAGCAATCTTGCTGTTCGTGCAGCAATGCTTTTGTTAAAAGAAACCGGCATTAAAAATGATGGGATACATATCCAGTTATTTAAGCGTATCCCTGTTGCGGCTGGATTAGCTGGCGGTTCCACCAATGCGGCTGCTGTCCTGCGTGCACTGAACAAGCTCTATGATATCGACTTATCTATGGATGATTTATGCGAAATCGGGCTGAAAATCGGTGCAGATGTCCCCTATTGCCTTCATGGTGGTTCCATGTTGGCAGAAGGCATTGGGGAAATCCTTACACCCCTGCCACCCATGCCAAACTGTCATGTTATTGTATGCAAACCGTCATTTTCTGTTGTTACTGCAAAGATTTATGCCCGTATGAATGGTGGCAAACTGTCTTTGCGTCCAGATACTGCCGGCATGATACAGGCGCTAGAAAATGCGGATTATCCCGCTATTTGTCATCGTTTATTCAATGTAATGGAAGCGGTTACTGGCGTTGACCATACTGAAATCAAAGAAATTGAAGATACCCTTTTGGAATCTGGTGCAGATGGCGCGGTTATGAGCGGTTCTGGGCCGACTGTATTTGGGCTATTTTCCAATTTCGATAAGGCAAAGCTTGCAATGCAAACATTGAAAACCCATTATCGCGAAACTTATTTAACCACAATTTTGCGAGAACCTAACAAAATTTTATAAAACTATTGTATAATTTGCTGCGCTTTTGTCCATGATTCAGATAGAAAAACTGAATTTGGATGGAGGCGCTTTTATGAAATTCAAACGCTTAGAAATCACTTTAATGCTTACGCTTGCCATGCTGTTTACATATGCAGCGGCTGTCAGCCACGAACAAAATGAAATTGCTAATGGATTGCTTCGTTTACACGTAGTTGCCAATTCAGATAGCGCACATGATCAGCAAATCAAATTAATCATCCGGGATGAAGTATTGGAATTTTGTGCCCCACTGCTGGGCGGGGCACAAAATCTTACAGAAGTACAGGCGCGGCTTTGCCCACATATGCAGGAGCTCGCCAATCATATCCAGCAAACACTTTGGCAAATGGGACAGCAAGAAAAAGTTTCGGTACGACTTGCTGAGGAATATTATCCCACACGTGATTATGAAACCTTTTCCTTACCTGCGGGGGAATATCCAGGTTTGCGCATAACAATTGGTGAAGGCAAAGGACATAATTGGTGGTGTGTTGTATTCCCAGCGTTATGCACCGAAGCCGCTGCTGGACAGGCTAAACCATCAGAGCAGCAAGAACTTACCCCAAATTACACTTTAAAATTCAAAACCGCTGAATTGATTGGCGAATTACGCCATCATTTCAGCGGAAAATAGGCAAAGCAAAAGCCGGTAACAAATGTTACCGGCTTTTGTGATTTGTGTAGGCATTGTGTTATC
>CAXHNU010000080.1:0-14962 GCA_964017555.1 uncultured Butyricicoccus sp. | reverse complement strand
ATAAAAAGGGCACAACAGCCGATTAACGCATATTTGCGGGCTTTTTCAGGAAGTTTCACAAAATTGACCTCCGCATCATCAGTATTGGTTTTATAGATAAGGGCAAACGCACGCTGGGTCACAGCGTGCGTGAAATCAGGTTATCCATTAGTTATCCCGCATCAAAGTGACCATAACGGCTTTTTGTGCATGGAGACGGTTTTCCGCTTCTTCAAAGATTTCAGCGGCGTGTTCTTCAAATACTTTTTCCGTGATTTCCTGACCGCGGTAAGCGGGCAGGCAATGTTGTACCATGGCGCCAGGTTTTGCCGCCGCCATCAGCGCATCATCCACTTGATACCCCTGGAATGCTTTGAAACGGGTTTCTTTTTCAGCTTCCTGTCCCATGGATGCCCAAGTGTCGGTAATGACAATATCTGCGTTTTCTGCGGCTTGCATGGGGTCATTGCAAAGGAAGAAATCCGGGTTTGGCTGTGCAAATGCTAAAACCTGTGGGTCTGGACAGTAATCCTCTGGTGTGGCAACTGAAACCTTCATGCCAGTTTTTAACCCGCCAACAATCAGGGAGTTTGCCATATTATTGCCATCGCCGATATAACAGAGTTTTAACCCTTCCAGCACAGCATATTTTTCACGGATGGTCATTAAATCGGCAAGCACCTGGCATGGATGACAAAAATCGGTTAAACCATTGATGACCGGAACAGAACCATATTCCGCAAGACTTTCCACTTCTTTTTGTTCAAAAGTACGGATCATAATGCCATCTAAATAGCGGGATAATACCCGTGCGGTATCCTGTACTGGTTCACCGCGCCCGATCTGCAAATCCCGGGAGGATAAAAACAATGCTTGCCCGCCAAGCTGATACATCCCGGTTTCAAATGAAACACGGGTACGGGTTGATGATTTTTGGAAAATCAGCCCGATGGATTTGCCTTCCAAATGGCGGTGGGGGATATGGTTTTTCTTTTCATATTTCAGTTGATCAGCCAAATCAAGCAGGCTGATAATTTCATCTGTGCTGCAATCAAGCAGCTTTAATAAATGTTTCATGGGTGCCCCCTTTGTGTTATAAAACTTTCCGGAAGATGGCTAAGGCTTCATCCAGTTCTTCATAAGTGATGGTCAGCGGCGGCAGCAGGCGGATTGCCTGTGTACCGGCAGTCAATACCAAAAGACCATTTTCCATGCACTGGGAAACCAGCGCGGCGCGCGCATCCGCGTCAACAATAATGCCAAGCATTAAACCGCTGCCGCGCACGCCCTGCACCTTGTCCGAACCGATTGCCAAAATACCATTTTTCAGATATTCCCCTTTTTTCACGACTTCGGCAAGGAAATCCGGTTGATTGACAATATCCAGCACAGCATTTGCCGCGGCGCAGACGGTCGGCGTGCCGCCGAATGTGGTGGCATGGGTGCCGGGACCCAGGACATCACAACAGGTTTTTGCAGCCATCACAGCGCCGATTGGCAAGCCGCCGCCTAAACCTTTTGCCATGGTTACAACATCCGGATGGATGCCATATTGCTGGAAGCAGAACAGCGAACCAGTACGCCCAATGCCGGTTTGTACTTCATCAATCATCAGCAGCAAATCGCGTTCGCGGCAAAATGCTTCCACTTGCTGTACAAATTCTTTTTCCAGCGGCAGGACGCCGCCTTCGCCTTGAATCAGCTCCAGCAGAACCGCGCAAGTGGTATCATCCGCTTTGGCTTTCAGGTCGGCAAGGTTGCCCGCTTCGGCATAATCGAACCCTTCGGTAAATGGAAAGAAATAATTATGGAACCGACTTTGCCCGGTGGCATGAAGGGTGGTGATGGTGCGTCCATGGAAAGAATTAAGCAAGGTAATGATTTTGTTGCGTCCTTCGCCATATTTGTCAAAGGAATATTTCCGGGCAAGTTTAATCGCGCCTTCATTGGATTCCGCGCCGGAGTTGGAGAAAAAGACTTTGCCCATTCCTGTGGACTGCACCAGCGTTTTTGCTACTTGTACCATTGGCGCTGTGGTGAAAAGGTTGGAAATGTGCATGAGCTTATGTGCTTGCTCTGTGATTGCGGCAACCACTTTTTCATTGTTATAGCCAACACAGTTGACGCCAATGCCAGAAGTTAAATCAATATATGTTTTGCCGTCAACATCCCAAAGGCGGCTGCCTTGACCGTGGTCAAAGGCAATATCAAACCGCCCATAGGTATTCATGACATATTGGGATTCATCTTGTTTGAGTTGTTGATAAGTCATAGAAACTCACTTCTTTATTATGTTTTAATGTTAAGAGAACATGGTGCCGATGCCCACGCGGGACAGCAGCTCAATGAGGATAGAATGGGCAACTCTGCCATCTTGGATGGTAGCGCGTTCCACGCCTTTGCGGACAGCTTCCACACAGCAATCGACTTTGGGAATCATGCCGCCGGAAATAATGCCTTCTTTAATAAGGGCAGGCACTTCGGACACTTTCAGCCGGTGTACCAGGCTTTCTTCATCCTGCGGGTCACGCAGCAGCCCACGCACATCAGTCAGGAGAATCAGTTTTTTTGCGCCAAGGGCAACGGCAAGTTTGCTGGCTGCTGTATCAGCATTGATATTGTAGTTTGTTTCATCATCAATGCCTTGCGCAACTGTGGAAACAACGGGGATATACCCTTTTTCCAGCACATCAAAAACCGGACGGGGATTGACTTCTACAATTTCCCCAACATAGCCATAATCGGTGCCTTGTTTGTTGGTCAGGCGTTTTGCCTGGAACAAGCCGCCATCCATACCGCCAAGCCCAATGCCGGTGCCGCCAGCTTTTTGCAGCAGTGTGACAAGATCTTTGTTGACCTTGCCGCATAAAATCATTTGGACAATATCCATGGTTTCGCGGTCAGTATAGCGCAACCCATCGACAAAACGGGATTGTTTGCCGATTTTTTTCAGCATTTCAGAAATTTCAGGACCACCGCCATGCACAACCACAACTTTTACCCCAACTAGGCTTAAAAGCACAATATCATGGATTACAGCATCTTTCAGCTGTTCATTAATCATAGCGTTGCCGCCATATTTGACCACAACAGTTTTTCCATAATACTCCTGAATATAGGGCAGGGCTTCGACTAAAATATTTGCTTTTGTTTCTGCATCAAAATTCATAAAATTAACCCTTTGCTTTTTATAAAAAATCAAGTGCGGTAATCGCCATTGATTTTCACATAATCATAGGTGAGGTCGCAGCCCCAGCAAGTTGCGGACTGGCTGCCTTCATACAAATCGACTTCGATGGTAATTTCGCTTTCAAGCAAAATCTGTTTGGCAAGGTCTTCATCAAATTCTAAGCCATGCCCATGGTCACAAACAATGATATGCCCGGCATCCGACCGGAACCCAACGGTGACATATTCCGGGCGGAATGGCGCTTTAGAATAGCCCATCGCGCATAAAACACGACCCCAGTTGGCATCTGCGCCAAACATGGCAGCTTTGACAAGGCTGGAAGCACAAACCGCTTTGGCGAGGCGTTCGGCAGCTTCTTCGCTGCGTGCGCCATTGACCGTGCAGGCAATGAGTTTGGTAGCGCCTTCGCCATCGGCAGCGATTTGCCGTGCCAAACGGACATTGACTTCATGCAGCGCACGATAAAAGGCTTCATAGTCCTCATTTTGCCATTCAATCAGCTCATTGCGCGCCATACCATTTGCCAAAACAACACACATATCATTGGTGGAGGTATCGCCATCAACGGAAACGCGGTTATAACTGCGGCGGACGCTTTCACTCAGCGCATCCTGCAGCATTTCATGGGTAATGGCGCAGTCGGTTGTAATGAAAGAGAGCATTGTACCCATATTGGGATGGATCATACCGCTGCCTTTGCAGATACCGCCGATATGGCAGGTTTTGCCGCCAACAACAAATTCGATTGCGGCGGATTTGGGTTTGGTATCGGTTGTCATAATGGCGTGGTTAGCGGCTTCCGAGCCATCCGGCGACAATTTCAGCTTATGGATATTCTGTTCAATGGTTTCGACAGGCAACCGCTGACCAATTACGCCAGTAGAAGCGACAATCACGCTTCCAGCGTCAATACCAAGGAATTTTGCCGCTGCCTGCGCCTGGCGCAAGGCATTTTCCGCGCCATCCGGTGCGCAGGCATTTGCATTGCCTGCATTGGCAACGATAGCGCGTGCAACACCATCTTCAAGGTGTTCCATGGTGACATAGATCGGGGCAGCTTTCACGCGGTTCAAGGTATAAACAGCCGCTGCGGTGCATTCGCAGTCAGACGCGATAATTGCGAGGTCATCGGTTTCGCGCCCGGCTTTAATGCCGCAATGGGCGGAACCGGCTTGAAAGCCATATGCGGCGCACACGCCGCCAGAAATAATTTTCATATTGTGACATCCTTTCGGAGGGGGGATTTCGCCCGCTGTGGCGTGCGACCCGGGGCGCTGCCCCGGACCCCGCCGCCTTTTGTAAAAGGCGGGCGAAAACTTCATTTTGGGGCAGCCAATGTTTGGTGGGTGAGCCTATTTCGCCGCACAAACGGAGAACGGTATCGCCGCAAAGCGGCGAAAATGAAGTTTCTTTTGCCTACTTTTCTTTACAAAGAAAAGTAGGAGAGGGAAGCGGTTTCATCAAGTCCCAGCATGATGTTCATGTTTTGCACGGCGGCGCCGGAGGCGCCTTTGCCAAGATTGTCAAACAGCGCGGTGACAATGGTTTGGGTTTCATGACCGCTGACAATCAGCATTAGGGAATCTGTCCCGGCAAGGGTGTTTGCATAAATCACAGGTTCAGTGCCGCCAAATGGCGCAACAGTGACCAGCTTTTGCCCGGCATAATGGGTTTGTAAAGCTGTATGGATGGCATGAGCGTCAAAGCCAGGCAGTATCACGGTGGTTGCCATGCCTTTGTAAAAATCACCGAGGATTGGAACAAATACAGGTGGACTCGTTAAACCGCAAACGTGCTGCATTTCAGGCAAATGTTTGTGCTGTAAGTTTAAACCGTAAATGCGGTGGCTGTCATGGCGTGGGTCGCGGTTTTCATCCTCATATTCTGCAATCAGTTTTTTGCCGCCGCCTGAATAACCGGTTAGGGAATAACAGGTAAACGGGAAATCCGCAGGAATAATACCATCGTGTACAAGCGGGAAAACACTAGAGATAAACCCGCTGGCATGACAGCCAGGATTCGCAACCCGCGCAGAATGCGCAATCGCGTCCCGGTGGGCGGCGCTCAGCTCCGCAAAACCATAATCCCAAACGGTACGATGTGCCGTAGAAGCGTCAATCACACGGGTATGGGGATTTTCAATCAGTGTCACCGCCTCTTTTGCGGCAGCATCCGGCAGGCATAAGAAAACAATATCCGCCGCGTTCAGAAACCGTTTGCGTTCAGCGGTATCTTTGCGTTTGGCTTCGTCAATCAGCAGCAAATCCAAATCATCCCGCTTGCCTAGCCGTTCATAAATTTGTAAGCCAGTTGTGCCTTCTTTGCCATCAATATAGATTTTTGGTTTCATCAGGCTTCCTCACTGGCAATAAATGCTTCGATTTTGGCAATCTGACGGCTGACTTCTTCGGGTGCGGGACCGCCAATCGCCCGCCGCTCCCCAACACAGGTGTTGAGATCCAGCGCGTCATAAACATCCGGACCAAATACCTTAGAAATTGCGCCAAAATCCTTGAGGGTTAAGGTTTCCAGCGTTTCGCCGGATTTGATACAAATATTGACCAAACGCCCAACCGTTTTATAAGCGTCACGGAATGGCACGCCTTTTTTGGTCAGATAATCTGCGCAGTCAGTCGCGTTGATAAACCCGCGGGACGCGGCACGGCGCATATTATCCCGCCGCAGGGACATGGTCAGGAACATCGGGGTAAAAACTTCAAGGCACTGTTTTACCGTGTCAATCGCGCCGAATACGGCTTCTTTATCTTCCTGCATATCCTTGTTATATGCCAGCGGCAAACCTTTGAGGACGGTCAGCATGGTCATCAGTGAACCATATACACGCCCGGTTTTGCCGCGGATGAGTTCACAAACATCTGGGTTTTTCTTTTGGGGCATAATAGAAGAACCGGTGGAATATGCGTCATCCAGTTCGACAAACTTAAATTCCCAGGAGCACCAGGAGATAATTTCTTCTGACAAACGGGATAAGTGCATCATCAAAATGGATAAGGCGGAGCATAATTCAATACAGTAATCACGGTCGGATACACCGTCCAGTGAGTTGTCGGTAAGCCGTTCAAAACCAAGCTGTGCCCGAACAAAATCACGGTCAATCGGATATGTGGTGGAAGCCAGTGCGCCTGACCCTAATGGCATATCATCCATGCGTTCCAGGCAGTCCTCCAGCCGCAACACATCACGTCGCAGCATATTGGCATATGCCATCATATAATGGGCAAATGTTGTCGGCTGTGCCCGCTGCAAATGGGTGTAGCCAGGCATTACCGCGTCCAGATTTTCTTTGGATTTTTTGCACAGCGCTTTCATGAAATCCAAAATAAGCTGGATAATTTCCGGGATTTCTTTTTTGACATACAGCCGCATATCCAGCGCAACTTGGTCATTGCGGCTGCGCCCAGTATGCAGGCGCTTGCCGGTGTCGCCAATGCGTTCGGTAAGAAGCTGTTCAATGTTCATATGGATATCTTCATAATCCAGTGAAAATTCAACATTGCCAGCTTCAATATCTTCCAGAATGCTTTTCAGCCCTTCCACGATTTTATCGGCTTCATGTTGTTCAATAATGCCCTGCCGCCCCAGCATGGTTGCATGGGCAATGGAACCCGTGATATCTTCTTTATATAAACGGCAGTCAAACAGGATAGAGGAGTTAAAATCATTTACCACAAGGTCAGTTTCTTTTTGGAAACGCCCTGCCCATAGTTTTGCCATAATTCAAAAATCCTTTCAGAAAATGAAAAGACAGCAGGAGGCTTTGCAACGCTGCGCCGTCCTCCTGTCTTTTATATGCAATGTTATTCTACACTTGGGAAATGTTTGCCGGTTTGTTTGGCAAGTGCTTGGTCATTGAGTGCGCGCACCTTGAGCGGCAAACCAAACAGGTTGATAAAACCAGCGGAATCCGCTTGGTCATAGCAGTCATCCTCATCAAAAGTCGCCATGCCGGAAGAATACAGGGAATATGGCGAGGTAACAGCAGCCGGGATAATATTGCCTTTATACAGCTTCAGCTTGACATCTCCAGTAACGGTTTCCTGGGTTGCGTCGACAAAGGCGCTCATTGCCTTGCGCAATGGGGTGTACCACTGACCATTGTAAACCAAATCGGCAAATTTCAGCGCAAGCTGTTGTTTGTAATGTGCGGTTTCTTTGTCCAGCGTGATTTCTTCCAGCTTTTGATGTGCCGCATAGAGTACCGCGCCGCCAGGGGTTTCATAAACGCCACGGCTTTTCATGCCGACCAAACGGTTTTCTACAATATCCAAAATACCGCAGCCATTTTTGCCGCCGAGTTCGTTCAGTTTTTCAATCAGGGCAACTGAATCCATTTCTACGCCGTCAATGGCAGTTGGAACACCTTTTTCAAAATGGATGGTTACATAAGTGGGTTCATCAGGCGCTTGCTCCGGGGAAACGCCCATTTCCAAAAAGCCGGGACGGTTCAGCGGCGCTTCATTGGCGGGATCTTCAAGGTCAAGCCCTTCATGGGACAGGTGCCATAAGTTTTTATCCTTAGAATAGTTGGTTTCGCGGTTGATTTTCAGCGGGATATGATGTGCTTCGGCATATTCGATTTCTTTTTCACGGGAATTGAGTTCCCAGAACCGCCATGGCGCAATAATATCCATTTGCGGGGCAAACGCATGAATCGCAAGTTCAAAACGGACTTGGTCATTGCCTTTGCCGGTGCAGCCATGGCAGATCGCGTCCGCGCCTTCTTTGAGGGCAATTTCTACAATGCGCTTTGCAATAATCGGGCGGGCAAATGATGTGCCAAGCAGATACTGTTCATAAGATGCGCCAGCCTTCATGGTCGGGATGATATAATCATCGACAAATTCTTTGGTCAAATCTTCAATGTAGAGCTTGGATGCGCCAGTGGACAGCGCACGTTCTTCCAATCCTTCCAGTTCGCTTGCCTGACCGACATTGCCGGATACCGCAATGACTTCACAGCCATAATGTTCTTTGAGCCATACGATGAGCACCGAAGTGTCAAGGCCGCCAGAGTATGCAAGAACAACCTTGTTATATTTCTTTTCCATGAGTTATGCCTCCAGAATTGTTATCATTTTTGTCGTATCTTATTATAACGCGCCCCCTTGATAAAAGCAAGGGAAAGTTATAAATAATTTATATATTGCATAAATATTCACTCGGTGTATGAAAATACTCTAAAAATGCGAAAATCGGTGCGATTATCCTTGAAATTTTGGTCAATTCGTACTATCATTATTCTAGGCGAAAGGTGTAAAGACACCCGGCAGGCGGGAACGCCTGCCGCAGCATTAAAGGGGAATTGATGTAATGATTGAAAAAAATATGACCATGTTGACTGATTTTTATGAGTTCACCATGGCACATGGGTATTTTGAAAAGGGTATGGCAGACCGCCGCGCCTATTTTGATATGTTTTACCGCCGGGTACCTGATGGCGGCGGTTATGCAATTATGGCGGGCGTGGAGCAGCTCATAGAATACCTGGAAAACCTGCATTTCACCGAGGAGGACATTGCATACCTGCGTGGGCGTGGGTGTTTTTCTGATGCATTCCTTGCATATTTACAAGATTTCAAGTTTGAATGTGATGTTTGGGCAGCGCCGGAAGGCACACCGGTTTTTCCAGGAGAACCCATTGTAACGGTTGCCGGGCCGATGATACAGGCACAGTTTTTGGAAACGATGATCCTTTTGACCATCAACCACCAAACGCTGATTGCAACCAAAGCCAGCCGCATTACCCGCGCTGCCAAAGGGCGGACGGTGCTGGAATTTGGTTCCCGCCGGGCGCAAGGGTATGACGGCGCGGTATATGGCGCACGGGCGGCATATATCGGCGGCTGCCATGGCACAGCCTGCGTCATGGCAGACCGGGATTATAAAATCCCGGCAGGCGGCACCATGGCGCATTCCTGGGTGCAGATGTTCCCATCGGAATATGACGCGTTCAAGGCATATGCGGAAATTTACCCGGATAACTGTGTGTTCCTGGTGGATACCTATAATGTATTAAAATCTGGTGTGCCAAATGCTATCCGGGTTGCCAATGAAGTGCTGAAGCCGCTTGGCATCCGCCCCAAAGGTATCCGTTTGGATTCGGGCGATATCGCATATCTTTCCATCAAAGCGCGGGAACTGTTGGATGCCGCAGGCTATCCGGATATGCAGATTATGGCATCTAACTCGTTGGATGAATATTTGGTATCCGATTTGCTTGGACAAGGGGCAAGGATTGATTCGTTTGGCATTGGCGAACGGCTGATTACCTCTAAATCAGAACCAGTATTTGGCGGCGTATATAAACTGGTTGCCGTAGAGGATCAATATGGCACAGTTGTTCCGAAAATCAAGATTTCTGAAAATGTTGAGAAGATCACAACCCCGCATTTCAAAAAGGTTTATCGCTTGTTTGACAAGGCAAATGGCAAAGCGATTGGTGATGTACTATGCGTGCATGATGAAGTGATTGACAATACCCAGCCATACACGCTGTTCCACCCGATTCATACTTGGAAACAAAAAATTGTCACCGATTATGAAGCCAAGCCGCTGTTGGTGCAGCTATTCAAAAAAGGGCAGAAGGTTTACGAATCGCCCGATATTGAAACCATCCGCAGTTATTGCCAGTCCCAACTGGATACGCTTTGGGATCAAACCAAACGGTTTGAATATCCACAGATTTATTATGTGGATTTGTCCAAAAAACTCTGGCAGGTGAAAACCGACCTGCTGGAAAGCTGCCGTATTGTATAATAAACATGAAAAAAACTGGCGCCCTGCTTGCGGTTTCGCAAGGGGGCGCCAGTTTTTTATCTTTTTTTGCAGGCATAGCAAAATGCCCTGCCGTGAGGCGGGCAGGGAAAGACTTATGTTTTTTTATCCTCATCTCCTTTGCTGATGCTGGGCAAAGAAGCCGTCAACGAATCAACCGCATCGCGCGAAGCGCGGCGGTTTGCGGCAGCGCGGCGGGCAGCCGCGGATAAAGTTTGCCTGCGGCGGCGTTCCCGTTCCCGGTCACGGCGGATGCGGGTGCCCACAGCCATCATTGCGGCGCACAACAAAAAAACCAGGATAGTGGCAATCAGTGCCAGCCCCAGCCAATAGATTTCCGTGATAAAATGTGCGGTAAGCTGTGCGGCGATATATTCCAGCCCGGCAAATGGGGCAGCAAGGGTATCTAAAATATGGTTCCAGTTTTCGCTGAGCGGCTGTTCAATGAGCAGCAGGGAAATCAAGATGCCAAGTACAGCGCGGACAATCACAGCAACACCATAAACCATTTCAAGCAGCAAAAGCAGCCGTACACGGGCAAAATTCCCAATTGCGAGCACGGCAAGCAATACACCAAGGTACACGCAGGAAGCCGCGCATTCTTCTATGCCGACTGCGCCGCCGCGCCCTTTCAGATAAAATGTAACAAGGAAAGCGCCTGCCAGCCATACAAGCAGCCCAGCCGCCAGCCATATCCACCATTCGACCCTTTCGCGCGGTGTCATACGTGTCCCCATAAACTGTCACTTCTTTCTTATCTTCGCGCACTGGGAAACGCAGGGAGGGGGCAAATGCCCCTTCCTGCATCCCCGGCTGCCGGAAACCTTTCGTTTATTTGACGATTTCCTTTGCAGCTGCAACAAGTGCTTCTACTTTTTTATCTGCCGCAGCCTTATCTTCGGCTTTCGCCATGATATAGACTTTGACTTTGGGTTCGGTACCGGATGGGCGGATGATAAAGCTTGTACCGCCTTCCAGTTCATAATACAAAACATTCTGCCCGTTCATTTCGATGGTTTCGGTTTCACCGGAAGCCACACAGGTGCGGGTGCCTGGCTGATAATCGCGGATATATTCCACTTTCGCGTCGCCAACCTGGGCAAGCGGCGTGGCGCGCAGTTCAGCCATCAGCTCTTTCATGCGTTCCAGACCGGAAACGCCTGGCATGGTGATGGAAATAGTTTGCTCGGAATAGAACCCATATTTCTCATACATGGTCTGCATCGCGTCATAAAGGGTCATATCCTTGGTGCGGTAATAAGCAGCCATTTCAGCAATCAGCATCGAAGCGGTAACAGCGTCCTTATCGCGTGCATAATCGCCCGCAAGGTATCCATAGGATTCCTCAAAGGCAAAGATGTATTCGTGGGAACCTGTCGCTTCAAACTGTTTAATTTTTTCCGCCAGGAATTTAAACCCGGTGAAGGTGTCAAAGCAGTCTACACCGTTTGCGGCGGCGGCAGCGCGTGCCATTTCGGTGGTGACAACACTCTTCAGCACAGCCGGATGGGCTGGCATGGTGCCGGTCAGTTTCTTTGCTGTAATCACATAATCAATCAGCAGCACGCCGACTTGGTTGCCCGAAAGGGTAATATATTCGCCGGTGCGGTCGCGCAGGACAATGCCGGTACGGTCAGCGTCAGGGTCAGTGCCAATGATTAAGTCAACATTATTTTCTTTTGCCATTTGGATGGCAGCGGTAAAGCCTTCTTTGTTTTCCGGGTTCGGGGATTTTACGGTGGGGAAATCGCCGTCAATCACCATTTGTTCTGGCACGCAAAGGATATGCTTATAGCCAATGCGCCGCAGGATTTCCGGCACAAGGCGGTAGCCTGCGCCATGGAATGGGGTGTAAATCAGTTTGAAATCATCGGCAACCTGCTTGACGCAGTCAGGGTTGATGGCAACTGCCAAAACCTGCTGGAGATACGCTTCATCGGTCTGCCAGTCCATCATTTTAACAAAGCCATCTTTTTTCGCCTGCTCAAAGTCCATGGTTTGGATGTCTTTGAAGAAATCCAGCGCGCCCATTTCACGGGCAACCACATCGGCTTCTTTTGGCGGAAGCTGTGCGCCGTCCTCCCAATAAACCTTATAACCATTGTATTCTTTCGGGTTGTGGGAAGCGGTGATGTTGATGCCAGCAATGGTGCCATAATAACGAATGGCAAAAGACAATTCCGGGGTGGGGCGCAGTTCGTCATACAGCTTGACGTTTATCCCGTTTGCAGCAAGGATGCATGCTGCCTGCTGTGCAAATTCGGGTGAGAAATGACGGGAGTCATAAGCGATTGCAACGCCGCGCGCCATTGCTTCTGCGCCATTGCCCTTGATTAGGTTGGCAAGCCCTTGGGTTGCCGCGCCGACCGTAAACCGGTTCATGCGGTAAAGCCCAGCGCCCAATACGCCGCGCAGCCCCGCTGTACCAAAAGACAGCGGCGCAAAGAAACGGTCTTTGATTTCCTCGTCATTGCCGTGGATTGCTTCCAGTTCGGCACGTTCTTCCGCCGTCAGCGCGTCAGAGGAAAGCCAGCGCTCATATTCAGCCATGAAATCGAAATCCATAATATCAATCACCTCAAATAGAAATTTGGCACATACCTTATGGACATTATACAATAATTTTGCCATATTGGGAAGCCTTTTTTGCAATAGCCCACGAAAATCAATTGCGGCATAGCTGCTTTGCAAAGCCGCCGCCGACGCTGCCCCTTAATCACCATGTATAGTGTTTCATGAAATGGGCATACTTGGTGTGTTATCTGCCGCAGGCGGGTTCCATGACTTGCTGCCTTAAAATTTGCACAGTTTCCCTGCCAAAAACCGCGGTTTTCTTTATGAGAATGTAGAAACCGAAAAAAATGCTTGACCCTGCCCCAAAGAGTGGTTATACTATTATCGTATGCGGTATAGGAGGGAAAACTATGCTTTCTCAATTAGCGGCGGCTGCCAAAGTCGTTGGCGTCAAACAGTCCAGAAAGGCAATCCGCGACGGCAAAGCAGCGCGGGTTTATATCGCGCTTGATGCCGAACAGCGTATCTTGCGCCCAATCTGTGACCTGTGCCGTGACATGGGCGTCCCTGTGGAGGAAGTTGCAACAATGGCCGAACTTGGCGATGCCTGCATGATTGATGTGGGTGCAGCAGTTGTTGCCGTCCTCAATGGGTAAACAAAGCCCTATCCCCCGTTTTTGCTGATAACCGGCAAGCGCCGGTTTATCATAACCACACAAAATTATATAAAGAAGGAGGAAGATGAATGCCTACTTTTAATCAGCTCGTCCGCAAGGGTCGTGAGGTGTCCATTGCAAAGTCTACAGCACCAGCACTTCAGGTTGGCTACAACTCCCAGAAGAAGAAGCAGACCGACCAGTCCGCCCCTCAGAAGCGCGGCGTATGCACAACGGTTAAAACCATGACCCCTAAGAAGCCAAACTCTGCACTGCGTAAAATAGCCCGTGTTCGTTTGACCAATGGCATGGAAGTTTCTGCTTATATCCCCGGCATCGGGCACAACCTGCAGGAACACTCGGTTGTTATGGTGCGCGGCGGTCGTGTTAAGGATTTGCCTGGCGTCCGTTACCACATCATCCGCGGCACGCTGGATACCCAAGGCGTTGCAAACCGTAAGCAAGCCCGTTCCAAGTATGGCGCAAAACGCCCCAAGGCTGGCAAATAATTTTTTGTTTGCCCCGCAAAGACTTTGATTTGAACTGCCAAACAGTTTCAGCCAAAGCAAAACCGGCTTTTATTAGCCGGCGCTTTGTCCTGAGTGTTTTTCAATATAGATTTTGTATTTGGGAAACCTCGGACAGGCGCAAGACAGTGAAGCACTTTCACTGAGTACCTGTGAAATCATCATCTATAATGAAGGAGGGAAGTAAAGTGCCAAGAAGAGGAAATGTTCCCAAGAGAGATGTTCTGCCTGACCCGCTTTATAATTCCAAGCTGGTCACCAAGCTGGTCAATTCCATCATGCTTGATGGCAAAAAGGGTGTTGCGCAGAAGGTCGTTTATGGTGCTTTTGACATTGTCCGTGACAAGTCCGGTCGCGAACCCCTGGAGGTATTTACTGAAGCAATGGAAAATATCATGCCATCGCTCGAGGTAAAAGCACGCCGCGTTGGCGGCGCAACCTACCAGGTGCCAATGGAGGTTCGCCCGGAACGCCGCCAGACCTTAGGCTTGCGCTGGATTACCAAGTATTCCCGTGCCCGCTCTGAAAAGACCATGCGTGCGCGTCTGGCTGGCGAAATTCTCGATGCTGCCAATAACCTGGGCGGCTCTGTCAAAAAGCGTGAGGATACGCACAAGATGGCAGAGGCCAACAAGGCATTCGCTCACTACCGTTATTAATTGACGGCGGGATTTTCTGAAAGGAGAGCAATCAATGCCTAGAGAGTATTCTCTGGAAAAAACCAGAAATATCGGCATCATGGCGCACATTGATGCCGGCAAAACCACTACCACCGAACGCATTCTGTATTATACAGGCGTCAACTATAAGATTGGCGACACCCATGACGGCACAGCAACCATGGACTGGATGGCACAGGAGCAGGAACGTGGTATCACCATCACTTCCGCGGCAACAACCTGCCACTGGAAGGATCACCGTATCAATATCATCGACACCCCAGGGCACGTTGACTTCACCATTGAAGTACAGCGTTCGCTGCGTGTCCTCGACGGTTCAGTTACCGTATTCTGTGCAAAGGGCGGCGTAGAACCGCAGTCCGAAACCGTATGGCACCAGGCAGATGATTATCATGTCCCGCGTATGGCATTCGTCAACAAGATGGATATCATGGGCGCTGATTTCTTTAATGTTATCAGCATGATGAAAGACCGCCTGAAATGTAATGCGGTTGCCATCCAGCTGCCAATCGGCGCGGAAGATACCTTCAAAGGCATCGTCGATCTGATGACCATGCGCGCTGAGGTTTATTATGATGACCTTGGCAAGGATGTCCGTGATGAGGATATCCCGGAAGATAT
>CAXHNU010000079.1:0-15070 GCA_964017555.1 uncultured Butyricicoccus sp. | reverse complement strand
GCCCAGCACATATCCCGATTGATTATCTGTTCCGGTATTTACTGGTGCGGGAAGTCCATGGGATGCCGCTTGCTGAATTGGGAACTTGTACAATCCATAATTTTGCATTCCGAGGTGATAGCGTTGAGTAAACAAACAAAAAATCTGGGGTTATTCCAGTATAACCCGCAGGAAGATGGCGCACAAACATTTAATATTGATGTGGCACTAAATGAAAACTGGAATAAGATTGATGCTGCGATGGAAAGCAAAGCGGACTTGGATGAGAGTGGGAAAATACCGGCAGGTCAGTTGCCAGCAATTGATCTAAGCGGCACGATTAATGCCCACAATATTGATATGGAAGCACATCCAGATATCCGGCGGCAAGTCAGCGCGAATGCTACGGCAGCGGCAACAGCCCAAACAACCGCTGAAAAGGCGCTTCGGGAAATTACAAAAATCAATAATACCATTCATGTTGTACCGACGCAGAACGGCACGCTGACCTATAACAGCAGCGCTCAAAGCCCTACTTGGAATAGCTATAATCCAGATATTATGACGCTGGGCGGCGTAACATCTGGCACAGATGCAGGCACTTATACTGCAACATTTACCCCAAAAGATGGATACTTCTGGGAGGATGGCAGTACTGATGCAAAGTCTGTGACGTGGGTGATTGTAAAAGCTACTGTTTCACTTCCAACGCAAAACGGCACACTGACTTATAACGGCAGCGCTCAAAGTCCAACCTGGAATAACTACGATGCCGCAAAGCTGACCGTTGGCGGTGCAACATCCGGCACAAATGCAGGCACATACAACGCAATATTTACACCAACATCCAATTATCAATGGAACGATGGTACAGCAGGTGCAAAAACTGTTGCATGGTCAATTGCCAAAGCTGCGGGCAGCTTGTCATTGGATAAAACGTCTTTGTCGTTGGATATCTCAAGTAAAACAGGAACAATATCTGTGACAAGGGCAGGCGATGGCGTAATTACTGCAACCAGCAGCAATACAGCAGTTGCAACTGTCAGTGTGTCTGGTACAACTGTTACTGTCACAGGCAAGGAAAGTGGAAGTGCAACAATTACTATCCATGTTGCCGCAGGTACCAATCATACCGCATCGGCAAATAAGACCGTTAATGTTACATCAAGTATTCCCAGTACAACATTGGCGGATAATACACCAGCACAAATCCAAGCGGCTGCGAAAGCTGGACAGGCTCCAAATCTTTGGAGCGTAGGCGACGCGATTGGAATTAAAATAAACGGCAAGTTTGGCACACTATCAATAAATGATACATATTACGCTTTTATTATTGGTTTTAATCACAACCCCAGTATAGAAGGAAATAACACAATTCACTTTCAAGTTGGGCGAAATTATAGAAAGATAGATATTGCATTTGTAGATGGCGGGTATGTTGGTCCTAATGTCAACGATACCAATGAATATACTTCCTCGTATAATAAGTTTTAGATTAATAGGTTTAAGTATCAGCAGGCAATGAGATACCCGTGATACAATAGCTGTAGGACAGCAGGGCGAAGTTCTCTTACCTCCCGCAGAGCCGAAAGGCTGCTGCTTTTAAAGTCAGTTCCCCTGAGCCGGAAGTTAGCTGCCAACTCACTGGCTGTTTGCCGGGAGGCGGGTTGCTCCTTTAGCAGTGGGAGCTTATCGCATTAGCCCGTCCCGGAATAATTCTGATACGCGAGGTTGCTGATGCTCCGGATATCATGGGTATCTCAAAGCCTGCTGGCCTGAAATTCCAACACAGGGGAGGTGAAAATCGTGAATCAATTATTCGTAGGCATTGATGTGGGAAGTCAAAACAACGCAGTATACCTGATGAAGCCGGACGGCGAAAAACACAGCAGTTTTAAGATGCAAAACAATCGCGGTGGTGCTAAACTGTTGACAGAGCGGATTGTGTCGGCGATCCAATCCCAGGGATTAGAGGGTGTGGTGATTGGCATGGAAGCTACTTCTATTTACGGGGACAGCCTGGTCTATGCCCTCCGCGAGGACGGGAAACTGGGTCAGTATCCCCGGAAGATCCATGTGCTCAACCCTAAACTGATCAACAAATTCAAAGAGTCCTACCCTGAGCTGCCTAAAAACGACGATGTGGATGCCTTTGTGATCGCCGACAAGCTCCGATTTGGACGCATCGGCAAGGAGGTTTACATGGACGATTACCGCTACAAAGCCCTTCAAATGCTGACCAGAGCCAGATTCTACGCTGTTCAGGACTTAACCCGAGAAAAACAGCGATTTGCTAACTATTTGTTTTTGAAATGCTCTGGATTGGCACAGGATAAGGACATAGCAAACACCAGCGCTACCACTCTCGCACTTATGGAACGGTTTGAAACGGTGGACGAGCTCGCTTATGCTGATCTGGATGAACTGACGGCGTTCATTGATGAAAAAGGCCGTAACTTCGCTGATCCAGCCGCCAAAGCTAAGGCAATTCAAGCCGCTGCCAGAAACTCTTATCGTCTGCCTGTCACTGTAAATAACTCTGTGAACCAGGCGATGGCTGTTTCTATTGCTGCGATGCGGGCTTTGGAAAAGCAGATCAAGGTTTTGGACAAGGCTATTGCGCAACAATTTGAGATCATCCCTAACACTCTTACATCCATCCCTGGTATCGGCAGGGTCTACTCCGCCGGTATCATCGCCGAAATCGGCGATGTCAACCGTTTTCAATCCCAGGCATCCGTGGCTAAATTCGCTGGTCTTGTCTGGACACAGCATCAGTCTGGGGAATTTGAAGCCCAGGATAAGAAACTCATCAAATCCGGCAACCGTTTCCTCCGCTATTACCTGCTGGAAGCCGCCAACTCTGTGAGAAGATGCGACTCCGAGTTCCGGCGCTACTACGACCTCAAATTCAAAGAGGTCAACAGGCACCAGCATAAACGCGCACTCGCTTTAACTGCCAGAAAACTGGTTCGGCTCGTCTTTCGACTGCTGAAAGACAACCGCCTGTATAAATTGCCAGAGGGCTAAGTTTACATTCGCCACTCTGGATATACAAGTCCTGTTTGGAAAATTTTTAAAATCCACAGACAGGGCTTAGGTTAGTGTTGCCTTTTTACGCTATGGCGCCTCCTTCATTACTCTATTTTCTTTGAATTTTTCTTTATTTCCCTCTTGACTTTATACCACTGGACTTTAAAATGGCTGCTAATGCCGATGGACATAACTCTGGTGGCTGGAGGAACAGTTATATGCGTAATACTATCTGCCCTGCTTTCTTGAACGCTCTTCCAACAGAATGGCAAAATATTATTGCTTATTGTACGAAATACAGCGATAACCGGGGCGGTGGCACAGATGCTGCTAGCTATGTTACAGCAACGTCAGATAAAATCTGGCTGCTTGCAGAATTTGAAATGCATGGTGCGCGTTATTGCGCAAATTCAGCAGAACAGAATTTTCAAAAGCAATATGACTACTTTAAAACCGGGAATAACCTTCTTAAATGTAAGCACAATGCTAATACCATAAGTGATAGCACACGCTGCACTTATTGGACGCGCTCTGTTGATGTGTCAAACGTAAGTTATTTCTGTATTGAATCTTATGCGGCGTGGTCGGGCGCTTCAAGAGGCTTTGCCCCCTGTTTTATGGTGGCGTGATATGGAATTTATCACTTTCAAAAGGTTTAAGGGGCTTGCATTATGCGGAGAGCGGCTGAACCTGCCATATGGGACAGAATTGTTTGCAGATGGCGATTTACTGATAACGCTTGACGGGAAAACCGTTTGCTATTGCACCAGCGAAAATGCAAAACAGCATTTTACCCGTAATGATGATGGGCATGGGCTGGAGCGCGGCAAGCTGACTATGGGTATTATCAAAATACTGTCAAGCCGGGATAAAAATTATCAAGTCCGCTGGGATAAAGTTTGGACTGATAGCATATGCCGGAAATACAAACGCATTGACCATGAAGATTTCTGGCTATGGAATCATGATTTTTATGAAGCAGATATTGATACGCTGCAATATATAGCAAGGCTGATTGGTATGAAAGGGTGACATAGAATGTATAAAATTATCAGCGAAACAGGTACAGAAATCGGCATGACTGATAAGCCTATTTTTATCAGGCTTTCCCCAAATGGGTGTTATGTAGAATGTGCCGAGGTGGATGCAGCAGGGATTGCATTTGCTGGCACACCGTATCATCTTTTTGGCAAAGATGCACTAGACGGAAGCCAAGATACTGTATTGTTGTTGGAAGTTGATGCCGGAAAGGAAATTAAAACAGCAACCGAAACAAATGAAATTTTATTTGTTACGCTTGCCGAAGCCGGAAGCATTGACGACACGACCGCAGGAGAACACGCGGATATGTTTGCGCCGTGGACTGTTTCGGTGAATTATCAGCCTGGGAACATCCGCAGATATGGCGGTAAGTTATATCGCTGTTTGCAGGCGCACACGTCACAGGAAAGCTGGACACCAGATGCCGCACCTAGCTTATGGGTGGCAATTGCTGACCCGATGGAACAATTTCCTGCATGGAGCCAGCCTATTGGGGCGATGGATGCCTATCCAAAAGGGGCGCAGGTTTCCCATAAAGATAAGCATTGGATAAGTGATGCGGATAATAATGTTTGGGAGCCGGGCGTTTATGGCTGGACGGAACAACAGGAATAATTTTCGTGGAGTTGCCCTTTTGAAGGCAACTTGATACATTTTCTGTGCATAGGGCAAGGAGGTGATGAAAAATTATGCAAGTAACCATCAGCGCGGATACCATCATTAAAGCAGCTTCCCTGCTGACTGCCTTGGGTGTCATTGGCGGTGTAATCGTTTGGGGCATCAAGTTTGTGGCGCGCATTAAGCAGCAGGAAAAGGAACTTGCTGCTATCCGCAGGGAACAGACGCTGATTTGTTATGGTATCTCAGCTTGTTTGAAAGGACTGAAAGAACAGGGCTGTAATGGCCCGGTGACAGATGCGCTGGACAAGCTGGAAAAACATTTAAATCTGGCAGCACATGAAGATGAATGAAAGGAACGGTTATACATATGGAGAATTTAGGTTTTACAGCAATCCCCGCAATCACAGTGATTTGTTATCTGATTGCACAGATTGTAAAGGCAACTGCGGTGGATAATAAGTGGCTGCCGATTGTATGCGGTATTGCAGGTGCGGTGCTGGGTGTTGCCGCGATGTATATCATGCCGGACTTTGCAGCGACAGATTATATTTCTGCTGTGGCGGTTGGGATTGTGTCTGGGTTGGCGGCAACTGGTGTGCATCAGGTGGCAAAGCAGTTAGGCGGTGGACATGATGATGGCAAATGACGGCTTTTTGATGTTTCGACCAGATGAAGCGGAATCTTTTTTAACGGGGCGTATGCCCAAACGGAAAATCCGGCTGGTGCAGCTGCATCATACCTGGTCGCCGGAATATCGGCATTTTGACGGGAAAAACCATTTTACCAGACAGGCATCCATGCGGCAAAGTCATTTGGCACGTGGTTTTGCTGATATTGCACAGCATTTTACTGTGTTCCCGGATGGGCTGATTGTCACCGGCAGAAGCCTAGAGAAAGACCCTGCTGGGATTGTTGGGGCAAATAAAGGCGCGATTTGCATTGAGAATTTCGGCAATTTTGATAAAGGGCATGACAAGATGACCGCCGAACAGGCGAATGCGATTATTACCTTGACTGCCGTGCTGTGTAAGGTGTTTGGATTGGAGCCGGAAACGGCAATTACTTATCACGCCTGGTGGACAGCAAAAGGACAGGCGCTGGGCGATTATCATCCAGCAAAGAGCGCAAAGACCTGCCCGGGAACCGCGTTCTTTGGCGGCAACACCAAGGATGCTTTCTTGAAAAATCTATTGCCGCATATCAAACATGCAATGAAAACACTGGGTAAAACAGAGGAGGAAAGCGAAGTGCGATACAAATATTATGAGGATATGCCTGATTGGGCAAAGCCGACAATTTCTAAGTTGGTGAGAAAGGGATTTCTGAAAGGTACAGGCGATGGTGTGCTAGATCTTTCAGAAGATATGCTTAGGGAATTTGTTGTCGATGATAATGCTGGGGCGTACGGAGAATAAAAATTTTTTCATTCAATAAAGGTCAGATATATGATATCTGCAATTATTCTAAGGCTTCAATTGCTGCAAAATGCATGATTAAAGCCC
The DNA here is from genome assembly GCA_964017555.1 of uncultured Butyricicoccus sp. Taxonomy (GTDB): domain Bacteria; phylum Bacillota; class Clostridia; order Oscillospirales; family Butyricicoccaceae; genus Butyricicoccus_B. Next base: position 8,894 of record CAXHNU010000079.1, on the reverse strand, counting down.
TGTTCACCTTCATGAGAACAGGGCTTTAATAAGCATATATTAAAACAAGACGGACAATATTATGCAGCTTTATGCCTCTTATTAACCAACATTCACGGAAATTCAAGGTTTTAAAGCGTTTACCAAAAAGCTACTTGCAAAAGAACAAAAAAGATTCGATCCAAACGTTTTGGCATTCTTTTTAATTGCCCGTAAAAAGCGATCCTTATCCCTTTGTCTAATGATATCCATTAAGGATAGGGATTCATAATATTCATCGCTGTTCGTAGGCAATTGATTTATTACTTTCTGTAATTCTTCCTCAATTTTAGCCCAATCAAAAGAGGTACCTCCATTTATAATTACAGGAGCGTTGCCGTTGATCATAGGAGAATTTGTTATTATTCCACCAGTAACCTTTATTGTACTCATTGTAAACCTCACATTCTTAAGATTATTGATTAATCGAAACATCTCCATTTGAATTAACCATAGGAGAATTAAGTATTCTGCTATTTGTTACACTAATAATAGTGTCCCCCTTATTTTTATCTGGGTTATCAATACAAAAAGAAATCACACTTACCATTTTTTCAAGGAACAGCGTATCTGCTGTAAAGAAATATGAGTCACCACCGTTCATGGAGATTTTCATAAATTTCCCCAAGTTTTCATTTCCGCTAACTATGTAATAGATAACAGCTATTGATATTCCAACAAACATCAACCCGAGGAAAAGAAACAAAAGCAAATCATCCCGTTCATATTCATCGCTGGAAATATATATAAACAATAGCATACATCCGATAACTAAAAGCACCCATATACTGCGCGGAATCGTCGTTTCGGGATATGGTCGCACTGAAACACTCGAAATATTGCTAATTTGCAAATTTGTGCTTGAATTCGACTTGTTGTCATTGAATGAAATCACTTTTTTGCTAACCTTAATCATAGGGGTGTTGATTAGAAGATCCTTTGTTCTTTGATTCATATAATCCCTTCCTTTGACATGAGTATATCATATAATACAGGATATTTCAATATGAAATTGAAATTTTTTTATACTCAGTATAGATATTAAAAATTATAATGCTTTTGAAAATTTAATTAATAATTTGATATGTATGGTATCGCATAATCGTAAAAGAGATTAACTTCTAGTTTCCTACATAATACTATAATTTTAAGTCTTTCATTTGTCTGTCAAGAACCTCATAACATTTAATGGCTTTATAATAATTATATCGACATAACCATTGAAATATGGTATACTTAAAATTAAAATAATTGTATGCAAAAAGAAATGAGGACATATGAAAATTTCTGATTCTATCCGAAAAGCAATTAACGACTGGGAACAACATGAAATTGAATCTGCCATGCTTCATGCCTGCAATGCTATAGATGGAACTGCAGTAAAAATTTATCCTAGTGAAGGTAGCAATGCACGTTTTACTAGACTGTTACGTGAAAATTATAACATCCTTGGTCCTATGGGTGCTCCAGGTGTCAACCTTATAAAAACAAGATTTCCTTTAATCTTGCCCCATGCTAAGGCATCTCAAGGTAAGCCAGATATTGCTGATGTTATTTATGGTATTCACCGTTGTTCTCATAGTCACGGAGCGGAACTTCCAAATGGATTTGAATTGTTAGAAGATGCTGCAGGTCCAGCCCAAATCACACGCATCGAAATTGAAAAAGGTAAAGTCCGTTTGAGTAACCGCATTATTTTTGGGCTGATTGCTGTTGCTGTTTTATGTCCAGTAAACGGAAATCTAGCAACGCCGAAGTTAGATGGTTACTTCCTTGTTATAGGGAATTCTCCTAAACTTATAATAAATGATTGGTGGGGGAAAGCAGAAAAATTTATATCAGAAATACTTCCTAATAACCGAACGCCTTTAGTAACGTTAGATTTTCATGATATGATGACTCAATAGCAGTAACTGCTATTTTCAGAATATACACAATATAATCTCTATATCTAGGGCTTGTTTGATAAATCTATATCTAGTACTCTCAGCACCAGATATCGTCTATTCAACGCCTAAATCTAGGGGGGGTATTCTATTTTTAAAACAAGCCCTAATCGAAACTTATATTTTAGGGGATTGGTGTTGTATTTGCTATTGCATCAAATGTCTTAATTTTTGTCAACTTGCGCCAATGCCACCGAGATTCCGGCAAGCGTTGTGCCGTATGACAAAACGTCTGTTTCAGACTTTCAAAATCGGTATGCAGACTGGAACTTGTTTCGCAAAAAAATCATCTGGATGCACTCTATAACCCGACAATTCTATGGTTCAAAAGGCGTGGGTACAAACCATATTAGTATTGTAGAAAAGGCAGACAGTGGTAATTTCTCTGTCATGGATATTAAAAACACTTTTCTGTTCAGTAAAGTTTGAAACAAAAAGGTCGAAATATATAATATACTGTAAATACCCCCGTTACGGCTTCGACACCCATACTAGGGAAAGCGTCCTGCTGCGTTGATCGCGTTGTAGGGCGTTCACTATCTATACAACCATTTATATAGTTGCAAAAGTTGAAGAATAGTATAGACTATAACAAAAGTATACCTGTTTACTTTAGAAATCGAGAATATTTTAAAGAGTAGAAACTTGATTCAATTAAATGGAATTGCGGCATAATAAAGTTAAATAAAGGAGGCGTAAATTATGGCGAGTAAAATTTATGGGACGTGTTGTATTTGTGGCAAACATAAAAGACTCACTTTTGAGCATATTCCTCCAAAAGCGGCATTTAACAGGCTAAGTATAAAACTATATGATTTTAATAAATTTATACTTGAAAATAACAGCAAATTTTTGAATTCCCAAAATGGTGCGGGGCTGCGTACACTCTGTGCCGATTGTAACAATCTAACTGGTACATGGTATGGAGCGGCATACGCAGAATTTGCGGTACAGGGGATGCGGTATTATAAGTATAATGCAAGTGGGATGCTTGCAGTTCCTTATACCATTTACCCATTAAGAGTTTTTAAGCAAGTAGTTTCTTGTTTTGCAAGTGTAAATGGATCTGAATGGTGTACACAAAATCCAAAGATAAAAGAATTTTTACTTAATCCTTACGAAAGAACATTTCCGACAAATATGGACATAAGAATGTATATGCAAACAACTCGACAAACGAAAATCAGTAAAATGCAAATGAATATAAATATCAATACTGGTGAACACTTTTTTGGGAGTGAATTTGCGCATATCCCATTTAGCTTTATTTGTACACAAGACAAGTCGCTTACATATTTTCGAGTGTTAAATGAATTGTATCCTATTAAAAACTTTTTGGACTATGGTTATGATGATAGAGCTACACTTTACATCAAAATGCCTCGAAAGCCTTGCAATCCAATTACACTTGATTTCAGAGAAGGCGTTCCTTAGATCGAAGCATTAGTTCGATCTAAATAAATCAAATAAAATCCCTGCAAGTCATAGTAAACAGGGTGAAGTTGCTAGCAAAGTGTGTGCTTGCGTAAAATATTCCTTGTGTTGCACCTACTGTTGCACTATGGCAGAAAAGTCCCGGATTTCGGGAAAACTTTTATTCTCTTACAAGCAGAGGGTCACAGGTTCGAGCCCTGTAACTTCCACCATCGCAAACACACATTTTAAGTATGTAAAAATGCTTAGAATGTGTGTTTTTGTTTTGTGCCAGCGATACTGCGACTGTGTAAATGCCGCAAAATTCATTTCTTCTTTCCGAATGGGATCGGCATATGCTAAATCGGTATTCATAAATCATTCACAGCCTTGTATAATAGAATAGTCATTGATAAAGCCTCTCCCCAGAGGCAGGACTACAGAATATTGGTATTCACATTCCTGTTGGCTGGCTGCTGCCGTATTTGCCTCAACAAGTCGCTTTGGTTTGTCGGAAACGGGTTTGCTTGGGCAGTTCAGATGCCCGCGTGTGCAAGGGTGGCGTGAATGTGCTGGAGAGGTTCCTATATAGGCTGCGAATATCTCACAATCACGCCTGTGGCGTGCCAGTTTTCCCCTTTTCAGTGGGTCATTTTCAAGAAATTGATTTCCGCATTTTTGTGGGGAAAACACTTGCTTTTTTGCTTTGCCGCAGATATAATTACTATGGTATTTACACCAATTTCCCATTTGAGGGCTAGGAAAACCGAATTGCTAAATACCATGATTAGAGGAAACTTTTTTTCAAAGGGGTATTGCGTATGAAAACAGAAACACAACCTGGTAAGGTCCGGAGGGGCTGGGGGATTACTGGCAAGTTGGCGTTTGCAATTGTCGGCAGCGCTATTATTGCGATGGCATTCTTGCTGGGCATTGTTTATTTCCAAATGTCCCATACTTTGCAGGATAAAAGTGAAGATCTGCTGCAAACAACAACAGGACGCACTATACAGGAAACCAAGGCTTGGATGAACAGTACATTAACGATGCTGGAAGCCCAACGGGATACGATTGAATATGAAAATATGGATATCCCTGCACTGACTGAATATGTAAAACATACCGCAGGGCAGAATGACGCGTATCCCGCGGGAATATATGTTGCATTGACAGATGGTTCACTATACCATGCAAGTTTTGTACCGGGGCCGGATTTTGATGCAACAGCAAAAAGCTGGTACCAGGACGGCTTACAGGCAACGGATTTCATTTTGGGCGACGTCTATTTCGATGAGGACAGCCAGTCATATGTCGTTGGTGCTTCTGGCGTGCTTCGCACCGCTGCAGGTGAGGTGCGTGGTGTCGCGGCAGCAGATGTATATTTGGATTCAATTTCTCAGATTGTCAGCGGTGTGCAGATTGAAGATACAGGCGGAATCTTTTTGGTTGATACCCGCACAGATACCATCATTGGACACCGGGATGCCGAAATCACTGGACAGCGCCTTGGCGAAATACAAGATGATACATATACCTATATCAGCAGCAAAATACAGCAGGGCAGTACAGGACTGGAACTTTATAACAACACATATATCCAGATTGAAAAAATCCCAGGCAGTGATTGGGTCGCTGTGGCATATGTATCCCGCAATGAAGTATTACGGGAACTGAGCCAATTAACAATCAGTATGTCCGCGGTGGCTGTGCTTGCTGTGTTGCTGTTAATCTTGCTGGTTGTGATCCAGGTAAAACGCGTCATTGGCAGACCAGTGAAAGAACTCAGCCTGGTTGCAACCCGTATTGCGGAAGGCGAACTTGACCAGACAATCCATTATCAATCACGCGATGAACTCGGCGTACTCGCGGATGATTTTAACCAAGTTACCGTGCGGCTGCGGGAATATGTGATTTATATCCAGGAAATTTCCGAAAAATTGCGCGAAATTGCGGGCGGCAATTTGGCATTTACTTTGGAACAGGAATATACCGGTGAGTTTGAAAAAATAAAAATCGCACTGGATGAGATTGCAGATTCCCTGAATGCTACCATGGGGCAGCTCCATGCGGCTTCGCGCGATGTTGCCAGTGGCGCGGAACAGGTTGCCAATGGCGCAACAACACTGTCACAGGGCTCCACAGAACAAGCTGCAGAAGTGGAAGCATTGGCAGAACATATTAATGCTGTATCTGACAGTGTGCATAAAATTGCACGCGGCGCACAGGAAGCAAGCCGGATTTCACAAGGCGTCAAAGATAGCTTGCTGGAAAGCAATGATAAAATGCAGAATATGACAGTTGTTATCCAGCGTATTAGCGACAAATCCACAGAGATCCATAAAATCGTTAAAACCATTGAAGATATTGCATTCCAAACCAATATTCTGGCGCTTAATGCTGCTGTGGAGGCCGCACGTGCGGGCACAGCAGGGAAAGGGTTTGCTGTTGTTGCAGATGAAGTGCGCGCTTTGGCGGGTAAGTCTTCTGCTGCCGCGCAGGAAACCACAGAACTGCTGAGCCAGACCGTTGGGGCAATGGATGAAGGTGTGCAAGCGGCAAGAGATACGGCTGCATCTATGATGAAAGTGGTTGCGGATGCCGATGAAATGGGCAAACTGATTGATGGAATTGCAAGTTATACCCAAGAACAGGATGCCAATGCGGCAGAAATTGCCCAAGGGATTGACCAGATTTCAACTGTTGTGCAGACAAATGTCGCTACCGCGGAGGAAAGTGCAGCAGCCAGCGAAGAATTATCTGGGCAGGCAGCGATGTTGCGGCAGCTCGTCACAAAATTCCGCTTGCGCGGGCAATAATTTGTAGTATAATAAAATCAGAAGCGCAGAGATGTGCTTGGGGAAAGCATACAGCGGGGATGATAAAATCCCCGCTGTATAAGCAATTGATACAATTTATGTCGGAAAGGATGGATCATTATGAAACTGAAAAAATGCTTTGCAGTTTGTTTGACCTGCGCGTTGCTGGCAACGGCATGGATGACACCTGCTTCTGCGCATGGGCATCATGGCGGTCACCACAGCAGACATCATCAGGTCTGCCAAACCACAACGACGCAGTATTATGCGCCGCCAGCTGCAAATACACAAACAGCACCAGCCGTACAGCCTGCCACAGAACAGCCAGTTGTCATTACAACTTGTCCGGACGCTAACTGTACCATTGCTGGACAGCATATACATGATGGCATTACCTATTGCGGATATGCACATGAAAACGGGATTTGTGATGGGAATTGCCGTGCGCTTTGCACCCGGAGGGGCTGCATTATTCTGAAACAGCACAGCCATCATGGTGTATCTTACTGTGGCCATGCACATGATGCAGGCTTTTGTGATGGGCATTGCCAATAATCCATACAGTTTTTGCAGAAGTATCCACACCTATAGGTGTGGATACTTTTTGGCGCTAAGGTTGCCTATCTGGAATACCCAAAATGGGATATATGAAGTATATAGCAGCTGCGGTATCTAAATATTTCCCAGATTATCAAAGGAGAATCCGTGAATGGACAAAAAATTAAGCAATCCTATATGGCGGCTGACAATATCCGCAATGTTCCTTGCTATAGGTTTGGTGCTGCCCTTTTTTACTGGGCAAATCCCACAAATCGGTAAAATGCTGTTGCCAATGCATATCCCTGTGTTGCTCTGCGGTTTTATTTGCGGTGCGCCCTACGGTTTGGCAATCGGGTTTATTTTGCCGTTTTTACGTTATTTGCTTTTTGGTATGCCAGTCCTTTTAACCGCTGTTTCAATGGCGTTTGAACTGGCTGCATATGGACTGGTTGCAGGATATTGTTATGCAATTTCCCGCCATAAGTGCATGATTGCCTTATATCGCAGCTTGATATTGGCTATGGTGGCGGGGCGTATTGTTTGGGGCATTGTGCAGGCTATACTATTGGGCCTCGGCGGCAGCAGTTTTACCATGGAAATGTTTTTGGCAGGTTCACTGCTGAACGCAATTCCAGGCATTATCCTGCAACTGGTATTTATTCCGGCGGTTATGCTTGCTTTGCACCAAACCGGGCTGGTCAAGTTCGGCAAATGTGAAACCCGGAAAACAGGGGAATAACCCATGGAAAAAATAATTGCGGCAATCACCAGTGCAGTCCGCCAGATGGATAAATCAGCAGTTTTTATCGCTATAGATGGACGCTGTGCAGCAGGCAAAACAACACTTGCAGCATTACTCGCAAAACAATTGGCGTGTCATGTGATTCATATGGATGATTTTTTCCTGCGCCCTGTACAGCGTACCCCGCAGCGGTTGGCACAGCCCGGCGGAAATATTGATTATGAACGCTTTATTGATGAAGTATTAACGCCGCTAAAACAGGCAAAATCATTTACTTATCAAGCGTTTGACTGCAAAACCATGCAGCTTGCTGCTGTGCGGGAAATCACACCAAACCCAATCACAATCATAGAAGGGTCATATAGCTGTCATCCAGCTTTTGGAGATTTTTATGATTTGCGGGTATTTTTAGATGTTGATCCGGAAAAGCAGATGCAGCGCATTCAGGCACGCAATGGCAAGCAAGCTGCCATACAGTTCCGTGACCGGTGGATACCATTGGAAGAATCGTATTTCCAGGCATTTGAGGTGCAGCAGCACTGTCAGTTTGTTTTCCAAACATAAAAGGATAGGCAAAGAAATTCACATTGCAAGCAAAATACCTGCATATTTTGAAAAAGTGAAGAATTTGATCCGCAGAAACAGCGGAGCGGAAGGGGGCGGCGCCAGACTGGGAGAAGCGTTTAAGCGCCGCCGCCCCTGCCCAGAATCAACACTTCCCACAAGTTTACCGTCAAATCGCAACAATATGCGCAAGATTATGCAATATCAATCTATGAATTTGTTGGATTCCGCTAAAAATAAGCCGTTAAATTATTGACAAACTTTTTGGATGCGATATAATAGACATAGACATGCAATAAGAGGCGTGTTGTAATACTTCGCTTTATGCCCGGACGGTTATGCACGTCCCGGCAAAGGTATGGCTGTGGTTATCAGCTAGCCCCAAAAAGCCGGGCATTCCCGCCCGTGTATTTCAATATTTGCTAAAAACTATTTTGGGAGGTTTCACAGCATGGATTTTAGGCTTACAAAAGAGCAGGAAATGATGCAGAAGCTCTGCCGCGAATTTGCGGTCAATGAGGTCGAGCCGATTGCAGCAGAAATCGACGAGCAGGAACGCTATCCGTTTGAAACAGTGGAAAAAATGCGTAAGCTCGGTATGATGGGCATCCAGTTCCCCAAGGAACTCGGCGGCTCCGGCGGAGATACGATCTGCTACTCAATCGCTATCGAAGAAGCATCCAAATTCTGCGGCACAACTGGCTGTATCATTTCGTCCCATGCAACATTGGGCGCATGGCCGATTTTCAAGTACGGCACACCAGAACAAAAAGAAACTTGGCTCCGTCCACTGATTTCCGGTCAGAAAACTGGTGCGTTCGGCTTGACTGAACCAAATGCCGGCACAGACTCCGC